>JAYTPD010000068.1:0-9871 GCA_043747435.1 Bdellovibrio sp. | reverse complement strand
AACAAAATGACGTTGACACGAATCAGGAAATCAACGAAGTTGCTTAACACAAACCGCCACTCGACTTTTGAATTTCAACTAAGCGAGGGACAACGCCTGCTCCGCTGATAGACCTTTTAAAGAATCAATTAAACCAGGAGAAAACGAAAGCGGGCTTGCCAAAGATATTTCAGATATTAAACTCAAAGCCACAACAGCACTTAATAAAAATTTTTTGTTCATAAAATATGATCCTTTTTATTCGTTAGACGGACTACTTTCATCAATCTTATGCAATTCAAACACATGATGAATTGTAGTTTAATTGGATTTGAGACCAAAACACCGTCCAAGTCTAATACAAAATGACCTTGAGCGGAGTTTTTAAAAATTAATTTGAGCTTAATGTTCCAGATGTCTTTGAACCTTTTACCGTTTGTGCAGATTCAATTCCGAGTACTTTATTCGCTTCGTCAGTCAGACTGCCTTTAGAAGATTTATTGTTTCCAATTGTTGCTTCGTGAGGATTTACGATACGCACTTTGTTAGCCAGAATTAAAGCCGCTCCACTAACAACACCTAAACCGATCAGGCTTGCGATATTTGAAGAGCCTCGAACTTTGATGCCGCCGCGACTCAGTGCTTGAACTAGTTCACCCGTCGCTTGAGGAAACTTAGTCTCAAATTCGGCTGTTAATTCAGTTAAACGAGCTTGCGGATAACCTTTGTAGTAACTTGTCACTTTTCCTGAATTAATATCTGTCACAGTTTGAGCTTGTTTTTTGATTTCAGTCAGTAAAGTTGTATAGTCTTTAACTTGACTTGATACTGGACCAGCAAAAGACAATTGTGCTGCCAAAGAAATCGAAAGTATAACAAGTGCATTTTTAGAAAGTTTCATAAGGTCTCCTTTTATTTGAGTTCGTTTATTCACAAATAAAAGTACTGCAAAAGTGAAGTTCAAAGTCTTGAGACACTTTTGTACTTCTAATAAATGATAAATGACTTGGCAAAAAAATGAAGTGATCGAATGAGACACATTTGTTTGAACAATCAATAAATGTTAGATACGTGTCTAAATTATTTTCATGTGAATCATTTTGAGCCATTGTTTCAACTCGAGAATTAATATTTATTTATCAATCAATTAAATCCGATAAGACATTGTGAGAATTATTTTAAAAATATTTTTATTAGCAACACTGATGCAATCTTTGGCTTATGGCGATGATGCTGAAGGCCTACTTCAGCAAGTTTGCGCCACAAAAAACCGACCTACAATCACACAAAGTGAACTTAAATTTTTAAAAGAAAAAAAAAGATTTCCCACAGGAAATGATTCGATTACTGAAAGACAATCTTACTGCCAAATGAGAAAAAATCAGTTAGCCCTTATGCGTTCTTTTGGCGACAAACAGTATAGCACTGTTCAGATTCAGAATGAAACATTTGTCATTGATATTGCCGCCGATTTAAATGCAAAGATTAAAGAAAAAACAGACCAAGAATTAAAATATTCTGAAGTCCAACTTAAAAAGTACGAAGAGTGCGCGAAGTCGATTCAGTCAAATAAATCACTCAGTAGCGTCTGTACTGATTTCAAAAATCGGATTATTCCTATGTTGAACACACGACTTAAATTATTAAGACAGTTTTTAGCTATGACTCTTCTTCAAGATAATCAATTAAAAAAAAATCCAGCTCTTCGTCATCCATTTTTTATCGGAAAAAAAGAAGATGTCTTTTTAGCAAAAGATTATGAAGTTTCGGCGCTCACTGAAGCCGAATTCAACCGAATTAAGTCAGAAATTGAAAATGATCCTGAAGCTTTAGAAAACTCTAAAAAAATATACCTCAAGCTATTAAGTCAATCACCTATGCTTCTCTATTTTAAAGGCTCAGAAGTGACTCCGTCAGAGCTGATTTCAGCTTTTCAAAGATCAAAAGACAATTTTCGTGAAATAAAAGAGCAAGAGTACATCCACATCGACGGAAATTTAATCGAAGTATTAAAATCAATTCCAGACGTGAAAAGAGCCAACTACTGTGTCGTTGCTAAAGAGCTACGCAAAAATATTGAACATCAAGCAACTTTCTACAAATTTGTATTAGACTTAGCCTCTATTTCGGCGCAGTCATTTTTAGCAAGCATAGGTGCCCTCATTGCGACGGTCCCCTTGGATAACGCGATAGATTCTAATTTAAATGCTCAAAAACTTAATTTCAAATTCAGTCTTTGTATGCGATCAACATTGATTGAAGACTCTCAAGATCAAAAAACTCATTTGTGTGACTTCGAATCAATTCAAAAAAATGCAGATGCTGTCAAAAGCAGTTCGATCTATGTTCCCCTCTTCGGAACTCCAGAAAGTCTAAAAAAAAACCGCCCATCGAAGAGCGGTTTTTAAATCAAAAATATTTTCTCTCAAAAAACTAGATCTTGTAAGGGCGGTACTCCATACCTAAATCTTTTGCGACGGGTTCATAGCAAACATAACCGCCGTAAACATTAAGCCCTTTCATCAGCGCTTTGTTTTTTGCAATAGCGTCTTCAACACCCATGGCCGCAATCATCGACCCGTATTTCAAAGTCACATTTGTTAATGCATACGTTGAAGTTCTAGGTACAACACCAGGCATGTTCGGAACGCAGTAGTGAATGACTCCGTCGATTTCGTAAGTTGGATTTGTGTGCGATGTTGGTCGACAGGTTTCGATGCAACCACCTTGGTCAACAGCCACATCAACAACAACTGAACCTTTGCTCATTTGTGAAATCAATTCTTTTGAAACCAAAGTCGGAGCTTTTTGACCTGTGATCAAAACACCACCCACCACTAAATCAGACTCACGAACTGAATCTTCGATATTTTTTGCATTCGAAAATAAAGTTTGGCAACGTCCTTGAAAAATATCATCTAAATATTCCAAGCGAGCCGTGCTGACATCTAAAATCGTTACTTGAGCGCCAAGACCGACCGCCATTTTTGCCGCGTTGGTTCCGACAACTCCGCCACCTATTACAGTGACTTTACCGGGCATAACGCCCGTGACTCCACCCAATAAAATTCCTTTTCCGCCGTGATTTTTTTGTAAGTAAAAGGCGCCGACTTGTGTGGCCATTCTTCCCGCAACTTCAGACATCGGAGTCAACAAAGGAAGCGATCCGTTTTCAAGTTGGATGGTTTCGTAGGCAATAGCTTTGACTTTTTTCTCGCACAGAACTTTTGTTAATTTAGGTTCTGCGGCTAGGTGCAAATAAGTGTAGATGATTTGATTTTCACGCATCAATTCGTATTCATCAGGAAGTGGTTCTTTCACTTTCATGATCATATCGGCTTTTGCGTAGACTTCTTTTTTCGTATCGATGATTTTTGCGCCGGCTTTTTCGTACTCTTGATTTGAAATACCGCTTCCGACTCCGGCGTCTTTTTCAACGATCACGGTGTGACCTTCTTTAACAAATTGTCGGGCACCGGCTTCCGTTAAACCGACTCTGTTTTCACTGATTTTAATTTCCTTAGGAACTCCAATAATCATAAAATCTCCTCGCTAATTTTTTAAAAACAAAACAATGAGAAAAACTACCAGCCTTGTTTTTGAAAGTAAAGGTACCTGGTACCTTTTGACCCAAAAGGTACCAGGTACCTTTTTTTTTGGACGGTTTTCGGAGTGCTTAAGATGCGAGCTGCGCTTGAATTAGTTGAGGGTCCAGTTCGCGAATTTTTTGGTCTCGGTTGAAATGTCGGCGCCCATTTCGACAAAGCGATAAGATTTTGGCGAAGAGACAATTTTGTTAATCAATTTATTCATAATATCGTGACCTGCTTTGTGTAAAACCATATGGCCCATCAGCGGCATTTCTAAAGTCACCAGGTCCCCAAGAGCATCCAAAGTTTTATGACGTACAAATTCATCTTTGTAGCGCAAGCCTTCGTTATTGATCACTTTTACGTCGTCAAGTACGATGCAGTTATCAAGACTGCCGCCCTTACCTAAACCCGCTGCCTTTAATGCTTCCACATCTTTTAAAAAACCAAAGGTTCGGGCGTTGGCAATCTCACGAATAAAAGTTTGCTCGTTAATTTCAAGATCAATTTTTTGCTGGCCAATAACCTGATGCGGAAAATCAATTGTCAGCGTTATTCGCAGCCCGTGATAAGGAAGAACATAGGCCGACTTATCACCCTCAACATATGAGACAGGTTCGGTGATGTAACAGTACTTACGCGGCTCATCTAGCTCGATGGGCTCACCCTTCATCAAAGCTTTCATAAAATACAAAGCGCTGCCATCACAGATCGGAATCTCTGGCCCGTTCAGCTCGATGTAAATATTGTCGATACGCAAAGCCGACAAGGCCGACACGCAGTGTTCAATGGTGGCCACCTGAAAATGCGGTCCACCTAAAGTGGTCTGATAACTAACGGCTTGAACATTTTTTGCTGAGACTTTTAAAAAAGGTCGCCCAGGCAAATCAGCCCGAACAAAATAAACTCCGGTATTCGCCGGAGCTGGCCTAAAACTTAAAGTGGCTTTTTCACCGGAGTGAATACCAACACCTTCAACTTGAACTGATTTGCGAATCGTCTTCTGAAAAAACATAATGTCAGTTTAAACCGAAGAATTTCAGCAATCAACAAGATCGTTGTAATGACAAACAACTATTTTTAAAGGACTCTGGTTTCTGTCAAATTTTTTAGAAAGGTTTAATTATGAATTTATTTAGATCGACTCTGGTTGCAATTTTCATTTTCATCTCGATTCACGCCTTAGCACAAAACCCCGTCGTTGTCGTTGAACCTCCTCAAGCAGATAGCATCTACCGAGACAGCAGTGAGTTTAATCGACTGAATAAAAATTTTTCGATTGAAACTGTCGTTGTTGGTTACGGTCCTAGCCGAGCCACCACCGTTGGTTTTAATTTGGGAATTTTTTTGGATCGCAATTCGCTGATTGAAATTCAAGCCTTAGGTGGACGCCCAATCACGCTAAGTTTTTTAAATAGTTATGATATTTATACCCGATCTTTTGGAGTTCACTATAAGCATTTTCACGGAAACAGTTTTTATTGGGCCGCAGGACTCGATTATCGCAGCGTTGATTACAAATCGAATGCCTACGATCTTTTTAATTCATCAGTACTTGAAACGCGCACTTTTGATGGAAGCTCGTTAGGGCCTTCTTTAGTTATTGGTAACCAATGGTCCTGGGAAAATTTTACCTTGGGTTGTGATTGGATTGGTTTTTATTTACCCATTACCAGCCAAGTGAACTCAGAAAAAGAATCAAGCGGAGCTCCGAACGCTTATTCAAGATCCCTGAAAGACGAAGAAGATTATTACATCAAATCTTCTTCTACAATCGGCCTTCGCTTTTATTTAGGAGCTTCATTTTAAACGAGTCAAACTCAACCTAATTATTCAAACTTAATTCTTTCCAGTAATTTGTCAGCGCACGACCTCGCGGTGTTTTTTGAATGAAGCCTTCTTGAATCAGGAAAGGCTCGTAGACTTCTTCCAGAGTTTCGCTTTCTTCACCCAAAGCAGCCGAAAGTGTTTCGATACCAACAGGGCCGCCATCGTATTTTTCTGCAATGATTTTTAAAATACGGCGATCCATTTCATCAAGCCCGTTTTTATCTACACCCAGTTGATCTAAGGCATACATTGTAATTTCATTTGTAATGGTTCCATCGCCTTTAACTTCAGCGTAATCACGCACACGTTTTAAAAGTCGATTCGCAATTCGCGGAGTTCCGCGGGCACGTTTTGCAATTTCAGCCGCAGCTGTGGGCTCGATCACTAATTTTAAAATCTGTGCTGAGCGCAGTAAAATTTGACACAAAGATTCTCGATCATAAAACTGAAGGCGCTCTTGAATTCCGAAGCGATCGCGAAATGGATTATCCAATAGACCCGCGCGCGTTGTTGCTCCCACCAATGTAAAAGGCACCAATTGAAACTTCATTGACTGCGAACCCAAACCATCACCAGTGACGATATCGATGTAGTAGTCTTCCATCGCGGTGTACAAGTACTCTTCGATGACTCGTGGCAAGCGGTGAATCTCATCAATAAAAAGAACTGAAAATGGTTTCAAACTAGTCAGTATGGCCGCAAGGTCACCTTTTTTATCAATGGCCGGAGCCGACGTGATTTTAATATCCACTTTCAGTTCGTGAGCCATAATCTGCGCAAGAGTTGTCTTGCCTAAACCCGGAGGACCAAAAAGCAGAGTGTGGTCTAAGGGCTCGCCGCGGCCTTGAGCCGCTTTGACAAAAACTTTTATTTTTTCTTTGACGTCGTGCTGACCTGGAAACTCATCAAAATTTAACGGACGTAATTTATTTTCCCACTTTAAATCAAAATCTTGCATTTCACTTTGAATGATTCTTTCCATTTTATTTCCTTAAATTTGACCTGATAATTTTTTAAGTCCTTCACGTACGCCTTCTTCGATGCTCATTTCAAGCCCCAAAGTCGCAATGAATTGCTCTACGTTCTGGTTTTTAAAACCCAAGTGAATCAACGCAGAAGAAATTTGCCGATGAGCTTCAGGCAGCGCCGGCGCTTTTGTTTTAGATTTTGTTTCGATGCGAACCAGCTTTCCTTGCAAAGTCAGAATCATTTGCTCAGCTGTTTTTTTACCAACTTTGGGTAAAGCCGATAAAGCTTTTGCATCGCTGGTTTCAATCCACTCTTGAATTTGCGAAACTCGCGCGCCTGACATGATGGACAAAGCCATCTTCGGACCAATTCCATTGACTTTCAGAAGTTGCAAAAAAAATTCTTTTTCATGACGCGCTAAAAAACCAAAAAGTTGAAACGCATCTTCACGCACATGAGAATAAATCCAAACTCGTAAAGTTTGGCCCATTAAAACTTGTACATCAGATAAAGTTTGAGATGAAGCGGATACATCGTAGCCAACTCCATTGACATTTAAAATAAAATGGTCCGTCGAGACATCAAAAACGTTTCCCTCAAGCATTGCGATCATTTGATCTCTCTTTCATTTGAGCTTTCAATTTCAAAACGTGAAGCTGGCTGGCATGAAAACAAGCCATCGCTAATGCATCCGAAGCATCCAGCGATTTCAAAGGTGCAAGGCCAAGGCGGTTTTGGATCACCAGACGAACATGATCTTTATCAGCCCCACCACTTCCGGTGATTCCTTTTTTGACGACACGAGTAGCGTATTCAAAGACTTCAGCCTGAGCCTTCAAAGCCTCGTAAATAATAACGCCCCGAGCGTGACCCATTTTAAAAGCACTGTCAGCGTTTTTTCCTAAAAATATTTTCTCTAAAGATAAATGATTCGGCTGAAATTTTTCAAAAAGTTCGCGCACTCCTTGGCCAATTGATAAAAGTCGTTCGGCTAAAGGAATTTTTTCATCAAATTTTAAAACACCAAAATCGATCGCTTTCAGATGCTGTAAGTGCACCGAAATAACTCCGTAACCTAAAAATCTTGATCCGGGATCGATTCCTAAAATAATCATAATGAGTCTTTATTCAATAAGGAGCTTTTCTTTGAGTCAATATAATGAGACGATTTATGCAGATGACACAAGAAGATGAAATCGAAAGACTGCAACTTGAAATGTACAAAGATCCTCGATCGGGGCATTTTATACGTTTAGCGGAACTTTATTTAAGCAAAGAAATGGTCACAGAAGCGGCTTTGCTGATTCAAGATAGTTTAAAATTTCATTCAAATTCAGTCAGCGGTCTTGTGCTTATGGGTCGCTGTCATAAAAAACTTAAAAATTATGAATTGGCTTTAACTCCATTACTGAAAGCCACTGAACTTGCGCCGGAAAATTGGCGCGCTTGGCTTGAGCTGGCCGAAACTTATATCGAATTAAAAGTGGCTAAAAAAGCCTTTTTAGCTTTTAAAAAAGTGCTTTTTTTAAATCCGACTCATCCGTCGGCTCGAAAAGCCGTGGCTAAGCTTGAAGTCCTGACCGCCGACGAATACGAAGATGATCTTTTTGAGATGCAGAAACTTCCTGATGCCGAATTTAAAACTGAAGCAAAGCCCCTTCTCACAGAACAATGGACAACGGCGCCGGATGGTTTGGTTCGAATTCTTTCTTACATCGATGCACTGATTATCAGACAAGATCATAAAAAAGCGATTGAGTTGCTTAATGACTGCACAGTGAAATACGGTCACCACCCCGAAATAGAGACGCGACGATTGAAATTATCAGTCTACGAAAACGCTGATTTTATTAAGCCCAAATCCTTGGCAGAAGCTTCGATGTCTAAACGCGAAATTATTAACGAAAAAAAACTTAAAACCCTGCAAGAATTGCTGCGTAGAATCGAATCATTCAAAAGCGAATCCTTGTCGACTTAATTGCGATCTACTAGACTGAAACATCAATTTATTTGCGTTTATCCAAAGAGCTTAATGCCGGAGAAGATTTATGTACGAAACAGGTGATTTTAAAAAGGGTCTGAAATTAATGGTTGAAGGTTCTCCTTACGTGATTGTTGATTTTCAACACGTCAAACCCGGTAAAGGAAATCAATTTTCGCGCACGAAAATGCGAAATCTGTTAACCGGACAAAATCTTGAGCGAACTTTTAAATCTGGCGAAAAATTTGAAATACCAAATGTTGAAAACGTCGAGATGACTTATTTATACAAAGACGATAGCGGTTTTAATTTTATGAATCAAACCAACTACGAACAAATTTCGATGATGGAGCATGAAGTGGGCGATTCAAAAAATTATTTGATCGAAAATTTAGTGGTCACGATCACACTTTACAATGAAAAACCTGTCGTTGTCGACGTTCCAAAAGCGGTGAATATGAAAGTGGCTTTCACTGAACCGGGCATCAAAGGCGATCGCGTCACAGGCGCAACGAAACACGCCACTCTTGAATCGGGTTTAGTTGTGAACGTTCCATTGCATATTAACGAAGGTGATCTTTTACGAATTGATACGACCACAGGTGATTACGTTGAACGAGTTACACAGAAATAATCGGAGGCTTTATTTTGGCTGGTAGCAACAGTCTTGAACTTGAAATTCATTCATTGCACCAAAGTGGTCTCGACACCAACGCTATCTGCACCGAAATCTTAGCCAAATACGAAAAAAGCGATGTCGTCAGTCCGACTGAAGCCGAAAGTATCAGTCACTTTCTGATCACAACTGGAAAAATCGACGACTTATTTAAATTTTATTATAAATGTTTACGAAAAAATTCGATCAGTGTTTTTCCTTGGGGCCATTTTGCCGAGGCCGTTTTGCAAATTCAAAATGAAATTTCACAAGACCTTTTAGATTTGATCGAAATGGGTGTTGTTTCGCATGAAAACGATCAAAGCGCGATGAAGTCGCCTTACTTGCTTTCACAAATAGTTAAATTAAAAGTTCGCGAATCTGAAGCTCGAAAAAAATTCACGCGCGATCAGCTTGAGCTTAAAACACGACTGATGGCACAGTTGAATCAAAATAGATTATACCAATTGGCCGACCAAGAAGAGCAAACTCTTCATCAACTGACTCAAATGTTTCCCTATGACATTGAAGTTAAACTTTTACATCAAGCTCACTTAGAAAAAAAAGCCGACGAAATTTTATCACGGGTTAAGAATCCCAATTTGCTTTCAATGCCGATGAATCGTCGCGTTTACGAAGAAGAAAATTCAGAAACCCTTCAGTTCATCAAAAATCTAACTCAACATGTGCGCGTGCTGGCACAGAAACTAAAAATCGATTCTCCGGATCAAATTTATAATTTAGCTTTGCTAGCGATGCAGTTTGAACTTTTTGATTTAAGCCTAGAAATGATCGATTTGGCCGCCCCCACTTTCGCAAGTGTTTGGCTAAAAGCTGAATTGCTTTATGAGTCGGGTCGCTTTTTGG
>JAYTPD010000067.1:0-47240 GCA_043747435.1 Bdellovibrio sp. | reverse complement strand
TAAAAGCATAAAAGCAAATGGAAAAACTACGGCTGCATAAATCCAACTTGTGTTTAAAAAAAATGGCGAAGCAATCGCAACACCTGCGTATGTAAATGTGTAAAGCCCAACATGAAATAAAGTTTTTTGAACACCAAGGGCCGTTGGGAGTGTTGGAATTTCCCCTAATCGATAATCTTCTTTGTACTTGATAGCTAAGGTCCAAAAGTGGGGCATCTGCCATAAAAACATAATCAAAAATAAATAAATCGAGTCCGAATTAAAAATCTGGCTGTTATTGACTGCATAGCCAATCGTGATTGGTAAAGCGCCAGGGATCGCCCCAGGTACTGCTGCAAAAATCCATTTCGGCTTCCAGTACATTGTATAAAGTCCGTTGTATAAAGCGACTGACAGCACAGATAAATAGCCCGCCATGGGCGATAACTCGTGCAGCATATTGATCCCCACGAATAAAAAAGTAATCGAAAGAATTAAACCAGCTGCTGGTTTAAGTTTTCCGCTTGCGATGGGTCGATTTGCAGTTCGTGGCATCTTTTGATCAAGTTTATATTCTTGAACTTGATTCAAGGCTAAACTTCCTGAGCTTAAAAAATAAAGGCCGCCCAAAAACCAAATCAGATGTTTAAATTCAAAAATTTTTTCAATTTGAAAACTAGTCGCATAACCCGCAAGGCCTGCTAATAAGACAAAGATTACAATGCCAAATTTAGTCAGACTTGCGAAGGTTTTGAACACAGCTATAGAACGCTTGTTTGAGAAATGCGAGTTAAAATATCCAACATACAAATTCCAAAAAGCAGAGCTAAAAAGAAAAAGCCTGTTGCAAAAATAAGTCGATTTAAAGGCACGTCATATTTTAAATGCATAAACCAAGACATCACCAAGTATGCTTTAATTGCTGCAATTGTAAAAGCGATGATTGCAGAAAAAGGATGAAAATATTCGCGCAGCATATGCGCACCAACTGTTAAAAAAGTCAGAAGAAAAAGGGCTCCGCCTACTTTAAGGTAAGTGCTTAAGGGCGTGATGTGATGTTCTTCGTGATGTTGTGTGGCCATAAATTGCTCCTGTAAAAAATCTTAAAGAAAATTAACCCACTAAATAAAGTAACGGAAATAAAAAGATCCAAATTAAATCGACGATATGCCAAAAAATTCCAACACCCTCAACAGGTGTGTAGTATTTAGAATTAAATTCTCCGCGAATATTTTTGATCATCACCCAAGTAATCAAACCCATACCGATTAAAACGTGAATACCGTGCAAGCCCGACATGCAGTAGTAAAACCCAAAATACATTCCTAAATTTGCATGACGTGGCACACCCTCGGTCATATGAAGAAAACGTCCAGGGTACAGTCCCAAGTGAAATTTATGTGTGTACTCAAAATACTTGATCACTAAGAAAATAGCGCCACAAAGAACTGTCAAAGCTAAAGCCCAAGTGGCTTTTTTAGGTTGATTGATTTGGTTAAAATAAATTCCTAAGGCCATTGTGAAAGAAGAGAAAATCAGAACCAAAGTATTAATAAAACCCAATTTCCAATTAAGTGATTCGGCTCCTTCAGCAAACATCTCTGGATAGATCGAGTGAAAAATAATGTAGCCAACAAAAAGTCCGCCAAACATTAAAATCTCGGTGACCATAAACAACCAAAGACCTTCTTTGTTTGAAGCGTATTGGTGATTGGCGTCTCGGTAATGAGACGCTACGTTGACTCCGTCGATTAATCTATTTGTACTCATAGGGCCCCGCTGTGACGACTGGTTCGTGCTCAAAGTTATGCATGATCGGAGGAGATTCCGCTTCCCACTCGAGCGTTTTTGAACCCCATGGATTCTTTGGCGCCTTTGGTCCGTTGGTTAATCCGCGAATCATTGTTACTAATCCAATAACGAAACCTGTCGCAATCAACCAAGATCCGACAGTAGAAATTCGATTAAGCTGTTGATATTCGATAATATAATCAAAATAACGTCGAGGCATTCCCTTCGCGCCTAAAATAAATTGCGGAAAGAAAGTTACGTTGAAGCCAATAAAAATAAAAACCCACGACCAGATCGCAGCCGTTTCGTTATACATTTTTCCAAACATTTTTGGAAACCAGTAATAAAATCCGCCCATGATCGCCATCAATGTACCGCCCACCATCACATAATGAAAATGCGCGACAACAAAGTAAGTATCATGGAAGTGAACGTCGACGGCCGTTACCGCTAACATAACTCCGGTCATACCACCGATAGCGAACAAAAATAAAAATCCCAAGGCGTAGAGCATCGGAGCCGTAAATTCGATCGAACCACGGTACAAAGTCGCAAGCCAGTTAAACATTTTGATTGCAGTAGGAACTCCAACCAGCATCGTGATAAATGAAAATACAATCCCTGCCACTTCAGATTGCCCTGAGACAAACATGTGGTGTCCCCAAACAAAAAATGAAACGGCCGCAATACCAATTGATGACATGGCAATCGCTGTGTAACCAAAAATGGTTTTCTTTGAAAACGTCGAAATCAGTTCAGAAATAATTCCCATCGCTGGTAAAATCATAATGTAAACAGCGGGATGAGAATAGAACCAGAAAAAGTGTTGGAATAAAACTGGATCTCCACCCAGTTTAGGATCAAAGATACCGACTCCAAAAGTTCTTTCCATCGCAAGCAATAATAAAGTAATCGCTAATACCGGAGTTGCTAAAACTTGAATGATCGCAGTTGAATAAATCGCCCAGCAGAAAAGTGGAATTCTCCACATCGTCATTCCAGGGGCTCGTAGTTTATGAACTGTGACAATAAAGTTGAGCCCGGTAAGAATCGAACTCATTCCCATGATAAATGCAGCGATGACCATCATCACTACAGAAGTGCCTGTGCGAATCGAATAAGGCGTGTAGAATGTCCAACCTGTATCAATTCTTGAATTAAAGAAAGTTGCAACCGCTAAAGCAGCGCCCGTCATAAATACGTACCAGCTCAATAAGTTTAATCGCGGAAAGGCAACGTCTTTAGCTCCTAATTGCAATGGTAAAAAGAAATTTCCTAAGATCGCTGGAATACCAGGAACGATCACCATGAATACCATCATCGCACCATGATAGGTCAAAATTTGATTGTAAGTGTCGCCCGGAGCATCGCCCGTTTTTTTCAGAAATTGCGGGATCATGTCTTTAATAAAACTTCCTCCATCCACATTGTGCGAAAAAAGTTCAAGACGCAACAAGAGCGCCATGATGCCGCCAATTAAAAAGAAAGACATGACGGATACAAAATAAAGTATCGCAATTCGCTTGTGATCTAAAGTCGTGAACCAAGACAGTAAGCCTGGTTCTTCGTTGATATAATTTTTTCCTGTTGAAGCGTGTCCCATGAATAACCTCTTATTACTTTAAACTTTTAATATATTCGATAATTGCGGCTAGTTCAGATTCAGAAAGTTGCCCTTGATAAGAAGGCATCGGCGATGGCTTTGGATATCCTGTTACAATATGTGCTTGAGGTAACATAATTGATTCGCGCACATAATTTTCATCAACAAGAATTTTTTTGCCTTCATCAACATTTTCTTCGGTGCCGAATTTTTTATAAAGCGAAGGTCCTACTTTTACGGCGGGGCTATCGACATTATGGCATGAAGCACAAGCGCGAGTTTGAAAATATTTTGCTCCACGTTGGGCCAATGGAAGAGTTCCGATTTCAGATTCGTTGATCAGCCATTTGTCGTAATCTTCTTGAGTCACAACGCGCACTTTTGTCATCATGCCCGAGTGCGAAGTTCCACAGTACTCTGTACAAAAAACTTGGAACTCACCCAGCTTTTCAGAGTTAAACCACAAAGCCGTATAGCGCCCTGGAACCGCATCTTGCTTGATTCGAAAACTTGGAATAAAGAAAGAGTGAATCACATCTTCAGAAGTTAAAATAATTTTCACATCTTTGTTTACAGGAACTACAACTTCAGTTGATCGCACACCATTTTTGTATTCTGCCGTCCAAGCCCATTGCTTACCTGTGACTTGGATTTCAAGAGCATCTTTGGGCATTGAGCGCATGTCATGATAAACGACCCAGCCCCAACCAAAAACCAACAAAAAGATAATCAGCGGAATCACCGACCATAAAATTTCAAGACGTGTGTCATGAGTAATATACGGTGTTTTGTCGTTGGCTGATTTACGCTTGTACTTGATCGCAAAATAAATCATTCCACCAATTAAAATAGCACATGAAACAAAACTGACGACAACAAGAAATCCATAAAGATTATCAACTTGTTTAGATATTGCAGTTCCTTGCTCAGGCATAAAAGTACCCGCCTGAGCCAGTTGACCAAAAAATATTTGTGCAAAGTGTATTAACGAGACCATTTTATCCATTCTCCCTTTTTGCTCTCATCACCAAAGGCAATAACCAAAGTGCAAGTAAAGCCACTGTAACAGCACCCGCTATCTGCATGATGCGATAAACTTGTAGACCGTATTTTGATTGATGACGATCGTATTTAAAACAGTAAAGCATGACCGAGTCCACGATATTTCCAACTTTTCCATTAGCTGCTTCGTTCAAAGCTAATTTAATATCTCGGGATTCAAATTGAATTCCGTGCAAATATCTGGAAATGACACCTTCATCCGAAACCACAATTGCTGCCGAAGCGTGAGACCATTCATTCACTTTTTCGTTCCATTTAAATTTAAAGCCGACTTGCTGTGTGATTTGATTGATTGTCTGTTGATCGGCTGTCACAAAATGAAAACCATTTTCGGTTCCCGGGCGATTATAGACTTTAAGATAAGATTGTTTTTTTGCTGAGGCGACATCTGATTTTTCGCGCGCATCAAAACTAAGGGCCACAACTTCAAACTGATTTCCCGGAGACCAATCGACTTGTTTTAAAGTTTCAGTCAGACCATTCAAATGAAAATTACAAAGTCCCGGGCAGCTAAAATAAACAGGGCTTAAAATCACGGGTTTATGTTTTTTAAAAAAACTTGAAAGTGCTACTGACTGATTATTTTCATCGATGACAAGCAAACTGAGATCGATTTTTTGACCGATTTTTTCTTCGATACCCACGTTTTTTAATTCTTCAGGAATTTCAGTCGCTGTCTTCAAAGGTTCTTGAGCCGTGTACGCATCTTTAATTCCAGATGAAGCGTTCGAAAGACTATCAGCCCGAGCGAACTGGAGACAAAGTCCAATCAACAACTCAATCAATAAAAATAGGCCGACTTTTTGTTTCACTTTCAATAACCTAGTCTGCTGTTGCAGCAAAAGCCGAAATTTCTTCAGGCTTATCGTTTGATTTATTTTTTGTAATTGTATCGATCCAATTCAATACAGCCCATCTTTCGTTCGGCTTAAGAATTTGTTTAACCGAAGCCATTTGAGTTCCTGGAATTCCGTTCTGTAAAACTTTGAAATGAGCCACCATGCCTGATCCCATTTTCCAATTTCCATCGACTAAGTGACGTGCAGTTGGAACTCCGCCGACAAGGTCGCCTTTTTCACCGTGGCACATAGCACAGTTTTGCTTAAACAGTTTTTGTCCCGCTAAAGCGACTTGTTCATTGGGTAGCCAAGGTTCTTTGACGCTCGCTAAATCAAATTTTGGAGCATCGGCCGCTGCAGGTGAAGATACTTTTTCATCAAGGGTTACGCCTTTATTAATAAAAACGATATAAAAGAAAAAACAAAAAACAAAGGCCATCGAGCCGAGTAACGCAAACAAACCACCCTGATTGTGATGATCTTGATTCTGAGCCATGAGGTAAGTCTCCTTCAAATTTCTTTATATTTTATGTATAGCGCAATCAACATTGATGATCAATGCTAAGTCCTTAAAATCCTTAGTACTTTGTTGCATATCAAATGGGCATAAAATAATAAACACAACCCCATCTTGTTCTGGCCTTTTTGCAGAACTCGACTCGTCAAATTAACGGGTGTGTATCAAAATAGAACTTGTGCGAACTTACATGAATTATTTTTTTATATTAAATTCATTTTTATTTTTAAGTGCTTGCAGCAAAGGCTTTACTTTAAAAATTGGTGATCAAGATATTTTTGCGTTTGGCTCGCAAGACGCGTGCAATTTTGTTCAGAATTCTCAGGGATCACGGGTTTCTTGGAAGTCATCTGTGCCGATTCATTTTATTATAACTTCAAGCGTTCCAGATATTTACGATCAATCAATTACTTTAGCCGCCAATACTTGGAATTCGCAAAAAAGAATGACGTTGATCGAAGTTCACCGCGACAACTCGTACCCTGCATCCGCCGCCAACGACGGCACTAACGGAATTTATTGGATGAGCACTTGGGACGGTGATCAACCAAAAGAGCAGGGACGAACAATTATCAAATGGGACATCAGTAAAATTCGCGATGCCGATATTAAAATAAACGCAAAAAATTTTAAGTATTTTGTCGAAGGCGATAAAGACACGGCCGGAAAAGTTAGTCTTGAAAGCTTGATTCTTCACGAATTCGGGCATGCGTTAGGATTAAAGCATATCGAAGAGGCTGGAAGCTGCATGCAACCTTATTTAGCCGCAGCAACCAGTCGCTGTGTCGCGGGAAATGTCGATATTAACTCTTTAAACTGTGAGTATTGATTTATGAAAAAGTGGCTTATTTTATTTGTTTTAGTTGATTTTATTTTTGTTGGATTAGTTTTAAAACTTTCAAGCGAAAATCAAAGAAATATCGCAGGCTCGAAGGATGCAAGCTATTCTGAGATGTCCGATGGGCAGAAATTAAAATATGATTTAGTTCAATCCTTTAGCTTTTTAGCTGATCAAGACCATCTGATTTTAAAAACAAATCGCCTGCAATCGATTTGCGAAACAGCGCTTCGAATTGAAGTTAGCTTTGCCGCAATCAATGTCGCCATTGCCGGAACTCAACCAGCGATCAAACACCTATTCACGTGTGAAGTGATTAAGCAAAACTTAGCGCAATCCGAACTGATGACCTCTGTAAAAGATTTTTTTGCGATTCAAAATTTAAAAAAAATGACTTTAGCCGATGGTGAACTTCAGGCTTTTATGGTTTACGCTGATGAAGAGTTTCCGAACGATTGGAAACTGAATGAAATCAAAGTAATTGGCGAATCAAGTTTCACAATCACAAATGACGAACTCGAAAAAGTTCACACTGATCATCGTTTTGAATTTACTTTAGCTACTTCTGTAAAATAATTTGATCAGTCACGCCGTTTGAATCTTTTGATAGAGGCGGAGCCTCTTTTGAGGGAGCCGGAGCCTCATTAAGTTTCTTTTTAACTTGAATCACTTTTTTAGTTTTATCTGGGTACTGTTTAAGAACTTTTTGATAAAGACGAACTAAACGCCCGTCCAAAGTCATATCATTTTCGATATGTTCTATACTTTGAGGGTCAATTCTTTTGTAGATGCGCGGCTCTTTAAGACCTTTTTCAGGAAATTTAGTTTGATAGGTCTTATTCAGTTCGTTGTAATTAACTATTTGCTGCTGCAATTTTTGATGTTCTAACTTTATGAGTTCGATCTTTTTTGAAAGTTCATCACCTTTTAAATGTTCTTTTTGAAGAATTAATTCTTCAACAATAGCTTGTTGCGAATCGACTTTTCCTTTTAAAGCGGCCAGTTTAGTTTGAATTTCAGTCCAATCTTGAGACTGCTTTCCTGAAAACTGAGACGATTCAACTTTTGGCTCAGCTTGGCTCCGCTCATGAAAAGAAATAAATATCGTGATTAAAGCAAAAAGTTTAAATTTAAACAGCATGTTGCTTCCATACTTTTTCAACGTCTAAAAACTGTAAACGTTTTGCTAAGATATAGGCTTTCACAGGATTCAGTTTTTCGAAAATAATTTCTCCGCGCTTAATATTTCGCATGAATTCGTTTGAATCCCAACCGAAGCGTGAATCATCGATCGCTTCTTTAAAAAGTGAAATAATTTCTGCGGTATCTAATCCAGAAATGCGTAAATCATAATTCAGGTCAGCAATCTGAGACTCGGTATTTCCGTAATCTGCGATATCCTGAGCGACTTCTTTAAAAGTCTGCATTTCATTTGCAGCGGGCTCGGTATAGAGGTTTTGAAAAGGGCTTACATCAGCCGAAAATTCATTTTGATTGAATTCGACAATGGGTTGCATCGATTCGTTGATTTGATTTTGCAATTTTTCGGTTTCAGAAACAAAGTCGTCAGCAATCGTTGGGCTAGACTCTGCAAGTGCTTCGTCGTTTCCAAATTCAGGCTGACCATCGAAGTTAATAAAGTAGACTGCTTGACAAGACTGACAGGTGTAAAGCGCCCCGTAATTTTGTTCGGTAACACCTTGTACAGTCTGACAGCTGGGGCAGATCATTTATTTTCCTTTTTGCTTTCGTCTTTCAGCCCGATTTAAAACACGTTCCTGGTCTTGGCTTGAGGGCCCCGCAGATATGCGTCGTTTTATTGGCTGTTCACTTTTAGAAACAACAGGCCCTGCCCCTAAGTCAGCAAATGAATCCGGTGAATCGCTTGGTGCAGAGAAGTTTAAATCAGACAAATCTGGATCTGACGGACGCATTTTTTCGAGAGTCTGTTCTACAGCATCATTAACAAGTTGTACGCGCATCATTTTCTCAAGAGTTTCTGATTTAATGATATTACTTAAATACTCAAAAGCTTTGAAAGCTTCTTTTTTATACTCAATCAACGGATCTTTTTGGCCGTAAGCGCGAAGGTTAATGCCCTCTTTCACTTTATCCAAAGTGTAAAGATGCTCTTTCCAATGTTGATCGATGGAATTCAGCATAATCATTTTACTGATCTGTTCAAAGAAGGGGCCCATGGAAGCTTTTTGCGCTTCAAAAATCTTTTTAACTTTAACTGCTATTTCGTCTTGAATTTGTTCGGCTTTTAAATCAGGTTTGATTTCGATTTTAAACCCAAATTGAGTCATCAATGCTGTGTTCAGGCCCTCTAAATTCCAATCTTGAGGTTTAACATCCTGGGGAACATAAGTGTCTAACATAACAGACACAACATCGCCTAACATATCCAGCAAAGAGCGCTCGATGTCTTTGCCTTCAAGAATTTGGCGGCGCATTTTATAAATCGCATTTCTTTGCTGATTCATCACGTTGTCAAAATCTAATAAGTGTTTGCGCACATCAAAGTGGTGGCCTTCAACTTTTCGTTGAGCTCCTTCGATCGCATTTGTCACCATTTTATGAGTGATCGGTTCTTCTTCGGGAATATTCAGCATTGTCATAATTTTTTGAATGCGTTCGCCGTTAAAAATACGCATCAGGTTATCTTCAAGTGAAAGGTAAAAACGTGATTCTCCGGGATCACCTTGACGGCCCGATCGCCCGCGCAGCTGATTATCAATACGTCGTGATTCATGACGTTCAGTTCCCACGATGTAAAGGCCACCGGCTGCGATCACATCTTGTTTTTCTTCTTCGCATTGTTTTTTAAATCTTTTTGTGGCTTCTATAAATTCAGGGCCGGTTTCATCTGTTACCGATTTTTTTGCAAGAACTTCGGGGTTTCCACCTAATTTAATGTCAGTTCCACGGCCCGCCATGTTGGTTGCAATTGTGACGTTGCCTTTACGACCGGCTAAAGCAACAATTTCAGCTTCGCGTTCGTGGTGTTTGGCATTCAGAACTTCGTGTCGAACGCCTTCTTTTTGAAGCCAGCGCGAAAGAGTTTCTGATTTTTCGATCGAAGCTGTACCCACTAAAATGGGCTGACCTTTAGCATGTCGTTCGCGAATATCAGCAGTGATCGCTTTGTATTTAGCTTCTTCTGTTTTGTAAACGATATCTTCGACATCATTACGACGAATGGGTTTATTCGTTGGAATCACATTCACCGATAAATTGTAGATTTTTTTAAATTCGACAGCTTCTGTGTCAGCGGTACCGGTCATACCTGAAAGTTTATCGTACATTCTGAAATAATTTTGGAAAGTGATTGTTGCTAAAGTTTGATTTTCATTTTTAACTTCAACTTTTTCTTTGGCTTCGATCGCTTGATGAAGACCATCACTCCAACGTCGCCCTGGCATCAACCGACCCGTGAATTCATCGACGATAACAATTTCGCCGTCTTTGATCATGTACTCGACATCCAAACGATACAAATGATGGGCGCGCAATGCTTGATTCACGTGATGCAGAAGCTCGATGTTTTCTGGATCATAAAGATTATCAAGTTTTAAAAGTTTTTCGACTTCAGAATTTCCATCTTCAGTTAAAGTTGCATTTTTAGATTTTTCTTCAATCGTAAAATGCAAATCTTTTTTAAGAAACGGAATGATTTTATCAATCATGTAATATTTGTCTGTGGAAGCTTCGGCAGGGCCCGAAATAATTAAAGGCGTCCGAGCTTCATCGATTAAAATCGAATCACACTCATCGACCAGCGCATAATGAGGCGCTCTTTGGACATATTCTGCTAAATCAAATTTCATATTATCGCGCAAATAATCAAAACCAAGTTCGTTGTTGGTCGCGTACGTGATGTCTGCGTTGTAAGCTGCGCGCCTTTCTTCATCGGTCAGACCATGTTTAATCACGCCGGTTGTTAACCCCAACCAATTGTAAACAAGGCCCATTTCTTCGCAGTCACGAGACGCAAGATAATCATTCACAGTAACAACATGAACGCCTTTGCCTGTTAGGGCATTTAAGTAAACAGGTAAAGTTGCAACTAAAGTTTTACCTTCACCCGTGCGCATTTCAGCGATCGAGCCCCGATTTAAAACAAAGCCACCAATCAGCTGAACATCATAGTGACGCATTCCTAAAACACGTTTAGAAGCTTCACGACAAACTGCAAATGCTTCAGTCAAAATATCATCGACTTTTGCACCGTCTTGCAGCCTTTTTTTGAACTCAACTGTTTTATTTTTTAATTGATCATCAGTGAGCGCTTGAATACTGGGCTCAAGTTTATTAATTTGATCCACGATCGGCTGGATTTTTTTCATTTCACGTTCGTGACTGGTTCCAAATATTTTCGCTAAAATTTTTTGTATCATAGTGAATTAGGATAGTGGCTCGTGATTCAAACGGCAAGACTTACCAAGTCTATTCAGTCAGCAATGGGCTCGACCAAAATCGAGCTGATTTGATTAAGGAGTAAGCTATTTCGAATGATTAATTTGTCTAAAACCCTCGTAAATCGAAATCGCCACGGCCGTTGCTAAATTTAAACTGCGCACAGGCCCCGATTGCGGAATTGTCACCGATTGAGATTTGTTTTGATGAATAATTTCGGGAGGCAAACCCTTGGTTTCTTTTCCAAATACAAGCCAATCTTTTTTTTGATACTGAATATCGTAATAAGTCTGCTGAACTTTGGTTGTAAAATAAAAAACGCGCGATGGGTCTTCCACTTTTGAAAACCATTCTTGAAAGTTTTCGTAGTAATAAAATTTTAAATGCGGCCAGTAATCCAAGCCCGCGCGTTTAAGTTGAGTGTCATTAATTTCAAAACTCATGGGCCCGATAATGTGAAGCTCACAATTTGTACCAACACAAGTACGCCCAATATTTCCGGTATTCTGAGGAATTTCAGGCTCAAGAAGAACAATACGAAAAAGTGAGTCCATGGATTTATTTTCTGACATTTAAACAAGATGTTTATAGACGTCTTTTCCGAGTGAGCTCAGCGCTAAACGTCGGCCTTTGTCGACGATGAGCTCAAGCTTCATCAGTTCGCGATACAAAGAAAGATTGTCGACCGGAATAATATCGCGCGCTTTCGCTTTTCCTAATTTTAAAATATATGTTTTTTGCTGTTCAGATAATTGTTCAGAAACTGGAGGATTAAGTCGTAGAGCTTCTTGCCAAATCCCACCAACAATTTTTTCAGATTTTGTCGTTAATTTTTTTGGATTATACAAATAAACTTGAGCGTCTTCTTGTTCTCCGGAATTTTTTTTAATTTTAACCACACGACGAAAGTGCAGACTCTTAGCTTCATCTGTAGGATGAACACCAAAAAATGAATCCATCAATGAAATCAAAGTTTCATCGTATTTAATTTCAACTAATTGTCCTAGTATTTGATCATAATCAGAGATATCTGATTTTTGAACTAAAACTGGAAAGCCCGTTGGAACACGATAAACATAAGCCTGAATCGTAGCTGGCTCATAGGAAACAATAAATGGTCTTAGCTTTTGAAAATGCAGCATGCCCTCGGTCCAAGAACCGATAACAAAAAAACGCATTGTCGTCATGAATCCCCCTCTGATCTTTGACAGCAAATTAGTTTTTGCGAAAGTGAAGGTGTTGTAACAGAGCCAAAGTGAATACGCAAATTTTTATGTTTGCGTTACTACGACAAAATTTGACCACTTGATTTTTTTAGTTAGAATAAAGAAAATTGATTTGCATTTCTCCTTTAAGCTAATTTTTGTGCACATCTATTTTTATACGAGAAAGAAGGAATTCTTATGGCGAAAGATCTTATCGGCGGAATTAAAAATTACAATCATCACATGTGGTATCAAGAAGAAGATGGAATCATCACTATCGGAATTAACGAAGAAGGTTTGGCCGACATCACCGAAATCACTTCAATTGATTTACCTCCTGAACAAGAAAAAGTTGAAGAAGATGTAGCAATCGGAACAATTGAAACCGATGACGGTCCTTTAGATATTTACTCGCCAGTTGCCGGAACTGTGATTGAAGTGAACGCCAGTGTTCTGGAAGAGCCCTCTGTGATTCAAGATGATTGTTACGAAGAAGGCTGGCTACTTCGGATTGAAGCGGCTGAAGAAGTCGATGAAGATGACGAAGATGATGATGACGACTTGGATAAAGACGAAGAAGAAGATGAAGAAGACGAAGAGTCGTAATTTTTGATCTATTTTATAACTTGCTCGCTGATTTGGGGCCTAACTTGGATTGCTATTAAATTTCAATTTGGCGCTGTCGATTCAAACGTCGCTGTTTTTTATCGTTTCGCTGTTGCTAGTTTATTAATGTTTCTGGCTTGTTTGGTTAAAAAAGAAAAATTTAAATTTAAGTCGACTGATCATATTCGATTTATTAGTCAGGGCTTTTTTATGTTCTGTCTAAATTACCTTTTGACTTACTGGGCTTCTCATATGGCGCCATCAGCCTTGGTGGCATTGGCTTTTACCGCATTGATTTATTTTAATATGTTTGGTGCACGTATTTTTTTTAAAACTCCATTCGAAAAAAAAGTTGTCTATGGCGCTACAATTAGTTTTTTAGGAATGGGCTTGGTTTCGTATAATGAACTTGTCAGCATTCATTTGCATCCCGATTATATAATTGGATTTTTAATAAGCTTAGTAGCGACTTTGTCAGCTTCGGCAGGCAATCTTATTTCATACAAAAGTCGACAAAACAATGTCAGCATTCTATCAAACAATGCTTGGGGAATGCTTTACGGCTCTTTGATGAGCTTGATTTATTGTTTGTTAATGCAAAAATCTTTTAATTTAAAAATTGATTTAGCTTTTTCACTTTCATTTATTTATTTAACTTTATTTGGCACTGTTATTTCATTTGCGGCGTATTTAAAATTAATTGATTTAGTTGGACCATCTAAAGCAGCCTTCACTAGTGTGATTTCTCCGGTGATTGCTGTTGTTGTTTCAAGTTTTTTTGAAAATATGCAACTGAATCTTTATTTTATGATAGGTATTTTATTCTGCTTAACAGGCAATGTGGTGGCCTTAGTTCCCAAAGAATGGCTTTTAAAGATTAAAAAAATATATGCTTATTAAACCTTTTTTAGAAATTGACGTTCCCGCAGTCAAAAAATTCACCGATCAACAAATTGGCCAAGGCTATTACTCATTGGCCGAGCATTACGAAAATCAAAAAAAATCTGTGGCCGAATCGGGCGACGTTACTTCGTTTATTTTAGTTGATGAATCCACCAACGAAATAGAAGGGCTACGCTTGGCTTTTCCACCAGGCCACTGGGCTCATGGTAAAGGCGCTAAATTACGGCCCGATCTGTGGCCATTTCCATTAGAAAAAGCAGCGTATTTTCAAAGTTTGTTTTTATCCGTTAAAGCCCAAGGCTTTGGATGGGGTCCCCAGATGTCAGATAAGTCGATTGCACTTTTTAAAAAATTAGGTGCCACAGGAATTATCACGCATTGCTGGAAAGAGTCTCCGCATAATTCGTCTTTGCGTTATTTAGAAAAAAAAGGCTTTCAAAAAATGATCGAACATCCTTTGTATTGGTTTGATGTGGATTATGTTTGTACACGTGATGGCAAGCCTTGCCGTTGCACGGCAATTGAAATGTACTTATTGATATGACAATTTCTTACTGGCTGGATGAATCTGCAAATTCAAAGAAAACTTTTGATATTGTAATTATAGGCGCGGGCATCGCGGGTTTATCAACAGCTTACTGGTTAGAAAAAAAAGATCCACAACTTAAAATTGCAATTATTGAAAAGCACAGTCTAGGCTTTGGAGCTTCGGGACGAAATGCAGGCTTCATCACTTGTGGGTCAGCCGAGCATTTTAATAAGTTAACAAAACAATTTGGCTTACAAAAGGCCACCGAGATTTGGAAATTTTCAGAACAGAATCGTGAGTTACTAAAATCTGAAATTTTTCAGGATGATTTTGCGGATGTTCAATATAAAAACACAGGCTCGTGCACTGTGGCCGCAGCTGAAGCCGATTTGGGTCGCTATCAGACTCTTCATCAAACAATGTTAGCTGCGGGCATCGATGTTGAATTAATTGATGAAGCTTATTTGAGTTCTCACTACGGAGTTCGAAACTTTTTAGGAGCCATCCAATATAAGCATGATGGTTTGATTCACCCATTTAAATTGCTTCAAAAAATAAATTCAAAATTAAAGAATACGACTTTTTATTTTTCGGAAGAAGTTTTTAAAATTTCTCATCATTCAAAAACTGTTGAAGTCAAAACTCAAAAAAATAGTTTCTTGGCGGCCCAAGTTTTTGTTTGCCTGAATGGTTATGTTTCACAACTACTTCCTGAACTCAAAACCGAGATTAAACCCCAGCGCGGTCAAATCATCGTAACTGAACCTTTGCCTGCATTTGTGAAAGGGCCTTGTTATTTAACCAAACATCTTTGTTACTTTCGCCAACTTGAAACAGGCGAACTGCTTGTCGGTGGATTTAGAAATCATGATATCGATGCCGAAAACACAGCCCTAGATGAGGCCACCGATAAAATTCAAAAGGCACTAACAGAGTTCACACAAAACTATTTTCAAAATACGTCTGAAGTTAAAATCAATTACCGCTGGAGTGGCATCATGGGCTTTTCGAAAGACGAACAAATGTTAATTGGCGCCCATCCTTTTATAGAAAATGTCTCTTTGATGGCTGGGTGCTCGGGCCACGGAATGGGTTTAAGTTTTAATTGTGCCAGGGTCATGGTCGAAAACTACTTTGGTCAGCCTTTACCTGACCATCTGGATATTAAACGAGTTTCTTTTCTAAAAGAATTTTGATTTCTTGATTTGCGTCTAAAATAGTTCCGACAATTTTAAATCCGTGAGCCAAATTTAAAGAAATCATTTTTCTAAATTCATTTCGTGTTCGAGTTTCAATATATTTAAATTTTTGCTGTAAACACCAAGTGTGCTGCTGAAGTAACAGTTCTGTGGCCACACCTAAACCTTTGTAATCGGTATGAACAGCTCCTTGCCATGAATAAAATCTTTCGTCATCTAGCGCATAACCCAATTTATATCCAATCAGTTTATTTTCTTCGTAAGCTAAAATGTGATATTGATGCGGCTGAGCTTTTAATTTCGATAAAAACTTTTTCTGGTTAAAAGAATTTGCAAAACACAAAGCTTGTAATTCGGCCATTTCTATAACTACAGATTCTGATAACTTTTCAACAGACTTAAATTTAAATTCGACGTGTTTAAAACGCGGCTGTACAATTTGGTTGATCGTGACGTTTTCAAAAAACATCTGTTTGGGACGAACCCAAAGAGTGCCTAAATCATTTTTATATAAAGTTTCGTAAAGAGCCATCTCTTCAAGAGTTTCAGAGTGCCTGACAACTCCTAAATAACGATAGGGTTTATTTTTATAGTGTTTAAAAAATCGAGTTTTAAAATCATTCATTCTTTTTTTGTAGCTTACGTGCCAACAAAACCCAACAACAAAAAACAATTAAAGCCGCAATCAGATAGGGTAACCCCATCAGATAAGGTAAATGTGTCTGACTTAAAACCCAATTAAATGATGATGTGTAAAGCAAAGGAGCTGCAATTGCAGATAAACTAGATAAGGATACTAACCCGCCCTGCAGTTCACCTTGACGATTTGCTTCGACTTGTTTTGTCATCAAAGACTGCAGACACGGCATCGCTAAACCAGAAAGCAAGGTCAAAAGCATAACCAAATACATCATCCAACCAAAAGGAACAACGCCGTATAATATAAATGCCAAAGCACTAAAAACTAATCCGACTTTGAGCGCTTTTATTTCTCCCCACTTAGGTACTAATTTTTTTGTTAAAACGGCCTGGCTAAAACCAAAAATTAACCCCACAAAACTCAGTGACAATCCCACTTGCAAAGGGCTCCAGTTAAATCTGTGTTCGGTGTACAAGGTCCAAATGCTAGGGTGCACGTTTCCCGCTAAAAATAGTAAAGCATATATAATAATAAAATAAAAAATGGGTTTGTTATTTAAAACTTTTGAAATCGAAGTGAATGGATTCAATTTTTTAATGTCAATTTGACGACGATGCTCTTTAGAAAGTGATTCAGGCAGAATAAAAAGTCCAAAAATAAAATTTAAAAAATTTAAAAACGCGGCTGCAAGAAATGGAGTTTCAGACCCGTAATGCCCCAAAACGCCACCGATTAAAGGGCCTGCAATAAATCCAATTCCAAAGGCAGCTCCGATCAGACCAAAATTTGCGGATCGATTTTCATCGGTTGATATATCGGCCATGTAAGAATTTGCGACTGTCATGCTAGCGCCCGTTAGTCCCGAAAAAACTCGTCCTATAAAAAGCAGCAATAGCGTTGGTGCAAACGCCATAAAAATATAATCAACTGCAGCCCCAAATAAAGAGCTCAGCAAAATAGGTCTTCGGCCAAAACGATCCGACAAGCTTCCTAATATGGGTGAGGCCACAAACTGCATCAGCGCATAAACCGCAACAAAATATCCAAACAGAACGGTAATTTGGTGTGGATCCGATGAAAAACGACGAATCACATCGGGTAAAACAGGAATAATCAGACCAATCCCCAACATATCAAGCACGATTGTTGCAAAAATAAATTGAATGGGCTTTTTATTCTGAACTGAACTCATTAACTTAGAATTTTAGAATTTAGAGCTCATGTCAACGAAGATAAAAAAAGCCGCTCAACGAGCGGCTTCCTAAGATAAACAAATAAAACTTAAAAATTACTTTGTAAAAGTCGACTGAGTCTTTTCAAAAATAGGAGTAAAAGTTTTTTTGACTGTTTCAGCAGCTTGAAAACCTGTTTTCAATAATTCTTGAGATAAACGTGCGCCTTCTTGAAATTGAGTCTGTGAAAACTCGCCCCATGTTTGAGCTAATTTTAGACCTTGATCCATCATTTCTTGTGTTGCCTTGAATTGCCAGCCCAAGAATTGTTTTGCTTGGCCTTCAGCTGTTTCGTAGTAACTTGTGAATGGATTGTCAGAAGGTTTTTTGTCGTTTGGTGTCGCCATTTTTAGGTCTCCTTTTTGGTTGGTTTTTAATTGCTGCAATTGCAACATGAAATAAGCATGGCTTTACAACAGGCACTTGTAAAGTCCAAATTTGCTGCGTTTGCAATAATTATTTTTTAATAAGAGCTTTGAAACCTTGCAAGGCCATTTCACCCATTTGCGTCATCAGCCTAAATTGCTGCGTCATTAACGGAGCCCAAATTGTGTTTAAACTTTTTTCGCTGGTCCGAATCATTTGTTCAAGCAGCTCAACCGGAAAATGGGCTGCACGCCCCTGATCAAGCAAAATTTGCGTTAAAATATCTGAAGTGATATCCTTTTCGGTTTCAGCATCGATAATTTGAGTTTTAGTGCCTTTTAAAATAAGTTTTTGGATATCTGCTATCGTAATATACTTTTTTTCTTCAGAACTATAAAATCTTCGATTACCATATTTTTTGATTTTAACAACTTTATCCATTGAAGCAGAAAGTATTCAATTTTTTTTGCATTTGCAATAAAAACAGCAGATGCTTTATTTAAGGATGTGTTTATGGAAAACCAAATTGAAAAAGTCATCAATCAAGTGACCTCAAGCGATTTATTTCTTCGTAGTGTGTCAACATTGATTAACTTTAACTCTTATCGAAAAATTTGGCTGCAAAATGCTCTTGAAAAACTACTAAAAGAACTTGAACTACCTGTGCGCCGCGATCAAGAGCGCTTATTGGCTTTAGTTCAAGAACTTGAAATACGAATAAAAAAGCTGCAATTGCAAGAAGAAATAAAAGCCAGTTCTAACTCGAAAAAAATCTCTTCAACTAAAAGAATGAACTGATGTCGCAAGGACTTTCTCAGGGCATAGCACTACTTGAAAAGATACGAAGTTTTGACTGGGCTAAAGAAATTAATTTATCTGATACAAATTCCCAGCTTGTGGCTGAAGCAGGCTCAATAAAACTTTTTAAATATAAACCCGAAAAAAAAACAGCTAACAAACCTATTTTACTGATTCCGTCTTTTATCAACCGACATTACATTTTAGATTTGCTGCCTGAAAAAAGTCTGCTGCAGTTTTATTTGAATTCAGGGTTTGAAGTTTTTTTGCTTAACTGGGGAGAGCCCGAAGAAGAAGACAAGCTTATTAATTTTGAAACTTTATTCGATTTGCATTTAGATTATTTATTTTCTTCCATTAAACTTGAAGCAAAGACATCTCAATTTCACATCGTCGGGCAGTGTTTGGGTGGAAATATAGGCCTCATCTACAGCTTACTGAAACCTGAAAACGTCGCTTCGATTTCATTATTAACAACACCGATTGATTTTGATTTTGGCGGAAAATTAAAAGACTGGTCCCGGCACCACACTTTAGATTTAGAAAAATTTATTGAAGCCCGCGGAAATGCGCCCTGGCTTTGGATGCAAATGGGCTTTCTGGGAATGAAGCCGACTCAGATTTTTTTAAAATACAAAAAGTTTTTAAAAAAAAGAAATGATTTGCAATTCAAACGTCATTTTTTAGCTCTAGAAACTTGGTCATTCGACAATATCAACGTCCGAGGCCAGTTTTTTTTAACATTGATTCAAGAATTTTATCGATCCAACGCTTGGCTGGCAGATGGTTTTAATCTAAACGGAAAAAAACTGATGGTCGCTGATTTAAAAATTCCAATTGCTGTTTTGAACGCCGAAGATGACCACATTGTTCCGCTTGAATGCACGTTACAGAAATCACACATTCCCAAGTGCAAAGATTTCAAAATTTGGAACTCGCATGGAGGCCACATTGGGGCTCTGATCGGCAGCGCTTCGCAAAAAATAATTTGGCCCGATATGCTGAAATGGATTCAAAAATACGATCAAAAGGCCCAATACAAATGACGACAACTTACTTTCTGACTTCACTCAATCGAGAAATTTATTATGAATATCATCCGGGAGAGGGAACTCCGATTATTTTCTTAAATGGGCTCAGTGATTCGTTTAACGAATGGAAAAAAGTGACGTCTTTAACAAATTTGAAGCGTCCCTTTTTATATGTGGATCTGATTGGACAAGGTCTGTCTTTACGAAAAGAATTTTCTTCTGGTTTAAAATTTGATTATCGTATTAAACCCGAAGATCAAGGCTTGTGCCTAATGGAACTTTGTGATTTTTTAAATATTGAAAGCTTAAGTCTTGTTGGATTTTCTTACGGTGGGGGGTTGGCTCTTTGGTTGGCTTACAAATACCCTGAACGCATTCAAGATTTAATTTTATTTTTACCTTTTTTACTCCGTTTAGATTTGGCTTTTCCGATGTCGCGATTTTGGCATTCACAGTACGATTTATTCAAAAAATTAACACCGGCTTTTTTACAAACACCTTATCAGTTGATTGAAAAATCTTATTCTCATTTTGTTCATGATTACATGCACTTCAGATTTACAGATCGCATCACTGATCCGATGTACCGCGAGGCCGCTGTGCAAATCTCAGAAGGCATTATGAATTTTAACGTTTTTGAAATTTTAGATCAACTGCCAGATCACAAATTGAATTTAATTAGTTCTGACTTAGACACTTTGATTCCAAAAAGTTTGATGCGCGAATTTTGGAATCGCCTACCCGAAAATAAAAAACAATCTTGGACTCGAATTACCGATGGTGAACATCTTATTCTTGATCAAAATCCGGCTTTTGCTGCGTCTTTGCTGACGCGTCTTTTAAATGAGTCTTTTCAAGAAAGTCCACGTGAAGTGAAAATTTCAACTCTTGATCACGAGCTCAGCAAAAACCACTTCACCGCATAAAAATAATTTTATTTTATTCGCCGTTATAACTAGTATGACGTGAATTGCTCCACTCAAGCGAAATGGTATAACTTGCTTTTGCGCCGACTAATGTGCCGCTGCCGTTTTGACAAAGGTCTGCGATTTCGTTCCCGTCGTTCGCATTCCATGCTTGTGGATATGCCGGTTTGTCACCCGGAGTTGGATAAGCATCTGTCACGGCTTCAATCAGTTCATGGGAAGCCACAAAAGTCGTTGAAGAAAGTGAAGAGTTGCCTGCTTTTACGCTGAAACCACAATCGGGCAGAACCGAATAAAATAGGTCTCCGTATTTTTGATTTTTTGTCCCATTGTGATAACCACCAAATGTAAAACATGAAGTTGCGCCTTCAATCGAAATTTGCATGTCTGATGGAAAGTGAATCATGTACAGTGCGTTCTGATCCGGTCTAGGAAGAACACCGGCATCAATTTGGGTGATGAGTTCATTTTGAACTTCTACATCCGTAATTTGTTTTTTAGTTATCATGGGCTGAATAAGTATCGGCGCAATCGACGACCCGTGGTTTATTGTTTGACCCGTGCCTTGACGCCCATCGATCGCTGATAAATTTGTATTGTACTTAGTCAGCCAGCTCATGTGTTTGCTTTTGACGTATGAAGAATAAAAATCATCCATCGCATTTTGAATTTCTGTGTTCACACGCGTACTCCAGTACACCGGCACAACTTTGACGGCGCTGATCACAGGGCCTCCGTAATAATGTAACTGCGTATTCGCTGTCGCTTTGAAATTTAATTGGGGCACAAGCAAAGAATTTGCGGTGTACAATTTGTTTTTAGCTTGAGCCGAAATTGAAACAACTAACAAAAGACTGATAAGACTAATTAATTTTTTCATAGAACCCCTCTAACTAAAATCATAAGTGGTCTTTTAAAAAATTAAAGTGATAAATTAATTTAATGCAAATTTTTATTTTTTTCTAATTTCAGCTTCAGCGTCTTTAAGCCAGTTGATTTGCTTTAAAATATTTGTATAAACAATTTCTTCAGTACATTCATAGCGTATCGGCTTATTCCCCGGCACAATATCTTTGTCAGTCATTCGGCTGGCAACACCCAATAAATAGATTTGATTATTTTTTTGCAAAAATGCGGGCCCGCCCGAATCTCCGTTGCAAGTTCCTTTGTTTTTAATATTAATCAAGGCTTCTGTATTTCCGTAATTGGGCTCAATAATATTTTGTTCTGTATAGCGCAGAACTCCCAGCCCACCGTCGCCGTTATTAGGCATCGCTGTCACATTAATTCCGTAGCCTGCTAATAAAACGAAATCATTTGATTTTAAAATATCTGAGTCTGAAATCATTTGCGCCGGTTGATACGACGCAGGAATTTGTTTCTCAAGCAGCAGCAGCGCAATGTCGTTGCGATCAATTTTTTGATCCGGAATATAGGTCGGTGGAAGAATCTGTTTGACCACTTTGTAAGTTACACCAGATTGGTTTTTGTCGACTCCAAAAAAGACTGTGAGCTCAGCCGATGCATAGGGCCCTAAACAGTGTGCTGCGGTCACAACTAAATCTTCAGCAATGATCGACCCCGAACAAATAAAGCTAAATCGTTGGTATTTACCTTTGATCATCACAGTCGATTTTGCGATTGGATCATTGATTGAAACCGGCACGCCATTCACAATATTTGGATGTAAACTTTGAGCTGATAGTTGCAAGGAGCTTACGATCGCAAAAAATAAAAGAATTGTTTTCATGTTAAAATCAAAACACAGGATGAATAACTTTGTAAATCTTATAATGAGCTATTAACATAGATCACATGAAATCGACACCGCTAACTCTTGAAGAAGCTAGAAACCAAATATGGGACTCGATTGTCATTGGCACCGGAATGGGTGGCGGGCTTGGTTGGAAAGTTTTTAATGTGACATTCGATTGATCTGTATGCTGTTCAAGTTAAATCATAACTTCATGCCGCCGACTTAACGAAACAAATTGCATTAAGTGACCTTTATTTTAAAAATAATAATTGCTTAGGCATACTTCAATCGTTTGGCAAAATAGTCCAACAAAACCACAACCACCCGTAATTAAAACTTTTTTACTCATATTTGTAACCTCTTTAATTATTCTAATCTCTCTGTAGATTATTCATGAATTCTAGAATACTTCAAAATTATTTCTTCAGTTTTGCTTTAAACATAACCCAGACTCGACTTGCATTTTTAAACCGACCCAAAGAAGACTCTTCACTTCCATCAAATTTATCTAGACCCAAAAGAATTTCAGTCTGATTCGATAATGGCGCTGAGAATTGCAACTGGGCAAGAGTACTTGAGTCTTGTGGAAAATTTGTCAGAAGTGATTCAATTTCGATATTGCGGCTGAATGTTTTAGCGACACGCAAACTGGCAATGCTTTGTAAGTCTTGCCTACCAAGCCAATCTTTTTTTTCAAGACGACTTTCTGAATACTGAAAACTAACCTGCCATTTATCTATTTGAGGCAGATCTAATCCAAGTACGTAGACAAGTTCATTCGACTGAGCCGTACTAATGTTAACCCCATCACCCGTATTTAATTCATGTTTAAAGTGCTGAAGAATTTCAGAACGCAAGAGATAACTATTTATATCTAGTGTCGCTGTTAAACCTGCGGTTTGCAAAGGTTTAAAATCAGGTGCCACAGTCACCGACGGCGGAAAAGGTACAACCTGCAATTCATAAACAGGTAACCGATCGTAATAATTAAAATAAAATAACGACAAGTCTAATCGTGAAATTTGTTGGCTAAATCGAGCACCATATTCACCCCGTGTCAGTGGATTTTGAGGTTCTCTTTTGATTGTTAATGGAACTTGAGAAAATGCACTTGGTAAAGTCACAGCATTAAAATCACTTCCAGAACTTGGCATAAGACCGTTGCTAGCTTTTGGAATATAAATGAGTTGAAGAGCTGAGTCTGAAAAAATCCATTGCATATTCAACAGTGCTGTATTGAGTCTGTTGCGTGAAAGATCACCTAAACCCGCTTCTCGATAATCTTTCGGATTAACAATATCCGCGTAATAATAACCAAACGCTTCTCCCCAAACGACTTGTTGATAACCTGCTCGAGTTCGAAAAATTCCATCTTGATATTGTAAATAATTATCTCGCGGTAAAAAAGTTTGCGAATCGTAACGCCCAACTTCTCCGGACCCATAACGCTCGGGCACTGAAGCGTAAGCAGATTCAGTTTCAGCTTGAAAACCGATTATTGAAGACCATTGCTTGTCGAATTCAGATTTTTGTTCATATTTAAAACTGTGACGATTTGTTGAAGTCGTAGGTGGACCATAGTAATGCGATCCATAGCGAGCGTCGAAATCTAATTCATATTCATACTTAGCCGCTTGAATCTGTTGCGAGTAAAAAATGAAAAGTAAAATTAAAAAACTAGTTATTGAGAGATTCTTTATTAAAAAAAGACTCATTCAATTTTTCTTTCTTATATCCAGTGAATATCAAAATTGATTTCTGGTTTTTATTTAATGAATTCACAATTTCCATACGTGTTAATAGATTTCGGCCAAAAAATACTTGCGGATTTTTATAAGTGGCTACTTTTAACTCTTTACCATTGTCTGATTTAAAGCTTGCTTTTAAAGGTGTGTAATTTTTTTTACTGACCCAGTAATCAATTGCAGAATAGGTCACTTCGTCATTCTTTTTTTTAAGAAATAAATGAATTGCATCGACTCCATCAATTTTTTCTTCACCTTTGATTTCGACCGCATAGTCATCGCCAAAGTTTGTGCGTGCTAAGTCTCCGTTTGAAACTTCGCCTGTTAATTTTTGCTGAAGACTGACTCGTGTTGGTCGCTTGATATCAGGGGTAAAGAACCATAAATCATTGTCTTTCATCAGAAGCTTTCGTCCCGCTTGCAATTCAGGAAATATTGTTTCAACACGACTCATGTGAGTGCCTTTTGAAAAAACTTTATACTTTGTTTTTTGAGTGTCATTCCCTTTAATATCATTTACTTCGACAACAAAAGAATTATCGGACTCGATGAAGCGCATTGTGTCTGCTTTTTTGACTATTTGTAAGCCACTCAGTCCAAAAGCTTGCGACTGCAACAATAAAAAAATGCTGAGTAAAAAAAATTTCATAAAGCTACCCCAATTGATGTTTTATTATAGACAAGACTTCTGTATTTTAGAAACCTAGAAGGTTTAGTCTGATCAAAACTAGACTGGCCCATTTCAACGTTTTCAGTACAATGACGCTATGAAAACAATTTTAGAACTTTCAAAAGTAAGTAAAACTTATGGTTTGGGCGAAGCAATCGTTTTTGCCTTAAAAGATATTTCTTTAAGTATCGAAGCCGGAGAATTCACAGCTTTCGCGGGCAGTTCAGGAAGTGGAAAAACGACTTTGCTTAATATCATTGGTGGACTGGACAGCCCTTCTTCGGGTGAAGTTAAACTTGAGGGTCAAACGTTAGTCGAACTTTCAAGTCGTGAACTTGCTAACATTCGGCGACATCATTTGGGATTTATTTTTCAAACATTTAATTTATTGCCTGTGCTAACCGGTTTAGAAAATGTTGAATATCCTTTGCTGCGAATGGGCTTGAGTTCGCAGGAATTAAAAAAAAGATCTACAGAAGCCATCGAGCGAGTCGGCTTAAAAGCAGTCATGCATCATCGCCCCAATCAAATGAGTGGCGGGCAAAGACAACGTGTTGCTATCGCGCGGGCGATGGTTCACCGACCTAAAATTATTTTAGCCGACGAACCTACCGCCAATTTAGATAAAAAAACAGCTTCAGATATAGTGGGCTTAATGCGTGCTTTAAATCAAGAAAGTGGCGTGACTTTTTTATTTTCAACTCATGATCCGATGATCATGGAAGCTGCAAAGCGCGTGATCCAAATTTCTGACGGAAAGCTGATGTCAATATGAATGACGAATCTTTTAGTAGAGAAAAAGCTTTTTCAAGAACAATTGGTTTAATCACTCGGCAAGAACTTGAAACTCTCAAAAATAAAACGGTTGCAATTGCTGGCTTAGGTGGTGTTGGCGGAAGTCATGTTTTAACTTTAGTTCGTCTTGGAATTGGCGCCCTTCATATTGCAGATATGGATACTTTCGGAGTTGAAAACTTTAATCGACAAGTCGGTGCCAGCATGAATACGCTGGGCCAAGAAAAAGTTCGCGTTATTGAATCCATGGCGAAGGCGATTAATCCAGAAATAAAAATTAAAATTTTTCCACAAGGTATCACGGATCAAAATGTGAATGAATTTTTTTCGGGCGTTGATGCTTATCTTGATGGTTTAGATTTTTTTGCGTTTAAAGCTAGAAAAATGGCTTTTCAATTTTGTTATGAAAATAAAATACCCGCGACAACTGTTGGGCCTATTGGCATGGGCGCCGCTTTAATTAATTTTTTGCCGGGACATATGAGTTTTATCGATTATTTTCAATGGAAAGAGAATGATTCTGATGTTGATATGGCGGTTAAATTTTTAGTTGGTCTATGTCCAAAAGCGCCTCATAGAAAATATATTGTTGACCCCACAGCGATTAATTTTAAAGAAAAAAGAGGTCCATCAACACCGATGGGTTGCGAATTAAGTGCTGGTGTTGCAGGATCAGAAATTTTAAAAATTCTATTAAAACGCGGGCCTGTTTCAACGGCCCCACGTTCGATTTTATTTGATGCTTATTGGAACCGTATATTTAAAGCAAATATATGGTGGGGCAATCGTAATCCTTTGCAAAAAATAAAAATGATGATTATCAAAAAAATTGTTCTAAAGTAAATCTAGTTACAGCTGAATCAAGAGCCAGCTTCGTTCATTTTTTTTTAAAACCATTGTGATTGTCGTAGAATCAACACCTGCTTTTTTCATTAGACGTTGGGCTTTTGCAAAATCATCTGCGTCGATCGCTTCATAAAAATCATCAACTTTCCCAATCTGAGCCAATTTTTAAAGAACCAATGTGCCTTCAAAGTTATTTTCATCCATTTTAATCCTCTAAAAAAATCCACTAGAAAAAATGATTTTAGATTCGTGCTACTATAAATTCATTATGCGCTATTAATCTCAAAATCTAGTTAAGTTCCTAATTCATATCTTATTATATCTAAAAATTTACTTTTATTTCAAGGAGGCCATCATGAGCCAGAACCTTTTTATTCTATTTACCAATTCGTTCAACTCAAGAATAGACCGAGGTTCTGATGAAGATCGCCAATTTATTTATTATATTATTTATATCATTATTTCTGACATTGGCCGCCTACGACAGAAATTTATTTCTAAGACGCCGAGAAACACATTTATACAACCAAGCCGAATTTTCAATCGAAGTTGGAAGAAATTCTTTTTGTCAAAAGAAAAAAATTCAACAACAACAATTAAATGTCATTCCGCCCAAATATCGAAAACTAAAAAAACCGGTTCGCAAAAAGTGCAACTACTTCTGATCTAAGTCGCGCGACGCACGCGACTTAGATCAGAAGAAAATTCGTCGAAGGTTTAATAATATGTAGTCTTTCTAATAGATTAGAGTCGCCGCGACTTTAAATACATCTGTTTACTTATGAGACCCTGAGTATTTGGATATTATTTCTGCGCAGTGGGATCAAGCGCTAAAAAATTTAAAATTTTTTGTTGAAGAATAAATTTTAGCGCCCAAAAACTAAGCCTTAAAATTAAAAAATGGCAAAAAGTAGCTGCGGTAAGAGTACATCAGAAAAAGTTCAAGCGCTGAAAATACTAAACCCGGAGCTATTCCGCTGCCGTTCTCTAAGAAAATATGAAACGCTAAGATATTCACAAGCACGGGCGCTAACAAAGCCAAACCCAACGGAGTTCCTTTGCCACTCACCACTAGCAAGCCACCAATTAATTGAACGAACCCCACTAATACCATCCAGTGCGTTGGCCCCATCACAGTCAAAAACTGTGCGACCAATGATCCTTCAACCGGCGCCGGCTGTGGCATAAACGGATAAAGAATATTAAGACCGAACACAATAAATGCTAAGCCAAGAAGAATTCGAGTTATCAAAGTTGCAATTTTCATAAAAAATCCCTTCGTTATTATAATTATAATAGCGTCCAGTGTATTTTTACAAATCTTTATATTGAACTAAGCTTTAAAGAGCTCTCTACATTTTCATTTTGAAATCTTTTTGGAAGATGCATCATATTATCATCGCATCGCTTTTCATGAGTTTAAATTTTTAGAAATTTTTGTTGATTTGCTAACTGAACTAGCCAAAGTATTTGAGCTGATTACTAAAGAAATTCAGCGATGACAATTGAAATATCATCAAGCAGAGGAGCATCTTTTCTAAATGCTTCGTTGTGTTTGCGAACTTCATCGCGAAAAATAATTGCGTTTGCTTCAGGCGAAACTGAACGCAAAACACGTCTTAATCGCGATTCTGAAAATTCAATTCCTTCCGGAGAATTCGTTTCTGTTAAGCCGTCTGTGTAAAGAAATAATTTATCACCTGGTTTAATTTCTAGTTTAAGAACTTCAAAATCATTCACATCTAGTTTTTTGCTATTCATTCCCAGTAAATGACTTGGGCCCAAATACAGTTCAGTTACTCTTAGCGATGGATCTAAACTGTTTGTTTGAATCAAGTAAGGCATTGGGTGCCCGGCTGGCGAAATTTCAAGAGTTCTGTTCTTGGGATCATAACAGATACCCAGCATTGACATGCATTTTCCATTTAATTCTGAATTAAATACTTGATTGTTAAGCTCTACAAAAAAATCTCGGAAATTAAATTGATCTCGTCCTTCTAAACTGTCACAAAAACCTTTAACGACAGCTGTAAGCAAAGCACTTCCTACACCATGCCCCGTGACATCTCCGATTAAAATAATATGACGCCCATCTTTTAATTTGTAATTACCCCACCAGTCACCACCGCATTCAGACGACGTCTGAAACCAGCTGGCTAACTGCACTTGTTGATCAACTGTAAATAACTCGCCGGGAACCAATGTCTGCTGAATAAGTCGAGCTGTATTAAGCTCAATTTCCATACGCTCTTTGATTCTTTCTTGATTTGTGAAGTGAATGGCTTCGCTGGCTGACAAGATTGACGATGTCAGCGCTTTTAATAGTTGCAGAACCGCAGGCGAAGGGGTCGTGTCGCGAAAGGACTCTTTGGAAGAAAATAGAAGAATAATCGTCGGCTGATCAGCGCCTTCATACTGGATATGAATTGTTTTGCCGCTCATTCGATTAATGTCGGCCATAGAAAATAAAACATCATAATTAATTCCACCAGACTCTGCTAGAAGGGCAAAACCTAAATCATTTTTAACTTGTAGTTTTTGCGCATTGAAATAAACACTGACATCAACTTTTTCGCCGACCAGTGATTTTGCGCAAGATCTCAAATAATATCCAAGTTCAGAAAAATCTCGACTACGAGACAACTTTAAACTTTCTTTAAATATAAATTCTAAATCACGAGATCTTTCTAATTGATTTTTTACAAGAGTTTCAACTTTTGCCAATATACCCGTTAATTCTTCGGATCCCACATTGGTTGTTGAAGATTCCATGGAAGTTAGAATGATTCGTAATTTTTGCAATGCTAAATCACGAGATAAAAATTCGTTTTTTAATTCTGCATAAAGTCGATTAAGCTCGGTTTCATTAATTTCCATCGAAGTTTCACGAGCTTTAAGAACACGATCAAATTCGTTATAACTATTATCCAGGTTTTCGAAAAATTCATGAAACCCCTCAATAAAATTTGTGACAACTTCATCCGTCAATTCCGTATTTTTTTTTAATTCTGTCAGAAACGAGAAGACCTTTTCCAGGTCTTCCGTTCCTTGAATCTGTAGATACTTTTTTAAATGCCGCTTGAGGACTCTATTATTCAAGCAACCCTTTCACTAATTACATTCACAGTCATTGTCTGATTATGAAGTTGGCAATCAACGAGCGAGAAAAATGGTCCGAACTCACCGTAAGCATAAAACCCTGCAACGTTTTGGCAATTTTTTAATTCGGCAAGAGCTGCATCAATTTCGTCTTCGACGGCATCGCCCATGACCATGCGACGTGCAACGCAAGAAATTAAAATTCCAATCGAATCTGAAGTCGCATTCTTACTTACTTTTTCTGCAGCACCTTGAGCACCACCAATCAGACTTTGATTTTCAGCTCTCATTAATTTAAAAAAAGTACCTGAATCGACATCGCCAGCCAAGTTGATTGACTGATCAGCTTCATTGACACCAAGAACCGCGCGAATCAGTCCCGTTTCAGATTGTTGATTGTTCAATAATGCAAGTGGAAACATTAATCCTGTCGAAGGTAAATCATCGGCATGTTTTCCCAAGGACTCTTTATAAACTTTAAGAGCGGGCTGTCCATCAATTTCAAACACAATATGATCGTTTGCTTTCGTAATTTGGCGGACTCCACCAAAAGAACGAAAACCTGCTTTTGAGCTGTGGCTAAAATCAATGTTTTCACCATAAAAACCAAGTCCAATAATATGATCTGAATAAGTTTGATCATTATGAAAAACGGCTGTTTTTACGAATTTACCACTGTCACCAGCTAAGCCCCCAAGAAGCAATGCATCGGGTCCCACGGCTTCTTTGACTCCGTGAAGTAAAGCAGAACCTTGTACGGTCACACCCGGCGCAAACAGAAATAGTCCACGTAAATTTTTGTCTTTTAATTTCTGTCCTAAGTTTCGGCCTGATTGTCTTTGATCTGCACTTACTTTTTCGTTCATAATTTGAACTTTTGATGAGCTTGACTCGAATCGAATCGCTGTTAAAACCATCGACTTTTCAAATAAGCCTACATTCGAGATTTCGCCAGCTGTCGAACAGCCCACGATCTCAATACCAGGAAGGTGTTGCTTAAGCTCTTTCAACAATTGAGGATCGTTAGCCCACTCAATATTTGCGAAAGCTATAACAACATTTGGTTTTAAATCCAGAACGGGTTTAAGGGTCTCTTGGTTAAAGTTTTTTTTGCGAAGATGCACTTGGACGGTTTTCATTTTTTCTCCTTGGTTTTTAAACTAAACTAATTCTCTATGATAGTTTCGGAAACTTCATGAAATAAGTTGAGTCCAGTCCGGAATGCTGGCAATTCAAAAAAAAATTAGACCTGGACTAAAGATATGTCTTTAAAAAAAGATCTGCCAATCAAAAAATAACGTTCTAAGATAACAAAAAGATGTTTCTTTAGAATGTAAAGGTCTCATGATTAATTTTAATATTACAACAGAAAGCGATCCGGCCAAAGTCACTTATCGTGTCTCAGGTTATGTGGATGAAAAAGCTGTTTTTCCAAGCGCTCAGTTTAAGCCAAAAATATATATTTCTTTAAAAGATGTGGTTGGTTTAAATTCAGTCGGTACAAGAACTTGGTGTGATTGGGTTAAACAAATGACACTGCCTTCAGTCGTTTATGTAGATCACTGCCCGCTTCTGTTTGTTAAATCATTTAATCAAATATTGGGAAGTCTCAATGCGAATATGGTCGTAGATTCTTTTGCGGTTCCCTACTGTTCAGCTGATGCGAGCGAACAGAAGAATGTTTTTTTTAATCGTGGTACTGAATATGATGATGCAGGAAATCTGCATTTACCTGAAGTAAAAGATTCAAAAGGTGAAATTATGGAGCTTGATGTGTTACCTCAATACTTTAAGTTTTTAAAAAAATGAAAACACTCTTCGAAGAATATCACAATCTTTGGCCTGAAGCGACTCACGCCTCTCTGAAGACCATGATGTCCGATGTAAACTATTTACTTTACCCCGAGCACAAACAGCTTTTACTTTTTGTCGAAGACGTGACCAAAGTGATCATCATTATTAACGATGCTAGCGTGCAGGATCTGATCTTTTTAGTTAACAAAGGTTTCGAACATATCGTTCAACGCGACCGAAAAGACTTTGCACAAGAACTTCTTGTATCGGCCCTGATGGCTGCCAAACCAAAAGCTTTTGTGAACAACCCGATTCCGTTTTTTTTCAGTGGTTTTCAAGATCCTAAATCAACTAAATTTTTAGAAAACAATTTAGTTTCATCGATTAAATCAAGTTCTGAAAAGCGACTGTTAATTGAAAAACTTTACGATTTTTTGCAGACTTCAGACAAGCTCAAGTCAGTCTCTGATGTTTGTCTTCAAATTGCGGATGAGTTAATAACAAATGCTATCTATGCTTCCCCAGCCGCCAAAGCAAAAGGTTACGCCGAAGAAGTTACTTTCACCCCCGAGACTCAAGTTCGATTCTTTTGCTGTTATTCAGAACACAGAGTCATTATCGGTTGCGAAGACCAGTATGGCACTTTCAAAAAAAGCTTATTTCTGCACTCTTTGAAATTAATTTTCAACGAAGAAAAAGTAAAGCCAAAGAAGAATCCAAATGGTGGAGCCGGACTTGGATTTAAATATCTTATCGAAAACTCAGCTAATATATATTTGTTTTCACAAGAAAATAAAAGATCACTTGTTGCATGCGGCCTCGATGTCAAAAGATTACGAGATAACCTATCTAAATCTAAAAACCTGCATTTTAGCTTTACTTAAAAACACTCGACAATTTTCAGAAAGACCATTATCTTTCAAAAATGAAAATTATTCTTTACCTTTTTTTAAGTTTTTTTATTTTTAATATTCAAGTCCGTGCATCTTCTATCATTTCGCTTTCGCAAAACGATGTTTCAATTCTAATTCCATTACCGGCGCCTGCGCAAGTTGATCTGCTTTTTCACCCAATGACTAATGGCAAGTTTGGCGCACTTTTACCAAAGTTAGCTTATGATAAATTACCAGAAATTAATCCTTTCACAAACAAAGACCTTACATATTCTGAGCTTAGGGTCATTTCGATACGCATCGACCCCTGTTTCCCGTTAACGCCACCAGCTGTTGGTTGCCAACCTCAAATCAGATTTATTTGGCAGCCACTTAAGCTTACGACAAGTGGAAAATTATCTGCATTCGACGCGACAGTGCATACTTCTTATAATTTAGAAAAAAGTGAATTCGCTTTAGTCATCCAAAAGCTAAAACAACTTAAAAAAGAAACGGGTCTTACGACAACTGACGAACCCCTGTCAGTAAATCCTGTTTTACTCAAAAAAGGCCTCAATAGTCTTTATGCAAAAAATCTTTTTAATATGCTTCTCTCATTTTCGGGCGAACAAAAATTGAGTCGAATTACTTTTATGCAGCTCAGCGCAAGCGCAAATATTTGGACATTTGGTGGTTTTGATTTGATTGGCGGCGCAATGCAAGCGCTGCAAATACCTCGTATTAACAACATCAGCCAAGCATTTTCTAATAGCGTGATCACAGAACCAACACCAAATTTTTTTAAAGGCGATATCTTCCCGGCGCCTCAAGGCATTGATACATTCAATCTTCTTATTCGAGATTCTTCAGTGATTGCTCCAACAGATAAAGATGAAATCATCGAAAGCACTTTGTCTGCTGTGCGAATTGAAAATCCACTCAACCACAATCCACACACAGTCGATTGTGTAAGTTGTCACACAGCTCAAGCTGCAAAACTTTGGGCTATACGACAATACCCTTGGCTTTGGCTAGATCTTCGATCAAGCGATCTTACATTTCATTCGAAATTTAATTTAAACAACACCAGCGCTAACCCAGAAAAAACAACTTCACTAAGAGCCTTCGGATACGATGGCGTTGAACCAGCTATTAGCCAAAGAGTCATCAATGAAACGGCAAAGGTTTTAGAATCACTTGAAAGGTGAGGCTTTGCTCTTGCATTTTACAATTCGTTGTTTTGCATAAGTGATAAAAACCTGAAATAATATTTCTTGTATCGACCATGTGGATGAATGATTAAAGTCCATAGCTGCGTCAACCAAATCAAATTAAAATAAGACTTCAGCGTTTGTGATAAGTAACTCTTATTTTGTTCCGTCCATTCAAAAAGCCAATCAAGCTGAAGTTCCTGCATATGCGACTCGCCTGAAGCTAGAATAGGTATGAAACAAACAGACAAATCTTTATTTTGAATAAGGTGCCGAATTACTCGCTCGCATCTTTCTTGATTTTGAATTAAGGAAATAAATTCGCTGTTTTCCTTCACATTTAAATCAAATAAATTCAGAAGCTCGCGCAAATTGGACCAACACTGCCTCATGTGTGTGTCAATCGAAGTAAATTGAGTTTCATGAAGTTCTAATCCTTTTAAGCTGTTTAATTCATCGAACAGCAGTCTGTGACGAATTTTATTTTGAATAAAATCGAAAGTGAACCGATCGATCGGGTTTAAAGACTCGTGGGCCTTCGCCAAAGACTCCTTTATCGAGACAGCTGATACCACAAAAGTTATATTTCGTCTGAAAGGAATAGCTGCTACAAAGCCAAACTGTGATTTTAAAAATGAAGCTAATTTATGTTGAACGCCATTTGCTTTCAAAGGCATAAAATGGTTCGGCAGTCCATACGAGTTTAACAGTAATATCCCATTATCTGTTAAGCGACTTCGAATAAGCTTCATGAATTCCGCATCAAAGGCTAATGGTGAATAAGATTCCGATTCATAAATATCAAACCAGATCGCATCGTACTTGTCTGAATCTTTTTTTAGAAATTCTTTAGCCTCAGCCGTTATTGATTCAAATTTAACACCAGGAAAATAATCTTTATAAAGTTCCCGGCATTTCTGGACAGAATCATTATCGTAATCAACACACGTCAATTTTATTTTTTTCGTGCTTGATAAAAGGGGGCGAATTCCGCCGCCCATCGAAAGCCCCAACATCAACACTTGCGCCTGCTCAGGAATAATTGAACACGTTAGCGCAAATTCGTCCCAGTACTGGCCCGTAAATACTTTCTGTGTGTGTAAGTAAGTGAGATGATGATCGATCACCTGACTTTTATGACTATAAAACATTCTAGCCTCTAACTTTTTGCGTACTAAAATTCGCATTTAAATATTTATAAGACATAAAACCAGACAGCAGAACTAGACTAACACCAAAAGTGTAAAAGCCTAAATAGCCTAAAAAAAAGCCAACCGAAGAATAGGCTATTAGATTTATAATCTGAGTCATTTGATTCGCATAAGCCCAAATTGGTGCCACATGATAATCTTTAGGAACTGAACCTTGAATATTAGCTCGAATAGCCCCCGAAAGATAAGAAGACAAAGTACCAGCTATAAGAAATAAAAATATAAGCACATAGGCATTCGCAATAAATGTAAAACACAACATGGCTAAAGAAAAAAATGTAAATAACACTTTATCGGTTAGCGAATTTTTTATTAAAAATGCAAATAAATTTCCGAACCCCCATGCTGTCATCGCATAGCCTATAAACTGTTCGTTCATAGATGCGCGTTCAAACGCAGGAAATTCAATAGCATTGATCAATGCACCAACAGCTAAAAATATAAACCAAACAAGCAAACTTTTTTGAACAGGTGTGGGAATATCACCAGGTCGCGGAGAAATACCAGCAAAAATCTTTTTCCAGTCAAAAATAAATTTTTCTTCGTTCGTATTAGCTGAACTTTTGAAAAGCTTAAATAAAACTGCCACTCCGATAAAAAAGCTTATTCCATCAATGATGAATAGAGAAGACGCCGACGAGGCAATTTTTATCCAGGCTCCTAGGGCTGGAGCTAACGCAAGTGTTCCTGCTTGAAGCGCACCGACTCGTGTAAAAACTTCTTTTTGATCTTCGGTCTTAATCCACTCACCAATCGCGGTATTGAAAAGCGGATTTGCTAAAGACTTAAGAATAGATGTTACAAAAAGAAAAGTATAAATAGCCCAAAGACTCTGATTCAATATCAAGACTAAGCTACAAAGTCCTAACAAAATCTGTGTCCACGCATAGAATTTTTTGACCATTCTTACAGGTACCAAGCTTGCTAATCCGCGTGATAAAATTATAGCAGGAAGAGTCTGGACCAAAAACACAAGTGCGACATGTCGTGCGCCATATTTTTCTTGAGTTATTAGGGCGATCGCTAAAAAAGTAAGCCAGCTTCCAAAGCTGTTGACGAAAGTTGATATGTAAATTCGATTTTTTAAATTAAACATTTATTGCCTCACGAAAGAAAAAGTTTTGAGTTAATCGCCCGTTTTGCAAATTCGTTCCAAAAGACTTCGTGTGACAATGAAATAATTTGTTACCACGAAATAAAACCAATCGATTAAACTTCATCGCGACAAAACCGGTTTGAGTCCAAGCGTATGGATTTAAGGTGTCTGATTCGATGATGTCTTTTTCAATTTCATGCCAATTCAAATCATTAGTTGGTCCATCAAAACCTGTTTTTTTGTGTGTGTAAAAACCAGTTCCTCCGTCGCAGTCTTCATCGGGGTTTAAATACAGCACACCCGTCCAGTCCGACTGTCCGTCAAGATGAACTTTTAAGTTGGAATCGGCTTCTTTCAACATGACTCTAAATTTTCCAAATGTCTGAGCTTTCGAAGCGAGTAAAATTTTGGAGTTGATCGCCTTTTCAATCTTTTGAGTTACGCTTAGAGATGCATAATTATAAATACTTTGAAAACCTGGATAGTTTAACTGCGTAACATCTTGATAGTGAGCTTTTAAAGCTAGTGCACGAACTTGGTCTGGATTTTCATAAAAGTTGTCTATGACAATAATATTCACTGGTCCCCCTTTGTCGAAAAGAAAAATAATTGAGTCAAACGGCAGCCGATTTCAACAGATCCAAAATAATTGTCAGCAGCATGAAAAAGTTCACTAGCTTTGAATAAAACGAGTCGATTAAATTTCATTCCAACTTTAACGGAAACTTTCCATAAATCGTCATTTCTAGAATTTGGCTGCAATAAATTTTTTTTGAAGTCTTCGGAATCGCTGTAGCCCATCCGTTGAAGTTGATTTTGAGGCGGTATTGCATTTAGACGAGTCGCTCTGTGTTCATAGAAGGAAGTTCCACCATTACATTCGTGCGGTAAATTCAGATAAATAATTCCAGTCCATTCACTTGTATCAACATGAACGGCTTTTTTGAACTGTTCTGTTTCATACGTTTTTGCAAAAACGCCAAAAGAAAATCGTGTTGGATCAACGACAATTGATTGACCAATTGCAGTCTCAATTTTTTTAATTACAGCACCCGTTGTAAAACTATGCACTGATTCAGTTCCCGGAAAATTGGCTTCTAATTGTCTTTTAGAAAGGTATTGAGCTTTTGTTAAAGCATAATCGCGGATTAATTCCGGCTTTTCATAAAAATCATCGACTACAATTATATTCTTCATAAATCCTTATCCTAATTAAAAAGGCTATGATGTTTAATCATAGCCTTTAACGTCTTACTTACAGAGCAACAGCTAAAAGTTCTTCAATTTCTTTTTGAACGTTTTCAGGAAGTGGTTCATAAGTTACAATACACAGCATATTGTTCGATGAAGTCCGAACTTCTTCTGGAGTGTAAATAGCTTTTAATTCGATTTGCTTTTCCATTTTTTTTCCTTTCTAAGTAAACGTCTTTGTCTACTCGAAAGGTTTTTTGCAATCTGATAGCCGAAAATTTATACTCCAAATACAATATAAAGTTTTTAAGTATGGAAACTTACAAGCGATTCCTGAGTTTAGGAAACGGTCTAAGATCATAGATTCACAAAACTTAAATATGTATAGCATGGCTAGATAATCAATAAAACTATCTAGCCCAAGCTTTTTTTACCAAAAATAGGAAATATTATATTGAGTCATGGCAGAGTTGTCTTTTCCCTTAATTACAGTTGCTTCTGCAAACACCCCAGACTTTTCGCCAATTTTTGTTCCGAATGTTAAACCCGTGATGCCTTCGTTCTCGGTTGTTGAACCGCTTACTTGTCGCATGATGTATTTCGGACTCGTGTAAAGTGTAAATCCCGGATTAAAATCGTAACTGAGATAGATAGGCACCATGACATCTAAAAATTTGACTTCCTGGTCTTCGCCGCCCGCACTCACCTTATAAGACATGTAACCAAGGCCTGCCCCGGCTGAAAAGGCAAACTTATCATTGGTATAGATTTGATATTTTGCATCGGCCGCGTAGGCACCGATGAAAGTTAATTTTAAACCTACATCTAAATCATTTGTGAACCCATGGCGGTAAGAATATTCGAAGTAAGGAAGGTTCGTTTCAACCGTTGAGGCACCGACGTCCATCTTACTATTGTAAACTCCGCCGCCAACCGATTGTTGAGAAGTATCCTTAGGGGTCGTTCGTGCAGTTTGCAATGAAGACATACTGACGCAGCCGACGAAACAGAATATTGAGACTAATAATACAATTATCTTGTTCATTTTATTTTCCTAGTTTTTTTGTAAAGTAAAATTGCGAGTGATCGAAGGTATTTGATCCGGTACCATCAATGTGTAAGTAACGTAAATATTGTTACCCTCTTGAAGTACATTCATATCAAGATGCATTTCGATGTCGATACCCTCTACGTTTATAAGACCATCATACTTATAAGTGTAAACCTTTACGCCTTCTCCTTCGGTCAAAGTCGTTACACCTTTACTTTCAACTGGGCCGAATTTGAATTCTTCGATCATTCCCGAATTTACATTTGAGTAGAGTGGAAAGATTACACTGTCTAAATACTTCTTTTCAGTGCGGTCATAAAATCGAGATATGCTCTGACCAATTTCAGCGCTGCGATTTGATATCGATTGTCCATTAAACTGAGTCAGTTGGTAATTGCCAACTAATTCCTTCCAGACTTTGAAGCCTATTTTTGCCGAGTCGGTTGGCTCCGATTGTTTGTCGGGCACTGCAATTGGCGTGGCTTTCAGCGCATCATTTGCAGCCTTTTGGCAACCCACTGTGGCCAAGATAAGCACAGCGGCTATTGTAAACGTTTTTAGCGGGGTGGTTGTACTGTTTGCGTTCATTTGAGGTCTCCTTTTTTTGCTTACACAAACACGTGAATTTGAATTTCGGCAAACAACTTGTCGATTTCAAACGTACAAACTGTACGTAGCTGAACGTATAGACTGTACGTTAGTGTACGTTGAGGATTTTTTGTTGTTTCAATAAAAACCCCATGCTAATCCGTTGCGTATGTCAGAGGTACTTTTCAACGATGCTCGAGATTATTTAGTACTTGAATATCAGCTGCGTAAAAGCCGTCGCGCCGGTTATTCAATGCGTGCCTTCGCACGAGATTTAAATTTTAGTCCGTCTAGCCTAAATGATTTTTTAAAAGGTCGCGTAGGAATGAGCGAAGGACGAATTCTTAATTTATCTAAGAAATTAAATTGGTCAGAAGAACGCAGCGAATACTTTAAAGATTTAGTCTACGCAAAATTTGCAAAGGACTCCTTACTTCGTAACACCTCGAAAATGCGAATCAAACTTCAGGTGAAAGATTCGAAGTCCTACTTAAGCGCTGAGCAGTTCAGCTTACTCAACCAATGGTACAACTTTGTAATGATCGAAATGTTCGAATTAAATGATCACTTGAGTGCAAAAATCATTTCGAACAACTTAAATGTTCCGATCACAGAAATTCAACAGGCGATCAAAAATTTATTAAAAGTTGGTTCTATTGAATTAACTGATCAAGGTTATAAACCCACGCAGCAAGTACGTCAGGCCGGCGATGACCAACCGTCCGATGCAATTAAAAACTTGCATCATCAAATTTTACAACAAGCTCAATTAGCACTTTATAATAAATCAATGGCCGAGCGCGAAAGCCATTCACTTATTTTCTCTATTCGCGATGAAGATAAAAAGAAGATGAATACTGAAATTCGCAAAGCGCTTTATATGATTGCAAATAAATATGCTGTTGATGTTGTTGCGGATAGCGTTCAGATCGTTTCATTGCATTCATTTCAAGCTTATAAAAAGGTAGAATCATGAAAAAGTTAGTATTATGTTTATTATTTGTGGCCTCAATCCAATTACACGCCGGAATAAGTTCTATCGGTAATGGAGGCGGACTCGGCGAGCTGCAGTTTATTTATTATTTCAACAATACCAATCAGATTATTGAGATTTGCGAAAGGTCCCCAAGCTGCAAGCTAAGTACTGAACAAAAATCAAGTTGGAATCAACTTAAGCAACAGCAGCCTAATAGAGCAAATAATGTAAATATTTCGTTTGAACCGGACTTAACTCATATTTGGGAATGGTCTAACGATACTTTGTCGATTAGTCAGCAATGGCTTTACCAAAATAAATTAGATTTTCTTCGTCCTGACGCCGACATTATGATTTTAGCCTTATCAGTGCAACTGGCGCATTCGCATGCGCTTGATTTTAACTCGATCTACGAACAGACCGCAAAAAGCTTATCCGGACTGGGTTTTTACAAACAGTCCACCGTCGCGCCTAACGGCGTATTTCTTTTTCACTGGGTAACGTTTAGCAATAATGCAGACAGCACAGACAATTTAAAACTTTTTGTACTTGAAGACCAAACCAACTCTTACACACTTAATGATTTGTTTTTGCAAAAGTATAAATATCTTAATTTAAATTCTTTAGACGTTTACAATGTATCGGTCACAAATTCTGAGACTCAAGTTACAGTGTACGGTTCAATCAGCGGACGTAACAATGGAAACTACTTTAATCAGCGTCCTTTCAAATTTGCCGCGACGATTAATCGAGAAGGGTTAATTGAAAAAGATTCCGTCCAGCTATTTCTATTTCTTGAATAAGTCTGAGCAAAGACCACCACCAAATAAAACACGATGCTGAATGGGCTTCGTACTAAAATCTCTTATAATAAAATCGATCGACTCTTTGCTTTTAGAGCTCTGTGGTGAAAATAAAGTTAAAGTCCGCTCTGTTGAATCAATTGCGGTTTGTAAAGCCGTGGTCAATACACTAACTTCCTGCAGCTTGGCAGTTGGATTCAAGACAAGGGCGATGCCCTTTGACTGCGTAACCCCGTGCTGATTGGTCACGGTTTCTTCTACAGTAAAAGAACTCTCCTTGAAAATATCTGCTAGTTTGAATTGAATTTCGGATAAGCCATCTTTTTTAACTGTTTGAAATTGGTTCTGTTTAATGGTCACCTCGACGAGTCGATCCATCGTCATGTTCTCTGTAAATTTATAAAATAAATTCTCCCCCCGCCCCGTTGCGGTAATTAAAGAATACATTATATCTTGAACAGCTAAAACCAACGAAACCTTTTGGACCGGCTGTTCCGATTTTAAACGAATTCGAACTATTTCGTTTTCCGCCGTCACCGATACGATTTGAACTGCTGCTATCGTCTGATCCGCTTGCGTATCTATTTTAGGAACATTGACCTGTAGTTTTTCAAACTGAGGAATTTCTAAACGAATTTCCGAGTTCGGCGAAATTAAATCTGGCTCAGACCGTAAATACACGGATTCAATTTCAAAACTTTGATCAGGTATGTTCGCTGCATCGTTTAGTCTAAACACAAAACCTGAAGTTCGCTCGGTCATCGCTCTAGATCCGTCAATTGATTCAGAGGTTAAATAAAAAACCTGCCCACTTTGGTTTCTAACTTTAATTTCGCTGGCCCGTATCATTAAGCCACGCGATAAACCGATGAAGGTCATATGACCCTCTTTATCTTTAACGTCGACATTAAAAACTAAATCATTTTTTTCGATTCTCACCGAACCAATTTGAGCTGACAGCGGAGGCAGCGGGGTAATTTGTCGCGGATTAATTTGCGAAGATTTCAAAATAACATGGGGACCATTAAATTGCGCCTGGATAGTTGTGGTCGCAGGAATAATTGCGTGGCCAGCTAAACTCCAGCGATAGCGCTCATTAAATTTAGCTTGCTTTGGATCCGGCGACACCTTCGGTTGCATAAACGGTAGTTGCATCGAAGCCTGACCTGTCGTCATCGAAATACTGACTTCGCCTGGATTGCTTTCAATCACTTTAAAATGAGTTGGCAGCAACATATTCAAATTCACAAATTTGTAAAAAGGGTCATGCAAGGTTGAGGTCGGAAGTGCATTCTTGATTGTTTGCGCACGCACTAAATTTGAAATATCTTTTATTTCACCTTGGAAATCGCTCCACATATAGAGGCCTTGATCAGCTAGGAAACTGACTCTTCCTTCGGGTCTAATAAAGCCTTGATCAAGCCAGGTTTGAACATCAAAATCCAATGACTCAACGGCGTAAATAACGACTCCATTTTTCAAAGGAAATTTATTTATTTTACCACGAATATAGTTACCCAGATCTTCACCCAATTTATCAATAAAGGGTTGAATCTCGGCGTCCGCAAACTTTTTATTCTTTTTTTTCTCTAAGGATTGGCGAACTTTGTGGCCGTACTCGTGAACTAAAATACTAACGGCGCGTCCCAAATCGAATGGCATATTCGCATCTTCGTTTAATTTTAAAAAATTCACAAAGATCGAGCCCGAAAAATCAGAAGTCGTTTTTAAAAAACGTTCAGGCTCATCCGGCTTTAAGTTCTTAAAATCCTCGCGCTGACGAGAAAAAATTAGTTGAACGGCCTTCGCATTTGCAGTCGCGAAACTTTTAACATTTTCGCGCTGATCAACGTAAGCAAATGTTCGGCGTCCGTCAGCCATAGGAAAACCCTCAATTTTATTCGCTTCGTAAAATTTAATGGCAGAATTTTCTTCTAGAATTTGACTAAGTTCGTTAACTATTATTTTTTGCTCTGGCGTTAGCGAATTTACGAAAGCTTTGTTAAAGGACGCCGAGGCCAAAAAATAGCTTAAACCTTCATTGGCAATTTTAATAAGATCGGTTCGTTCAGGCGCCGCTAACGCAGCCGTCGATAACGAAAATCCTATTAATAAACCAACGACCCATTTTGAGACAATTGCAAATTTCTGCATAAACTTAGAAAGTGCAAGCAAATGGCCAAACTTAACGTCGTTGCATACAATAAGTTAAGTCTGAGGTTTATAGGTTAGTCCAAAGCCAAATATGGGAAGACACTAGACCGAGAGATGCGCGAACGCTGCGACTGCGAAAATATTTAGTAGTACTGAAGAGAACTTTTTTCATCAAGCTGGTTGGAACAGCTTGAAATTTGGTAGGGCAGATTAGCTTTGAAATTCTCAAGTGATTTCAACTGTCCTCTGCCTACCTACTGACAGTTAGGTATTATTGCACCTTCGACTTGAAATTATCGTCGTCGTTGATTGATGTCAATCACGTCACTGCTTTTTTGATTATGGGGTTTTATATGGTCGAGTACGTTCGTTGAATCTTTAATATCAATCCCCGCTTTGCGGATGTAAATCATCATAGTCTGCATATTGCGCCAGCCGCCCATACACATCACTTTACTAGGAGCCACTCCTTTGCTTAAAAGCAGTGTTGCCCACGAAGCTCGTAAATCGTGAAATCTGATGATCGGCAACCCTCCTACGGCTTGTAAAAATAGGCGTAAATCACGGGCTTGGTCTCCAGAGTCCCATTTGCCAAGTCTTGGTAGCACAAATGTTGTCCCATCAGATTTTGCTTTTAGATCATCAAGGACGCTAAGTAATGGATTTGGGATTTCAACGACTCGATCATCGCCTGATTTGGTCTCTTTGAAGCCATCTTGTTTTGTCCATGATTTTTTGACATAGATCAGTCGTTTTTCAAGATCAACATTTTGCCACTCTAATGCGTACAATTCACCATTGCGTAAGCCAGTTAAAACAGCCGTTGCATAATGAGGATACCATTCATAGCCTGATTCATCTGCTCGTTGCAGTAATGTTTCGATTTGTTGTTCGTTTAAAACTGCTTTGATTTTTTCGCTGGCTTTGAATTTCATCAATGGCGTTGGATTTCTATTGATGTAATCTTTTTCAAACGCATAGTTAAAAACATAGCGAATACACTTAACGAATGATTTCTTTGTAGCCTCGGATGAGTTTTTAAATCGTTCGCCAATCAATGTATAGACATCTTGTGTTTTGATTTCATTGATGAACTTATCGCTCCAGCAAGCCGTGTGAAGATTCAATGTCACTTTGCGATTATACATTGTTTTATTCGTCAGATCTAAGTTCACGAATGTTTCGTAATACTCAGATAAAACTTTTGACCATGTTGGAATAACATCAGCTTTGATTTTTTCATGCACTAAAACAATAAGTTCGTTTTCAATAGCCTTAGCTTGAGCCAGAGTCGTGATTTTTTTGCGTGAATTATCTTTTGATATTGTCGTTCTGGTCAACCCTACTGGTATGCCTTTCAGTGGGTGACGCTTGCTATACTGAACTGTGAATGTTCCGTTTGGCTCTTTACGAATTGACATTTTAACCTCTTTTATTTTGCAAAAGAATTGCATCTATTTCTGAACGCTTGTATCTGTTTCGGTTTCCTAATTTATAAACTGGCAATGATCCATTAGAAGTCATGTTTCTAACGGACTGAATTGGCAGCTTATAAATCGCTGAAACTTCGTCAGTCGTAAGCCATTCAATCGGTTGAGTTGTCAAAGAACCGTCTTTCAACGATTCGTTTAACATACGTTGTTTGAAAGTTACAAGGTTGCTCATACTAACCACGCAAACTTTTCTAGATTATATCGTGGACGACCTGTGTAATAACCTCTAGAGGCTGTGAAGAGTTGCATTTTAAGTGGTTTGGCTTTTAAACTTGGGCGCAAGTTCATTTTAAGTTTGTAAGAAAGCGTTCGCTTAAATTGACCAATGCCGTTTTTAACAGGCTTTATTTGAACCTTAAACCAAATAAAATACTTCATCATAATACGATCCAATGATTCTTTTGAAACAACTGAAACGATTGCATGAAAGTGTGGATTAAATTGTTCAGCTCTATTTAGAAGAGCAAGCACCATAAGGTATTTACACTTCTTTCGAGACATCAATTTAGTTAAATCTTTACGCAGCAATTTTAACAAACGAAATGTATTTTGCTCAAACGGCAAATTATGTTGAATCGTTATTGTTAAAAAGTGAGTCAGGTTCCAATCATAAACTTTAGACTCTATTTGTTGATGATAATAATCAAAGCGTTTTGCCCAGCAAATGTTACATTTCTTGATTCTATTACACGGTCGTTTTTTCATGCAGAACAAATTGGTGTCTTTGCTAGCAAGTGGAACAACTTGCGTTATACCTTTATTTAAATCATAGCTGTTATTGTTAATAGGCTTACTCATAATATGCCCCTCGCTTTTCTTTATTTTTTTCGTACTCCTCAAGCACACGAATTATTTTTTCACTTTGTTTGAAACTGAGCTTGTCGTAGCCACACTCAACCATTGTGATCTTGTTCCTAGCTATGCCAGTTAAAAGAGCAAGTTTGTATTGAGATAAACTGTGCTTGGCTCTAAGTCCTTTGAGATCGATACTATATTCCATTCGTACTTCCTTTTTAAGTTGTTAGGCCGTTGCGCAACGACATCAACAGTTCTAAAAGGGATCTTGAGAAAAAACATACCGACAAATAAGACCCATGACTCAGGCCTTAACAGGATTAAAAATGGAAAATAAAGCTGGCTCTAAACAAGAAGAAAGCAACAGCGTAGATCTTCAAAAAATTGTTTTAGATTTTTTTCTAACTACGTTCGCAAACAAAAACAAAATAGCAAAAAATGTTAATGATATAACTAACTCTAGACAGGAATTAGCAAATATACTTCCAGCTTTATATCCAGATAAGAGTGAAATGTTTAGAGTGTTACACACCATTGAGGGGCTTGGGCGATCATCATTCAGACCCGATTTCAATAACATTGAAAAAATTAATGGCTATATTCAAAAGCTAATTGAAACATCAGATAAAATTAAAAATAAGTCGCTTGAATTAGAAGTCAGCATGTTAACTTTAAATGAAGATCAAGTGTATTCACCACTTTTCAGAACTAATACCGCCTTAAAAGACGCATACTTAATCTTTAAAAATTGTTTTGATTCAAGTAACAACAAAGTACCAACAGAGGCTATGAGTCTAATAAAATTCGCTATCGAGCAAACAAATGGTCTGCTGGGGAATGAGCTTGCGTCACCGATTTCAAAACTAACAAACGTAACTGAAAGTTTTGACAGAATCTCAAAGGAACGTTTGATTTTTATCAGATCCAAGACTAAAAAAGGTGCCCCGAAAGATGAAATTAATGCAGCGGCGATAGGGCGTCTTTATCAGTTCTTTTTAAAAAGTGTTCCAGAGATAAGTACTGACTATCAAATTGAGTCTCTAGCGAACTTAAAACTCAGTGCCGAAAATAAGCGTTATGTCAGTTCAGCAAATATGGTTTTGCTATGCTGTATGTCCGCTGGATTGTTTTATTCGCAGGACAGAGTTGATAAAATAATTGAAAGATGGATGCAATATGTTTGAAAATAAATCTATTTTGACCAAGGCATAGGGTATGCTGCGTGCATTTTTTTAGTCTCATCGATTTTTCGTATCTCTGACTCTTCTCGTTTTTTTTCAAGTTCACTTTTTTCAGACTGCCATACACCAAGATATTCACCAATTTTTATCAATGCTCCGATAGCATCTTTTGACTTAACATCGGGATATGAATTTTCACGGCCACGAAAAGCGTATCGACTTAGTTCAGATATGATCATATTTTTACTTAATAAACACTGATCTGAAAACTGAATTTGCTTATCCATGATGTAGCGTTTGATTTCTGGCTTTGTTAAATTTTCTGCGCCGATTGAAGCCGCTGATGTTTCAGGATGGCCAGCTGCTATCGCTGCTTTTGTGGCATTCAGTGATACAACATAGGCTTCGCAGAATTTGATTTGTTTATCTGTTAGATTTGTTTCCATGTATAAATTGTACACAAACTAAGCATATATGAAAGACTTAACGCTATGGCAAATAGAAATCCTCGGAGCGTTCATAACCGACCAATATGACATGTAAAAAATAAGACTCAGAATCACTGCTAGACCACGGTTTCGGCGAACTACCGTCAATATAAACGTAAAAATCAGAGTCTAATTGTATTTGCCAACGCTCAATCGTTCCGTCCTGATGCTCACGCAGACTGGCTCTTATAGCTTTTGATTTATATTCGTTGGGATGTTCAAGGAAAATACTAATCAGCTTCTGCTGAACAGGATTAAGCCTCTGAATTAAGTGCTGACTGAGGCTGTTTTCTATCGCTGATATGATCTTCAAGTTGCTTTTCAAGACGATCGTATTTGTCTTGCCCCATTTGTTGAATGAATTTTTCACGATGCTTACGCATGAAAGCTAAATCTTCCTCGGTCGTTACAACTTTAAGGGTGTGATTTTTGATCTTTTCGTTAATATCGTCCATAACCATCCTTTTCGGCCTTACCATGAAAAATGTCAAGAGTTGTAAAGTTATCAGACAGCCTAAAACAGCCTGATTTGTTATACGACCTTGTTATTGAATATGAGCAATTTGAGAGCCAAATTGGTTAAAACTGACGAGGAATAAGGGAATAACTAACCGCTACTGTGGTTCAGTTAACGGGTTGTTACTCTACTTTAGTTACAATCATTGCCTCAGTGAAGTTATCTGGATTGTTCGCTTTACAAAAAGCCGAGGTAGCTAGAATAGCCTTACTCTTGGAAGTTTTTAATTCCGATTCCGCACTTCCATACACAAATGACTGAGTCATAAATACTTTTGATGTGTCCTTGATTTTTGATTCGTCTACGTTAAAAAACTTGGCTAAATTAGGCGTTGTCCCTCGCTTAGTTGAAATTCAAAAGTCGAGTGGCGGTTTGTGTTAAGCAACTTCGTTGATTTCCTGATTCGTGTCAACGTCATTTTGTTC
>JAYTPD010000066.1:0-49111 GCA_043747435.1 Bdellovibrio sp. | reverse complement strand
GAACAAAATGACGTTGACACGAATCAGGAAATCAACGAAGTTGCTTAACACAAACCGCCACTCGACTTTTGAATTTCAACTAAGCGAGGGACAACGCCTCATTCCGTCGATTTGACAGGCTTGCAAGCTTATAAGTTTTATCAATACAACGTTCGAAGTACAGATTCCTGCGGGAACCAAGTGATTTCATCAACAAAAACGTTTCGCACCTTGAGGTAATGAAGTGAAGTTTTATTTATTTATAATAACAATTATTTTATGTACAGCAACATATGCGCAGAAAGCGGGTAGCAGCAGTGGTGGTAAGGCTAAAAAATTACTTTCCCTCAGCGCAATGATTTTAAACAGTTCGACAACTCAAGGAGGAGCCGGTCCTTCGGGCTCTTCGGTCCTCACACGGACAGAATTTATTTGGGCTTACGAAAGAGTTGGTTTTGGTCCTTTGTTTGACTATGATCTTCATGGTTCAAATGAAAAAGATTCTGCCTATGGAATAAAATTTGAAGCCTACATTTCTAAATTTTATTTCGAACTTGGCTATCTCGTATCAGCTAAAAGAGCCTACACAGACCGAGCCATCGAGTCCGAAACTGGAACTGGATATGTCTACGGAATTGGAGCTCGATTTCCTTTGTCAACTGGCGGAAGTGGGTCATTTTTTCAAGCGAGTTATAAATTCAAAACACAAAAATTAGATAAGCAAGATGGCGTTGACCTAAGCGAATCTATTACTCAGACAGATGGTTATCCTGTGTTTGGGTTTGGGTATTCTTTCTAATGAAAATTTTATTTTATTCATTTACTTTTATCTGCCTCATTTCATGTGGTAAGCACCCATCGGATCTTTTGCGCAGCAGTCAGGCGCCACTTTATGATTTTCCACTTTACGTATCATCAAGTGATGGCACAATTTGGAAATTTAATAAAGATGCGACCAAAGAAGCTTTTATCACAGGTCTTAGTGATCCACGTGGTTTAGCTATTGATAAGTATAAAAATCTATACGTGGCTGAATGCGGTAACAATCGCGTGATCAAATATAATATCGATTCAAAAACTCCAACAGTCGTAGCAGATACTTTGCAAAATCCAAGCGTCGTCGCAGTCGATTCTTTTGGTGACGCATATGTAAATCAAGAAGGTCTTAAAAATATTATTCGAATCAAAGACAAAAAAATTATAAATACTTATACGTCTCGCCCGACGGCGATTGCATTTGGTGTGAATGACATCATGCTGATCGGACTTTTTGATTCTTCTAAAGTACTTTGGGGTTCTGATCCAAGCTCGCCCAGCTACACCATACAAGAGCCCGTCATGATTTCGACGGACGTCAATGGCCGGGTCTATGTTGTAGAAGGAACGGCGGCCAATGCAAAAATATATCGATTTAATCAATCCGATCCTGGGGGATCTGTCGTTCTAGCTGATAATTTAAGTGGCGCAACAAGTTTAGCGGTAGATCCTGTCGGAAATATTTATATCTCAGAGCCAGGTGCTTCAAGAATTTCACTTGTCACTTATAAAAATGAATATTTCTTTTGGTCCAATATCACTTCACCACAGTACATGGCGTTCACGCCATACTAGGATTTTAAAATAATCCTTGGATATCCCCATTTTCGTCAATAAAAACAGCCTCAGCCGTCGGTATTTTAGGAAGTCCTGGCATTGTCATGACATCGCCACAGATGGCCACGATGAAGCCTGCACCAGCTGATAAACGCACATCTTTTATTTTTAGAATATGATTTTCAGCCGCGCCTAATTTTTTTGGGTCCGACGAAAAACTGTACTGTGTTTTGGCCATGCAGATCGGCAAATGATCATAACCCATTTTTTTAAAATCATTTATTTTTTTTAAAATACTTTGGTCAACGTCAATATCTTCTGCTCTATAAAGTTGTTGCGCAATTGTTCGCATTTTTTCTAAAATAGAAAATTGATCTGGGTATAAATACTTATTTTTTTCAAGCTTATTTGAAGTATCACATAGTTCCAAAACAGCTCGCCCTAATTCTAAGGATCCCTTTGAGCCCTCGGCCCACGAACGATTTACAACACACTTAACATGAAGATTTTTTTCACAATAATTAATAATCCAATTGATGTCGGCATCGGAATCGTCTGTAAAGTGGTTAATCGCAACGACAACGGGTAGATTAAACTTTTTTAAATTTTCAACATGCCGCTGAATATTACTTATTCCAGCCTGCAAAGTTTCGCCGTGATGGCGAATTCCGCGAACTGTCGCGACCAGCACAGAACAACTAGGCCAGATTCCAGATTGGCGGCATTTAATATTCAAAAATTTTTCAGCTCCTAAATCAGCACCAAATCCAGCTTCGGTGACAACATAATCAGAAAAGTAAAGCGCGGCTTTTGTAGCTATTACTGAATTGCAGCCGTGCGCTATGTTTGCAAAAGGTCCCCCATGAACAAGAGCTGGGTTTCCTTCTAAAGTTTGAACCATATTTGGTAAAAGTGCATTTTTTAAAATCGCAGCCATTGCTCCTTGAGCTTTCAGATCACTGGCTGTGATCGGCTTTTTATCAAGCGACTGGCCGATAATAATTTGACCAAGTCGATCTTGCAGATTATGTAAGTTTTTAGCTAAACAAAAAATAGCCATCACTTCAGAGGCTACGGTAATGTCAAAACTGTCTTCGCGAGGAAAACCATTACCCGGACCGCCCAATGATTGTGTGATTTGACGAAGCGCCCGATCGTTCATATCAATCACGCGTTTCCATGTGACTTTACGCGCATCAATGCGCAGCTCGTTTCCCCAATGAATATGATTATCAATCAAACTTGAAAGTAAATTATGAGCGGCTCCAATGGCGTGAATATCACCCGTGAAATTTAAATTAATGGATTCCATTGGAGTCAATTGAGCGTAGCCGCCACCCGTGGCGCCACCTTTAACTCCAAAACAAGGCCCCATAGATGGTTGACGCAAGCAAATCAAAGTCTTTTTCTTCAAAGCATTTAAAGCATCTGCCAAGCCAATGGTGGTCGTGGTTTTGCCTTCACCTTTTGGAGTAGGGCTCATAGCTGTAACTAAAATTAAATGGCCTAATTTTTTTTGATCATCAAACTTGATTTTTTCAGTATCCAGTTTAGCCATATTTCGTCCGTACGGAATAATATAATCAGATTGGATATTCAAATTTTTAAAAACGTCTTTTATTTCAGTCATGAAATAAAGATAGAAAAGTTTTAATATTTTTACAAACCAAATTTTAAGCGCAGTTGGCGAGCTTTTTCTTGGATGACAGGAACAGAAAAGTTTTCGGCTTGAATCAAAATTTGAATTATTTCATTCCTAAAATTAATATCACTCAATCGCCTAGGCTCTTCAATTAATTTTTTTTCAATTTGGTAAAGAGCGGCTTGTTGTGGATAAGTTAATGTTGTCTCATTCACTGAATTGTGATGAGGATCTTGGATTCCTAAAGTTTTGCAATTTTCTAAACTTAAGCAGGGCGCTTCTTGGTAGACTTGTTTTAAAAATTGAAAATCTTCAGTTAAATGTAAATCTCTAGAAATTAAAAAAACAATAAGACCACGCTCATTTCTGTTTTCAGCGGGTATCAAGTCATATTTTTCAATCAAAGCTTTGTGAAAAGTTTCACTTAGATGCACAAGTTCTTTGTCAAGATGAGGATCGTTATCATTTTTAGTTAATAAAATATTTTTAAATAAGTTCCATTTTAGCTTATCTTCAGAATTAAAACTTTGAATCAGGCTGCTTATCGTATCACTTGATTGGGTTGAAGTAGTTGAATTCGGGGAAGTCGAATCGACAGCAATGAGTTGATTACTTCGACTAAAGTCGAGCTCACTTGGTTTTTTAATTTTGCTGGTCGATGCACTGTGGGAATCCGAAAATAAAAAGAGCTTTGCGATCAGCAAAGCTCCCAAAAATAAAGTGATAAAAAAAACTAATTTAGTTCTTTTCAAAATCTGCAAGCATCGCTTTTTTAACATCAGTGCGATCAATTCGACCTAATTGGTCGGTCGAGTAAATATTTGCATCCATTTTTACTTTATCGCTGCAGTTCGAGCAAAACTTACTTATATTTTTAAGCATAATCGTCGATGAGCCATAAGATCCTAAATAAGTCGAATCACATGCAGGCTGACCTTCCAGTTTAGCGCCGGTCCAAATGCTCGTCATGTCTTTGCCATTTGAATCCAAAAACGGTCTAGGACAAGTGTCGTGCCCCCAGTTGCCATTATTTGTTTCTGAGTGTCGTGATTCATGATAAACAACCATCATGCGTGCAACTTGCGGATGGCTAAACTTAATAAAATTCTGAGTCAGCCACATTTTATTTGGATCATAATAAGGTTGAACGCAGGCTACGGCGGCACCGCCACCACATGAATCGATACCAACAGAAGTGATACGCGATTCAAAAAAACTTTTATAAGTAGCTCCATCGACTGAACCAAAAATTTCTTGATGAAATGGTGTTTGGCTTGTGCCCGAAATCTGGTTCATAAATCCCAAATCTTGAACCATTTGGTCTTGAATTGCTTTCGGAACATCTTGGTCAAAATTCAATGCGTAAACATTTGAAACCATGAATACTGTGCAAATAACGGCTAAAACTAATTTCATAATCCCCCCTTGGACTGTCTGTTTAAATTCTCTTTATGATTGATTTAAACAGCAAGATATAATTTTCACTTTTGAAATTATGACATTTGCACATTTTATTTCAAATTCTAAAAAAAACAAAACGCCGTTTTTTTAAATCGATTTTTCAATCTTAAGTAAAAACTGTTTTTTGAACAAACCACCCGAATAGCCCCCCAGCAGCCCATTGTTCGCAATAACCCGATGGCATGGTATTACAATACAAATTGGATTCTTTCCATTTGCGGTACCTACGGCACGCACAGCTTTTGGATTTTTAATTCTCATTGCCAAATCTTTGTAAGATATCGTTTTTCCGAAAGGTATTCGTAATAATTTTTTCCAAACTTTTATTTGAAAATCAGTCCCTTTTAAATCAAGAGGAATTTTAAATTGTGTTCTTTGACCACAAAAGTACTCAGTCAATTGTTTGTGGGTAAGATCAAGAATCTGGTGGGCTTTATTTGTTAAGTCTAATTGAGTCGTCAGCTTAAACTTCTGTTTTGTCCAAAAAATTCCTGTTAAGCCTTTTGATGAAGACACCAAATAAAGCGGTCCTATATTCGAAATCATTTTATATTGAATATGATCCATACTTTCTATGATACGATATTCAATCAGATCATCAAGCAATTAGCCGTATCGACTTTAAATATTATCAAATTGACTATTTGTTTGTATTAAACTGCAATAGACTTAAAGGCGGTGAATGTGACTTTAAAAATTTCAAAATATTCAAGATGGATTTTAGGTTTAATTTATTTTGTGTTTGGTTTAAATGGTTTTTTAAATTTTATACCCGTGCCTCCACCTCCTGAATCTGCGGCTGCTTTTTTATCAGGTATGATGTCGACTGGATATTTTTTTCCTGTTCTTAAATCAACTGAAGTCATTTGTGGAACTCTTTTGTTGAGTGGCTTTGCAGCTCCACTGGCTTTGGTTATTTTAGCACCTATCACATTTCAAATTTTTCTTTTTCATGGATTCATGACTCCAGGAATTCAGTTTATTATTTTACCTCTTGTGATGTTGGTTTTACACGTATGTTCAGTAATTAATTATTGGCCACTGTACCGTCCTCTTTTTAAAAAAAGTTGATTCATCTTTTTGAGCCGACAATTCGATAAAGCGATCCAATATATTAATCAACAAGGCGCTTTGCTTGTGTTCCCTATGAATAATAAGTCACAACCGCTGTCTTTGTGGTCGTGTTTTTATCCACGATCAAAAATGAATTGGAGCTGGGACTCTGGCAGTGACAACCGCGTTAGCCAAATGTGGATGTTAATGAAAAAACTTTCAGATTGTCGCGAAGTTATTTATTCGAAATGGTATCAAGGGCGTGCTACTTTTTTTTCGGTTGAGCTTTTTACGGCTTTACTCAGTTTTTATTTTAAAAATTTACAAGCTTCAAGCGTTTTGTCTAAGACAGCCAAAAATCTGCTCGAAATTTTAGAAAATGATTCGCCTTTATCAACGAAGCAATTAAAAAAATTAGCTGAACTTCAAGGAAAAGATAACGAAAAAGAATACTCGCAAGCAATGAAAAGTCTTTTTAAAAACTTTCTTGTCGTGGCTTATGGAGAAGTCGACGATGGAGCTTTTCCATCGCTAGCTGTTGGATCGACCCAGCATATTTATGAAGAAATATGGACGAATGCTCTCAAAATGAATTCATCAGAAACAAAAACCATTTTAAATAATTTTATTCCTGAATTTCATTTATTTCAAAAATATCTTTTAAAATAAATCAGTCGCCATTCATTAAGGCAAGTTGGTTTTTTGTTTTGTTCCTCAAGCTATCACGAACTTGGGCTTTCGAATTTATAAGTTTTAAAACTTCAATTGTTGTTAAAGTCTGTTTTGTGCCCACTAAAAGAGCGGCTACGTATCCCGTCACAAAAGCCGTTGATTGAGAAGTTCCACTCATATAACCATATTTGTTTCCAGGAAGTGTCGACAGAATTCTTTTTCCCGGAGCTGCAATATCAACCGAGTTTTTTCCATAATTACTAAATGAAACTAGATCTCCTGATTGATTGGTTGCGGCCACACTAATGATGTTATCAAGCTGATAGCTTGCCGGGTAAAATTTAAAATAATCCGTGTTGAAATTGTTATTTCCAGCCGCTGCGACAAAAATAATATGATCTTTTTGAATCTCTTTGAGCATTAAAAATTCAGTTTCATCGGCCTGAGCTCCGCCCCCTGAATAATTAATTATATCTGCGTGCATTTTTTTAGCATAGGCTAAAGCTTTGTTTGAATTTAAAATGTTGTCTTTTTCTTTCGCGCCTGGACTATAATATTTCAAAATCATAAGACGTGCATTTGGCGACGACGTGCTGATGGTCAAGCGTTTAAAAAATTCGTTTTCAATAATTCCGGCTATATGAGTTCCATGACCAATTTCATCTGAAAGGTCATTGTTATTATCAATAAAATTCCATCCATGGATATCGTCGACAAATCCATTTAAATCATCATCAACACCATTTGATGACTTGTCGCGACCCTGGGCGTCCTTTCCAAATTCTCCTTTATTCGTCCAAATATAATTTTTTAAATCTTGATGATTGATATCAATTCCTGTATCGATCACAGCAATTTGAACATCTTTATTTTTTGTAAAAGAATAATCCAATTGCGGAATAGCTGCTTTACTTTTTTGGCATAAGAACAAAAGTACACCTAAAATGAATTTTTTCATTTTTCCCCACCGATAAAATTGTTTGTCATTTGTGACACGATACAAAGCAAGGCGGGGGCCAGCTCGTCGAGGGCTTATTTTAAATTTGACACCTGTCTAAGGTGTAACCTGTCTATAAATCCTTAGACAGTGTTAGGTTATAAGCTGTGAATTAAAAGCAACTCATCGTCTTTAGACTACGCTACACGAGCCGTCTTTAATAAAGTCGAAGCAATGGTGTGTTTGTTTCGACCGGTGTTTTTTGATTGATATAAAGCTAAATCAGCTCTTTTAAGCCATTCTGAAGGGCCTTCTTTTTCAAGAAGTTGGGCCACGCCCATGGAAACAGTAAATTGAATTTTCAAATCACCTTGTATAAAAACTTCGTTTCTGACCCGGCTTAACGCTTGTTCAGCTCGAACGACACAGTGCTCGATCGATGTGTTCGGCAGAACAATAGCGAACTCTTCTCCGCCTATACGAGCGATCATTTCGTCCTCGCGGTCGAAGACCTCTCGCAATAGACCCACGCATTCCTTCAAGACAAAGTCTCCAATATCGTGCCCATACGAATCGTTAATTTTTTTGAAAAAATCGATATCAAGAACGATCAGGCTGTACTGACCCGTTGATATTTTATTCATTTGAACTAGTTTTTTTACGTAGTCTTCAAAGCTTTTACGATTGTGAGCTGATGTTAAATGATCAAAATTCAAACTATTGTTGGCTTCTAAAAGTTGACGCTTCATTGTGTGCAAGTTTTTTTTTACAGAAGACATTCTTTTGACTCGGATTTCGTTCTTTTGATTTTGATAATCAACATATGAATTAATAAATTCCCGAGATTTAAGTCGCAGTTGATCAAGTGAATTTGATTCAACAGCTTCTTTAAGATTTTTAAGGTTGTCCGCAATACCTTTTTCTTTGCTATTTTCAAATTCCATATCTTCACTGAGCTGGTCGGCGAAATCCCAAACAATTCTTTTAAAATCGTCAAAAGTATTTTGGATATAAGTGTATTCATCAATTCGATAACTCGAAAAAAATTGTCGAATTTCAAATAGCGTATTTTCTAATTCTTTTTTATCCGTCGAGATCAACGCTTTCGACATTTTATCAAGTTTTTCTCGGACTCGACGAACCGAGTGATTTTCAATTTCAAATAGATGTTTATTATAAGTGTCGATAATATAAAGTAGTGTCGCTTTATCTTCAGAAATTTGCGGTAATAAGTCGATATCAAGTTGATTAATAAGTTTAACAATCCACTGCTTCAATCTAAGCCTCCTGAAAGTAAGACAATCTCTTCATTTACTTTTCGGAGTTTAAAAATATTAATAAAGATGTATTTTAGATACAAATTCTCACTTTAAGACGATTATTTATTTTCAGAAGAATTAACTTTAGAGTTTTTTTCTTGAATCACTCGACGATAGCCTAGCAGAACTCCGTAGTGGTCGCCTTTTTCATTTTCTTTATTTGAGATCGAATAGGCATAACGCAAATCAACTGTGACAGCTTCATCGTTTTGATGCCAAATTTCATTTTGAAAAGATAAGTCCAATCCATATTCAATTGTGTCACGCGCTGAAGTATCAATTTCAAGATCAATATTCGAGTCACTGTGCATAATTTTGTAATCCCCCAGAGAATACGCACCGTAAAATCCCAGCCCTATGGACGAAACTTCGTTCAACCAACGTCGATAGCCCATTGATATTTGAATCAATTCAGTTTTTTCTGCTAAGTCGTTATTTTTTAAGTTTCGATAATATATTTTATTCATGTGCAGCAAACCAATTTCAAGACTGCCAACATCGTTAAGGTCACCATTTGTAATAAAACTAAAATCACCTAGAATCGGTGAGCTGGGTAGTTGGTCAGTTCCAGAAAAATTAGTTTTATATAAAAAAAGACCAAAGCTTGCAGTTATATTTCCCTCAGAGGGCACATAAGCTTGTAATTGTGTTGAATATAAAAACAAAAGACAAAAAAAGCTTTTTAAATAGTCATTCATGATGGAAGATTAAGATCAATGAATCGGTTAGTCTATTTAAAATCATTATTTACTCTCATTTTTTTTTTCTATAGCTTAAATGCGATAGCCGAGAAAGAAGAAACTTTAGAGCAAAAATTTATTCAGAATAATATCTCGATATCAAATTGGCTTGATCGCATGGCTGAAAAAATCGACTTATATCTTGTCGGTAAAAAAGTATCTACTCAAAAAAATAATACACAAATTAAGCTACAAAACTCGTCGTTTTCTACTGAAGGTCAACCGATTGTCAATACGTTTAGTATCAGCATTAATCCTCGATTTCCAAATTTAGAAGAGTTCCTGCAACTTAAATTTACATCAACAGACGACAAAGAAAATAATCGAAAAGTCGTCAGTGCTAATTTAAATGATAATCAAACTGAAAAAAAATACACAAATTCTGGAAGTCTTTTCGAAAAATTAGGCCGAGTTAAAGTCGCCTTTCAGCCTCGTGTCACATTGCAAAATCCAATTAAATTATCTCATTCACTCTTATTTGAATTTGTTGATCAATATAAATTATTTAACTTTAACCCAAAATTAGAATTATTTGCAGACGCAGATAAAGGAGCCGGTTTTTATAACGCATTTAATTTTCATTTTGAGCTTACAAAAATATATTCATTAAGTTTAATCAATGACGGCGAGTATCTTGAAAAACCTCATATGTACACCGTTAACAACGGTCTTGCGATTGGCCAGGTTTACTCAAATCAAGTTTATTTTAGTTACAGCTTAATTTTCACTTCAAATAATCGAGACCAGTATCATTTAGAAAGTTACGTTTTTGCATTTTCATATGAGCAGCAAATTTATAAAAAGATCTTAGATTTTCAAGTCATTCCTCAACTGGAATTTCAAAAAAAGAATAAATTCAAAGGGATGGCTGGTGTAAGACTTAATTTGAATCTGAATTTTTAGGTGATTTGAAACGGAGTAGTCATGAATTCATTTACCGAACAAGCTCTTATATTTATAACTTCTGCTCTATTACTGGTGCCACTTTTTCAGAAGCTGGGTTTTGGATCTATTCTTGGCTACTTGATTTCTGGAATTCTGGTTGGACCCTATTGCTTTAAGCTGATCAAAGACTCTGAAAGTATTCTGCATTTTTCAGAGCTTGGAGTTGTACTTCTTTTGTTTATTATCGGTCTTGAAATACAGCCCCGCAAGCTGTGGTCAATGAAAAAACATCTTCTTGGTTTTGGTGGACTTCAAATTCTATTTTGTTCAGTTGTTTTTACAGTTATTGGATTATTTTTAGGGCTCAATCTACTTTTTTCAGCGCTAGTTGGGTTTTCACTTTCTTTATCATCAACGGCCTATGCCGTTCAGACATTAACTGAAAGAAATTTATTTAATACAGAATTTGGGCGCAACAGTTTTTCAATCTTACTGATGCAGGATCTAATGGCCATTCCAGCTTTAGCGATTATTCCGGCTCTTTTGTTATCTCAGGCAACCGAAAAAGCTGAAGTTCAATCCATCAATACGTTGTACGCTTTTGCTATCATTCTTTTGCTGATTCTTGTCAGTCGTTACTTGATGAGGCCACTTTTTCGTGTGATCGCGTCTACTCGTTCTCGAGAAGTTTTTACTGCAGTTACTCTATTTATCGTTTTAGGCGTCGCTTCATTAATGTTGAAAGTGGGCTTATCGGCAGCCTTGGGAACTTTTATAGCGGGCGTTTTATTGGCTGACTCTGAATACCGTCACGAATTAGAAACAAACATCGAGCCTTTTAAAGGTTTGCTGATGGGACTGTTTTTTATAGCTGTCGGAATGAGAGTGAATATTCAATTAATTATTGAACGTCCAATTCTAATTTTAAGTTTAGCTCTTATTTATTTAGTTTCTAAAGGTTTAATCATCTATTTTGTGGGCCGCATTTTAAAAATGAATCATCATAACTCGAAAATGATGGCACTATCGATCGCCCAGGGTGGAGAGTTTGCTTTCGTTATTTTTGGTTTAATAGCACAGTCGGGATTACCACAAAATAGCTATTTACCTTTGTTAACTGCGATCATCACTCTATCTATGGCGCTTAACCCTTTGTTTATGATGTTAAACGATTTTGTCAGCAAAAAGATTAAAAAAACTCCCAAGTATGATGAAATCAAAGACGAGTCGCCTGAAGTTATTATAGCTGGCTTCGGACGTTTCGGACAAGTTATAGGTCGTATCCTAAGAGCTCAAGAAATTCCTTTTGTGGCTATTGATCACGATGCAAATCAAATCGAACTCGTACGCCGTTTTGGTAACAAAGTTTACTACGGAGACGCTTCCAGGTCAGATCTGCTTGAATCAGCGGGCGTTGCAAATGCAAAATATTTTATATTGGCAATTGATGATGTCGATCAATCGCTAAAAACAGTTGAAGCTTTAAAAAATTATCCAAGCATTAAAATTTTTGCACGAGCACGAAACCGAGGGCATGCATTCAATTTAATGGAGTTAGGAATCAAAAATATTAAGCGTGAAACTTTTGATTCGAGCGTTCATTTTACGAAAGATATTTTGATTGAAATGGGCTATCCAGAAGATAAAGCCGGAAGAATAATAGAAAGATTTAAAACGCACGACGAAATTATGATTTTAGAGCAATACAAAGTACGTCAAGATGATAAGTCCTTAATTAGTCTTTCGAAACAAGGCGTTGCGCAACTCGCCCAAGTTCTGAATGACGATGAAAGGCAAACTCATATTCAGTATGAGCCCAAAGGTCCACCCTCATGAAATATTTGATAGGTTTTTTTATTTTTTTAATCTCTTTAAATGCTTATTGTGAAAAAGCGGTCTTTGCCGCAGGTTGCTTTTGGGGTGTGGAAGAGTTTTTTAGAAAGCTACCCGGAGTCACTGAAACTGGTGTGGGTTATACAGGTGGCAAAACTAAAAACCCAAAGTACTACGAGGTTACGACCGGTCAAACGGGACATGCCGAATCTGTCGAAATTATTTTTGATTCTAAAAAAATAAGTTACGAAAAACTACTCGATCTTTTTTTTAAAATGCATGATCCGACTACGCTGAACCAACAAGGTCATGATAGAGGAACTCAATACAGATCTGCCATTTTTTATCAAAATGAAAAACAAAAAAAAGCAGCTCGAAATTTTATCGAAAAAGTTGAAAGATCAAAAGCTTGGACTAAGCCGATCGTCACCCAAGTGATGCCCCTAACTCACTTTTACGAGGCTGAAGAAGAACATCAAAAATATTTAATTCGTAATCCAAAGGGATATGATAACCATAATCTTCGAAAAATCAGTTTTGATCTAAAATGACGAATTTTGTAAATACCTAATATAATTAGACTTTGTTTCCTTGTCTGGAAACATAAGAGCATTTTTTTCATCTTATTATTAACTCTACGATTCCAATTTAGTATGTGATATTAAAGCCATATGGAAAAACAAATTTGCTCAGTCTGCCAAAAACCTAAAGCACAATTATCCTGCGGTGTATGCGCCTGTTCACTTTGCAAAAACTGCACTTCTTTTTTAGACGAAGATACTTTTTCTTTTTTAACACATACTCCAAAAAATTTAAGACACCAGGTTTACTGCGCGACATGTTTTTCTTCAGAAGTTGAATCTCATTTAAACGAGTACAATCAAACTGTGCTTCAAGCAAAAGAGATTCTTATTTTTGATAAGACTCAATCAAAAGAAACTCGTTTAATTAAACGGGTTGAAGAAAAATACGAAATAAAAGATTGTACCGATCGCGACGAACTTATTATGAAGATGGCATTTCGTGCAGTTCGTTCAAAATACAACGCTGTGATCGATGTAGAAATTATTCCTGAAAAATTAAGAACAGGTTCGTACCAAACAATGCGTTGGAGTGGTTCTGGAACTCCGGCCCACGTCGAAACAAAAAAATTAATAAAAGATCGTTCGTTTTGGAGCACTCCGAACTAATTAAAAATTAATTTTTCGTACATTCGTTAAAGCTTGACTAATAACTTCAATAAAATTTTGGCGGTCGAAAGGCTTCGTGAATGAATAAGAAATATTCAGGCTTTTAATTTCTTCGGGACTAATGTCATTATAGCCCGAGCAAATAAAAATTTTAGGAAGATCTTTGATTTTTTCATTTATATTTTTGATTAAAATCAATCCGTTTCCGCCGGGCATGCGGACATCCGTTATTATCGCATCAAATTTATTTTTTTGAATAAGCTCGAAGGCGTCCGTTCCATTTTCGGCCCCAGTGACTTCGGCCCCATAAAAACCCAGTTCTTCCATTAAAATTTCACGCAGAAGTTCTTCATCATCGACAATTAATATTTTTTTACCTGCCAGAATATTCATGCTGATTTAACTTCCTTATAAGACTGCTTTACAGGAAGACTGACGATAAATCGAGTATTTTCACAGGATTGGTCGTAGACTAAAGTTCCCTGATGTTTTTCAACTAAACCTTTCGAAATACTTAAACCTAAGCCAGTGCCCTTGCCAATTTCTTTAGTGGTATAAAACGGCTGCATGATTTTTTCTTGAATGTTTTGCGATATTCCGGAACCGCTATCCGTAATTGTTAGAGTTAGAAATTGTCCGACTAGGATCGTTTTGATTTCGATCCATCGATCATCCAGCTTTTCAACTGCATCATAAGCGTTGTTCAGTAAATTCATGATCACTTGAGAAATTTGCGATGCTCTACATTCAATTTGAATATTTTCTTCAAATTTTAAGTCTATTTGAATACCGCTATGACGAAATTTTTCGCTGCAAAGCTCTAACGTATCTTCGATAATCTGTACGATGGAACACGGACTCAATGTATCTTCATCGGAGTTTCTTGAAAAAGATAATAAACCTTTAACAATCTTAGATATTCGATCAGACATTATTTCAATTTTAGAAAGTTCATTTAACACGTTCGATAAATCAAAGTTTTTTGATTCAAGTTTTCTTTTTATTTGACCCGTTTTTCCATAAATAATACTTAGGGGGTTGTTAATTTCATGCGCAATTCCACCGGCCATTTCACCCAGAGATGACATTTTAGCCGATGCGATAAGTTTAGTTTCTGTGTCACGTCTTTCTTTTTCTAAATTTTTTAAAACGGTGATGTCAGTGGCAACAACAAAAAAACCCACAACCGAGTTTTCTTTGATATCAGGAATATATCTAACAAAAATATGTCGTAAGCTGCCATCTTCTAGAATTTTTTCACGTTCGAAAACTTGACTTTCACCTGCTAAAACTCGATTAATGAAACTGATATTTTTTTGGTAAGTTCGATCGTGCAAAATGTCTTTAATATGTTTTCCCTTGATATTTTCGGGGCTGTTATCAAGTAGATCCGCATAACCTGTATTGGCAAATTTATTAATAAGATTTTTGTCCCAGTGACCTATTAGTGCAGGGATGTTGTTGAAAACTCTATGTAATTCATCTTCTGCATTTCTTGAATCTGTTATGTCACGTGCAACTACATATTTTAATTTATTTTTAAAATCGACAGAAACATTGAGGTTCATCCAGCGGTAACTTGAATCTTTATGTAAAAATCGGCAAATAAAGTTGGTTGATTTTCCATTATTTAAATTATTCGAAAACTCATTTAAAGTCAGGGTAATATCTTGTGGATGGATCAATTCAAGAACTGGAAGTTGGATGACTTCTTCTTTTTCCCGACTCAGTATTTTGTCACAGGCTGAATTAACTTCTAAAATAATATTATCAAAATCTATAACGAATAGTAAATCTTGGGATAATTCAAAAAAACTTTCATTTTGCCATTTCATAGATAAACCTACTCATGTTTTTATTTTAACAACAATAAAAAATGATGTAAGGCCAAATAATCAAGGCAGGACTCAAGACTAGGACAAAACCTAAAAAGTTATTTTGACTTGTAAACGCTGCAGTAAAGGCGGCTTCAATTCGTATTAGATTCAAAAGAGACGACATTTTACCGAAAATAAGTCATTAGTAAGATTATCGTAGCCAAATTAAATACGATCATATAGACTCGTAATTCAATTGATTGCTTGTTTCTGAGTCTTTGTGCATTTTGCCTTTGTCCTCTGAACGGCTCCCAGCCTATAGGAGGTTTACATGGGAAAAAAATTATACGTTGGCAATTTGCCATTCACAACAACTGAAGAGAATTTAAACGAGACTTTCGCTGCATGCGGAACTGTTGATTCAGTTAAAATCATCACAGACCGTGAAACTGGTCGCTCAAAAGGTTTTGCCTTTGTTGAAATGTCTTCTGATTCAGAAGCACAATCAGCAATCAGCAAGTACAACGGAGCTGAATTCGGTGGACGCGCTATGACTGTTAATGAAGCGAAGCCAATGGCTCCTCGTGACAACAACAGCCGCGGTGGTGGCTTTGGTGGCGGTGGCGGCGGTAGAAACCGTTACTAGTCTCTAAATAAAAAATTAGATTTTTTATTGAAACCCGATTTGAAAAAATCGGGTTTTTTATTTGCCTTTAGGCTTGTTTATTTCGATGTAGTCTTCGTATGTTGTGTAGCGATCATCTTTGATAGAGCCGTCGTCGCCGATTTCAATGATACGATTTGCGGTCGTTTGTATAAATTCATGATCGTGACATGTGAAAATGACAGTGCCTTTAAATCTTTTGATGCCTTCGTTTACGGATGTGATGCTTTCGAGGTCTAAATGATTTGTTGGACCATCCAACATTAATACGTTGGCGCCGGATAACATCATTTTAGCCAACATACATCGGACTTTTTCGCCTCCAGATAAAACATTCGACATTTTTAAAGATTCATTGCCTCCAAAAAGCATTTTACCTAAAAATCCACGAATAAAAGTCTCTTCTTTTTTTGCCGAGTACTGTCGTAACCAATCAACTAAAGTCATTGGGTCGTCTTCAAAATATTTACTGTTATCAGCTGGAAAATAGCTTTGCGTGGTTGTTATACCCCAAGAAAAAGAACCCGAATCTGCTTGTTTGTCTCCCGCAAGAATATCCATTAAGTAAGTTTTAGCTAAATCATTGCGGCCTAGCAGTATGACTTTGTCTCCTTTTTTAAGACTAAAGCTGACATTTTTTAAAAGAGTTTCACCATTAAATGTTTTGGTGATCTGATCAACCGTAAGGATATCTTGGCCCGCTTCTCTGATGGAATCAAAGCCCACAAATGGTCTTTTGCGAGTTGAAACAGGCATTTCATTAAACGTGAGCTTTTCAAGTTGCTTTTGACGAGACGAAGCTTGTTTTGATTTTGAAGCATTCGCGCTAAACCGAGCAATGAAGCTTTTAAGCTCTTCTGCTTTGTCAGAACTTTTTTTGTTTTGATCAGATAAAAGTCTTTGGTTTAATTCACTGGCTTGTAACCAAAAATCATAGTTGCCTGTGTATGTTGTTACTTTTGAAAAATCGATATCTGCAATATGAGTACAAACTTTATTTAAAAAATAACGATCATGAGAAACAACAATAACCGTATTTTTAAAATTAAATAAAAATTCTTCCAACCATTGGATGGCGTAAATATCTAAATTATTCGTCGGCTCATCCAGAAGAAGTATATCGGGCTGACCGAATAAGGACTGAGCCAGTAAAACTTTAATTTTTTCTGAGCTTGTCAGATCTTGCATTTGTTTTTGATGAAGATCTTCGTGAACGCCCAGGCCCGCCAGCATTGTAGCCGCTTCAGATTCAGCTTCCCAGCCGTTCAGTTCTGCAAATTTCATTTCAAGTTCAGACGCTTTTTCTCCGTCGGCATCGGAGAAATTAGGATTGGCGTAAAGGGCTTCTTTTTCAGTCATGATTTTATAAAGCTTTTCATTTCCCATCAGAACCGTTTTTAAAACGATTTCTTGACCGTAAGCAAAGTGATCTTGCTTTAGAACGGAAAGTCTTTGATCACTTGGCATGATGACTTCGCCCGTATTGGGTTCGATTTCTTTTGATAAGATTTTTAAAAAAGTTGATTTACCAGCACCATTTGCGCCAATTAATCCGTAACAGTTTCCGGGAGTAAATTTAACATTCACTTCGTCAAAAAGTTTACGTCCGCCAAATCGAAGACTGATATTGCTTGTGCTAATCATTTAACCCACCAAATATTTAATTTCTAAAAGATTTATTTACTTGGTCTGGGCAGCAAATTCAAGTCGGGCTTTTTTTAACAGATAGATATTATCTTGTACTCTTTACGCTGTGGCCCCAGTACGACGTCAACCCAGTCTCCGACCGAGCGATTTAAAAGTGCTTGGCCCAGGGGGCTTTCGGGGGTGATCACTTGAACCGTTTGACCTTCAAAAATGGCGCTTTGGCCACCCCCTTTGGGCATGATCAAAACAAAGCTGGCTTTATCGTTTAAAAGAACTTCAACCAGCGCAGTGAGGCCTATTCGGCTGGACAAATTAAAATGTTGAATCGGCAGATTTTGAAAAATAGCTAAAACTTCTTTCATTTCGGAAACGCGTTGGGCTTGCGCTCCGGCTAGATAAGAAGCTTCAAGGCCGCGCGTATCGTATTTGTTTTCTGGTTTATTGTCTTCATGGGTCGCAATATCATAAGTGGCCAAAGCGGCTTGAGTGATGGCCTTTAGCTCTTCTGCAATTTTTTCGGCCAAGTGTTGAACAAGATTTTTTTTATTCATGAGAATCTATATTTCAAAATGAATGTTTAAAAGTCTAGTTCTTTTAGCCAGATAATCGACGTCGATGACGATATTTCATTTTACACCGTAAAATATAATTCATGTTAAAAAAATTAAATCTTCAAGACTTTTTAAATCAACGAAATAAATTAAATTTACAGGCTCCAGTCTACAGAAATTTATGTACGACATGTATGCATCCTGAATTTAGTTGTTATTGTGATGTCGTCGTCAAATTTGACCCATGTATTCAGTTTGTGATTTTAATTCATCCGATTGAATTTCACAGAAGAATCGCAACAGGTCGAATGTCACATTTGTGTTTACAAGGATCTTATTTAATTCGGGGTCATAATTACTCTGAAGACTTGGTCGTCAATAAAATTTTACAAGACGAAAAAAATCACTGTGTGATTTTGTACCCCAGTAAGATTTCGCAAAACTTATCGAATTTAAGTTCTCAACAAAAAAAATATTTATTTCCACAAAATAAAAAGCTGACGGTATTTGTGATTGACGGCACTTGGGCCACGGCTCGTCAAATGCTCAGGCAAAGTCAGAATCTTCAAAATTTGCCGCGAATATCATTTACACCAACAGAAGTTTCACGTTTTCGTGTTCGCAAACAGCCAAACCCTGTCTGCTTGTCAACGATCGAAGCGATTTATCAAGTGATTGATTTGGTCGGGCCGGGTCAGGGTTTTGACAGCGTTAAAAAGGAACATCAAAATTTATTAAGAGTTTTTGACTATATGGTTGAACAACAAATTCAGTTTAATCAAAGATCGTCTTAGTGTTCATTAATAACTTTAACGGGCCCTTTTTTGATTTTGAGTCGATAAAGCGGAATAATTGCGATCAACATAATAAACATCATAATGTAAACAAGTTGGATAAACGTCATCATAAAAACTTGGTTTTGAGTTTTATAGTAAAGAACTTGTAATGCCGCAGAAGCGTTTCCGTTACTACCTACATCTGAAGCTAATTTAGAATTCATCGCTGATTTCATATTCGAAATAAAAGACTGAGCTTGTGGATTCAACGCACTCATATGATTGCTAAGATCTTGGTAATTTTGATGGCTCTTTGTATTGAGTAAAGTAGCCACTAGAGCAATTCCTGTACTTCCTCCAATTTGTCGGAACAAATTTAAAAGGCCGGCCACTTGTCCAAGTTGAATTCCAGAATACTGACTTAAAATCGATGAATTAATGGGAACAAATAAAAATGCTAATGCAAATCCACGAACATAAAGTGTAAATAGTATTTCTGATTTTGAAGATAACGGAGAAAACTTTGTCATTGTGTACAGACAGACTTCAAGCAGTAAAAAACCAGTCGCGATTAAAATTTTTGGATTTGTACCAGCTTGCATTCTTTTACCGATAAAAGGCATCATTGCCATTGTGATTAGCGAACCCGGGATAAAAAAAGTTCCGATCTGAGTTGCATCATAGTGATAAGCTCGACCTAAAAAAACCGGAAGTAAAAACACGACTCCATAAAGAAAAAATCCAAGCATGGCCATCATCATCACGCCACTTTGAACGACAGCATCTTTGAATAATCTGACGTTGATGATGGGGTTTTTAACTTTAGATTCCCACCACACAAATGAAGGTAAACAGATTGTTGCAACTAAGGCATTAATAATAATTGCGTTTGACGAAAACCAATCGTCGGATTCGCCTCTTTCAAGAACGTATTGCAAACATCCAATGCCTGCGACCATAAGGCCTATTCCAATTGTATCAAGTGGAGGTTTCGGAGAATTTTCGTTTTGAGAATCTTTTTTGACATTAAAAATAACTAAGCTTCCAATAAACAAAGCCAATATTCCAAGCGGTAAGTTAATATTGAAGATTGATCTCCAGCCAAAATGATCCGTTAAGTAGCCGCCCATGACGGGGCCTAAAGTTGGTCCAATCATAACGCTCATACCAAAAATGGCTCCTGCCATACCTGCTTTTTCTTTGGGGAATTGCTCGTAAATCAAGGTTTGTGAAGTGGGCAGCAAAGCGCCGCCGGCTAAACCCTGAAAAATTCTAAAAACAGTCAACGTAGCTAAATTCGGAGCTAATCCGCAAGCAACTGAAGTCAGCGTGAATAAAATAATACAACCCAAAAAATAAGGTCGGCGCCCGATACGATCACCAAGCCATGCAGAGACTGGTAAAATAATTGCGTTAGCAATCGCATAACCTGTGATGACTAAAGAAATATCTTCAAGCGTTGCGCCCAGATTTCCCATCATTGTTGGAAGTGCCACGTTGACGATAGAAGTATCTATTATTTCTAGTAAAGATGCTAATACAGCAACGAAAACGATTAATTTTGATTCACGACTCAAGACGACTCCCTAAAAGTAAATTAGTGAATATGAACTTTAACTATGGCTGATAGACCCGTTTGCATACGATCGATTTGATCAGTTGTTAAATTAATAATTTTAATTTTAACAGGAACGCGCTGAACAACTTTTGTAAAATTACCTGTGGCATTATCAGGCGGCAACAGCGAAAAAGTTGAGCCTGTCGCCGAACTAATACTTTCAACTTCTCCAGCTAATTTTTGGCCTGACATCGCATCTATTTTTATTTCAACTTTATTTCCAATTTTGATATCAGAGATATCTGTTTCTTTAAAGTTTGCAGTAATCCAACGCGCTTCAGAGCTGACAAAACCAATCAAAGCCGCACCAGCATTGGCAAGTTGGCCCACTTCGGCTGAGTTGTTAGCAATGATTCCGTCTGCAGGGGCTTTAATTTGTGTGTGTTCTAAATTAATTTCGGCCTGAGTTGCTCGAGCAACGGCCGAATCGTATTTAGCTTTAATTTCATTGTAACTAGCTGTGGCTGAATCAAATTGCTGTTGCGAAACGACAGATTTCGCAAGCAGTTCTTTAATCCGATAATAATTTTTTTCTGCATCTTTTTTGCGAGCTTCCAAAGACAGAACTTCACTATGAGCCGCATCAAGTGCCGATTTATAGTCACGGTCATCAATTTGTACTAAAACTTCATCTTTTTTTACTTTTTTTCCATCAGTTGCAAAAACAGCTTTAATGTAACCCGGAACTTTGGCTGACATTAAAACTGAATGCCCTTCAACTTGCGCATTGTCAGTTTCGACATAAACTAAATATTCATAAATAAAATAAATCGCGATTAGTGCAGCCAAAGTTAAAACGGTTAATATAATTTTTTTCTTTTTACCCATAAATTTCCCTTTAGTTAAAATCGTAAAGTGTCTGACCTGTTGCAAGTTCTAAATTAATTAATGATTCAATAGCTCCAATTTGAGCATTAACTTGGCCAGCTCGTGAACGAAAAAGATCCAGTTCAGAATCCAATAGATCTGTCGTCGTTCGCGTTCCAGCTCGACGCCCTTCTTTTGAAAGACGAATTGCTTCGGTTGATTTTTCAACATCGGCTAAACGTGACTCATACACTGTTTTAAAATAATTAAATTTTCTTTTCCAAAACTGAAAGTCTTGCTTAGCTTTAACTTGCATTATTTTGTATGTATTTTGAATTTGAAGTGCTTGCGCGGCTGCTTGATGTGACTTTGCTATTGAACTCATTCCATCAAAAATATTCCAAGTTAAGTTTAGACCAACTTGATAAGCTTCTCTGAATTTAGCAGAGTCTGAAAACTCATCATTTATATTATTATAGTATTGATACTGCCCGAAAGCAGAAACTCTTGGAACCCAATATCGATTTGAAGAATCAGAAAGATTATTTAAAGAATCTACTTTTTCTTTAAGCGCTAATACATCTTTGCGCTGATCAATGTTTGACTGGCTAACTTGATCAATATTTTGAGAACTTAAAACAGGTAATTTTCCAGATACATCACGCGTTTCGACTTCTTTACCTAAAATTTCACCTAATCTATATTTTGAAAGTTCGTAATTATCTTTTGTATTGAGCAATTCAGATTTAGCTTCAGAAACTTGAACTTCGACACGCAAAACTTCATAGCTTGTTGCAATTCCTGCTTTTTTTAATGCTTGGACATCTTTTAAGTGATCCATCAGAGTTTTTAAATTAAGTTCAGAAACTTCTTTTAAAGCTTGTGCCGCCAAAGTTTTATAGAATTGCAACGTCACTTGTTTTTGTATATTGAATCGAGCCCAATCTAATTCATGTAGTGAAGATTGCTCCTGATTTCGTCCAGACAAATAACGATTCGTGCTGCTGAACCCATCAAACAAAGGCAAAGTCGCCGTCAAAGTGTACAAAGTTGTGGGAACGACTTGTGCGATCGAAGCGGGATTTCCACCTAGGTTCACATCAAGTAACATATACTTTTTATCTGTCAGATAATTAACTGATCCTGATAAGCTGGGTAAAAATCCCTGCAAAGTTTCTACTTTTTTCCAAGAGGCCTCATCATACAGTGCTTCAGATTTATGAAGACTGGGTGATTCACTTAAGGCCTCTTGAATAAGAGATTTAAGTTCGACAGTTTCGGCTTTTACAAAATTTGAATTAAAAATCACAAACAAAACAAAATAAATCATCTTTAGCATAAAATCCTCAATGACTTTATTCTTATCTAAAAATAGTTTGCAACACAAACGATTTGTTACTAAAACAATAATTGAATGTTAAAAACAGCCAAACAGCATAAAACAATCCCGGTCCAATTTAAAGACGAGACCAAAGTTCACCCCGCTTTAAAAGAATATTTTGGGTATTGTTTATTTAAAGCCAGCGCTCAGTACCGTCATTTGATGAACGAAGCATTAAGCGAACATAAAATGCAGACTCATCATTTGGGTATTTTAAAGATTCTTGAAAAAAGTGGACCCATCAGCCAGATTCAGCTTGGTGATGAATTGGGCATCGATAAAGCAAGTATGGTTAAGTTGCTAGATCATCTTGAAAAAACAGGACATCTCAAAAGAATGACAGACTTAAAAGATCGTCGTATTAAGAATATTAAAATGACACGAGCTGGAGAAAAAGCCATTCAAATTTGCCATCAAACAACCAAAAAAGTTGAAGAAAAGTTCTTCAAAAATCTGAATACGACTCAAGAAAAAATCATCAAAAAGATCGTCTGCTTGTTAATCGATTAATAATTATACAAAAACGTCAAACCAGGACTCTCAGAATTTGAGCTAGGTAGGATCATCCATTTTTTTTCGTTGATCGCCTTGGACTCTTCAGACTTTTTTCCCATCTGAGCAGCTGCGTGACCAAAAACAAAACCCATTGCAATTCCCAATGGGTAATCAGAAGCCCAATGAACACCGTTGTTGACCATTTGCCAGCTAAGCAAACTGACCCATGTGATTCCAATCGGAATAGTATAGTTTGAATACTCAGGATAATTTTCGTTAATAACTGTGAAGACCATTGTTGCCGTCATGACATGACCGCTTGGCATAGCATCATATCTTGAAGTGTGGGCCTGATACTCGGCAACACTTGGGTAAGGGCTCCATTTTCCGAAAGGTTCAGTTCTGACGTAGGGGCTTTCTCGGCCAAACGATCTTTTTAGAAATTGATTAAAAATAGTGGATACAACCATCCCATGTGCAAGTTGAAGTCCGGTGTTAAACGCGCGTGAATTGTTGTTTGAGTAACCATTGTATAAAAAACCAGCCGCAATTCCAACATGAGTCCAGCCGTCTCCTAAAAAATACAAAGCTGAGGCTTTATCAGTTGGCAATCTTAGAAGATCGATATCTCCGACAGACAATACTGACCGCGTGTTATCATCGTTTCCTAAGCCCAAATCGCGTCCCGATCGCTGCACGTCACGTAATATTACTTCATCGTTATGATAAAGCACAGCTGTTGATGCAAGAATAGTGGCCCAACTTGGAATCGACTCTTTACTAAAACTTTTTTCAAGCCCCAGTAAAGAAGTTTTAGGTATTTCGGTGATTACTTTTTTGTAGTCAATAAAATCTGAATGAAGTGGCTGATTAGCGACTGAAGAAGCGACTTCGGCGCGGGTAATTGAGCTTACAAGCATCAAAAATAGAGTTAAAATAAATTTCGACATTGTAAAATAGTAGCACTATTTCTAAAGTAGTAAAGAGTGTACTTATGACAGCAATTAAAAATTTTCCTGAAAAAATAGAAGGTCAGCGTATTTGTTTGGCTAAAAACCAAATCGTTAACGCTTCTGAAATGTTTAGCTTGATTCATCAAAATCGTGGCCAGCTGAACGAGTTTTTACCATGGCCGGATAAAATTAAATCAAGGCAAGATCAAATCAATTACATTCAAATGACGAATGAATCTTGGAAACAAAAAGCATTATTTGATTATGGAATATACAAGTTGTCGAATCATCAGTTCATCGGAAATGCCGGAGTTCACTCGATTGATTGGCGTCATTCAAGATGCGAATTGGGCTACTGGATTAATCAAGCAGATCAAGGCAAGGGTTATATCAGCGAAGCTGTGCAATTGCTTGAAGCTCAATGTTTCAACGCGGGTTTTCACCGCATTGAAATTAGATGTTCAGGTAAAAACGAAAAATCAGCGCAAGTAGCGCTTAGAAATAACTATATCTTAGAGGGCTTTCTTAAAGATGAAAATATTGAAAATGGAAACTATCGAGACACATTTATTTTTGCTAAATTAAATAAAAAAATATAGGATTAACTAGGCTGCATCGAAGTGGTCAGATTTTCCTAGTCGATTCGCGCTATCATCATTAAAAATTCGACTTACATCTGCTAATGCAGGAAAAATCAAAGGATCCAAAAGCGAAGTTTTTGACTTCGGATTTGCTTTATTAAAACTATCGGCTTTAGCATTATACTTTGTTGTGGTATCCGTCATTTCTTTAATAATCCGAATGATTGCAAGTTCATTTTTGATATCAGAACCCATAAAATCTTCAATTTTATTTTTTACATCTTGGTTTGATGTTCCAACTTCAATATTCGATTTCATTTCAGCATTTACGTAAGAGTTAATACGTTTTGATAAATCGAAGTAAGCTTGAAAGTCTTCACCCTTTTCAAATTTATTTTCGCATAATTCCGAAATTGAAAGATCAATTGAGTCTCCTGAATTGATTGGCTTTACAAATTTTGCGCGAAATGAATTTGCTTTCTTTTTTACTTTGGACTTAAGAGCCATTCTAAGCATAGAAACTTTGGCTTGAAGAGCGTCTAATTCATTTTTAGAGTTACTGTTTTTACGAAATTGAACATATTTAAATGCAAACAAAAATACAGCACCCGCCAAAGTGATATTAAATAACATAGTAAGTAAATTTAAAATGACATCCATGATGATAAAAGTATCGGATGACGCTCGTAAAAAAATGAATGGAATTAAGTCTAGTTTGAAACTAATTCTAGACACTGTACAAAAGTTTGTCAGTTATGTGTTCTCAAAATGATCCAATTCTATTTGAGTTGGCATCTATTATGCTTTTATTGCATTTGGAAAAGAAGGAGTCCGTTATGAAGCAAGCCCTTAAGTATAGTTTTTTACTAGCGACTGTTTTAATTGTCTCAGCCTGTGATAAGGGTGGGGGTGGTTCAAACGATTCAGCTCCTAAGCAAGCCGTGGTTCCAACTGTTCCTGGCCCGCAAGGCCAAGTTTTTGCGAATCAACAAAATGATCCCAACACCTACTGTAATTATAATAATGTAACCGGCACAGTGATTTGTTCTGCAAGAAACCAATTTGGAAATGGAACTTGTAACACATCCTCTCAGACATACACCGACATCAACACCCTTTGCCAAAGACTGCAAGTTTTGCAGAATGAATCCGTTACTTGTAATGCAAGACAAGCAATTCAAATTACTTATGATCAAAATAATTGTCAGTCGATTTTATCACAACTCAACGGCGGTGGATTCAATCAGAATATTCCGAATCAACAAGTTGATTCGAATTTTAAAACAGTTCAGTGTAAATTTGAAGCCAGTCGAATAGCAAACGGTAAATTTTTAGGCATTAGAACATCTAAAGAAATTGCAACTCCAAGTTTAACAACTTTAATTTCGTTTGATTCTCGTCGAACGCAAACTTTCGACTTAAGAAGTCGATTTTTGGGTTTTGATATTGGAAATTTTGGTCGAACAACGATGATTTATGCTCCGTCTGGCGTAAGAAATGTTTCAGATACTTTAACTTTATCAAATTCCGGATTAAATAAAGCACTCAACTTAAGCCAATCCGGTTTTGCCGGAGAAAACGTAAGCATGGATGTTATGTCTGATGACGGCAACATGAAGCTGACAGTTTCGTGTAAAGGTCAGTCTCAGTTTAGAAAAAACGTAGCTGGAAAAATTCCAACTCAATTTGTTTGCAGTGGAACTTCTCGTCTTGATGGTGGCTATAAGAATGAAATTAATATTTCACTTCCTTACAATTCTAATTTAACAAATTCACCGATTGAATTGGCTGATGGATTGTCAGCTGTTATCACTGGTGATTCAAATAATGGTGATAATGCGCAAATAACTTTCACAGCGCAAGGTGTAAGCACGAATACATCTTTAGTCAGTTCGGCTTATGTAAAAACAGCGACCGAGTTACATGCGACAGACGGTCTTACAGAAGTTAACTTAAAATGTGGTCCGCAATAATCATTTCAAATTAAACAAAGCCAGCAAATCTGTTGGCTTGCGTTAAATATCTGCATTGACTACTCTTTTTATAATTCCTAGACTTTTCACAGAGTGAATTAAACTTTACAGGATGTGAAATTTTAATATGATTTTTTTTGATAAATTTACAGATTATTTTTCGAACGATATCGCGATCGACTTAGGTACAGCAAACACTCTTGTCTATGTCAAAGGTCGAGGAATTATTTTAGACGAACCTTCTGTTGTAGCCGTTCAAAAAAATTATCGTGGTATGCAGAATCGTGTTTTGGCTGTCGGCAAAGAAGCCAAAGAAATGCTGGGAAGAACTCCAGGCAGCATCGTCGCCATTCGTCCAATTAAAGACGGTGTTATTGCTGACTTTGAAGTTACATCATCCATGTTGAAATATTTTATTCAAAAAGCAATGGGCGAAAAAAAAGCTTTAGTTCGTCCGCGAATTATTATCTGCGTGCCTTTTGGAATTACTCAAGTTGAAAAACGAGCTGTCAAAGAAGCTGCTCAATCTGCAGGAGCCCGTGAAGTGCATTTGATTGAAGAGCCCATGGCCGCCGCAATCGGGGCCGGCCTTCCAATTACTGAGCCCTCTGGCAATATGGTTGTCGATATGGGCGGTGGCACCACAGGAGTCGCTGTGATTTCTTTGGGTGGTATTGTTTATTGCAAGTCGATCAAAGTAGCTGGTGATAAATTTGATGAAGCCATTGTGAACTACGTAAGACGCCAATTTAATTTACTGATCGGAGAGCGAACAGCCGAAGCCATTAAATTAAAAATCGGAAATGCCTATCCATTCGAGCAAGAAAAAACGATGGAAGTAAAAGGGCGCGATCTTGTTGCCGGGGCTCCAAAGACGATCGAAATCACTAGCACACAAATTAATGATGCCTTGATGGATCCCTTATCTGAAGTTGTCGATGCTGTCCGTACGGCTCTTGAAAAAACACCTCCGGAACTAGCTTCAGACATCGTTGATAACGGAATCGTCCTGACTGGCGGCGGCGCTCTTTTAGCAAACCTAGACGTTTTATTACGCGAAAGAACAGGATTACCTGTGTCGATTGCTGAAGATCCATTAACTTGCGTGGTTATGGGCTCAGGTAAAGTTTTAGACCAACTGGATCTTCTCAGCCAACTGACAATTGATTAATATAAGTTCTATGTCTTTAACTATTGAAAGTCGGCTTTGGCTGGCCACGCATCTTTTGTATCCAAATTCTTCACAGGCTTTTGATGTTTATCAATCATTGGTTAGCCAATATGATGATTCATTAAAAAAAAACAAAACCGCTTTTGTTTTTTTTAAGCTTTCTCAAATTGTTGATAAAATTCCAGCAGTTAATTCAAATAAGTCTTTTCACGTTTTTGAAAATCAAAACATTGATAAGTGGCAAACGATTTACAAAAATTCTCAAAAAGAACAATTGGTTATTTTTATTGGATATTTTATTTTTGAATTAACTTTGCAAAATATATCAGAAAGTCTTCAAATTTCTTATGAAAAAACTTACTTTTCATTTCAACAAGCATTTAAAAAAACGGTTTTTACAAATGCTAAATTAGACATCAGTGATAAGATAGCACTCAAAAAATTTAATCAGGAAAAAGTTTCTTTTTTATTTACGAAAGAAAGTTTGATTGATTATTGTTTAAAAAATTTATCACAAAAAGAAATGAATCAAGTTAAAGCTGGATTAGAGACTTATCCTGAACTTCAATTTTCTGAAAAACAATATTCTAAAATCGTCGAACAAATGCGAAGTTTAGTCGAAAATCAAAAAGAAAAAGTCACAAAACCGTTGATTCAAACAAGCGATACATTGTCAACGCAAAGAAATTCGATTCAGTTCAAAAATATTTTTATCGAACACAAAACGTTATTCACGTCTGTCGCCTTGTCAGTTTTATGTTTGGTAATTGTGATGATTAGACCCCAATGGATTCAACAAATATCTCAAACAAGTCGTGACCACTTCGTTGTACTTCAAGAGATTCAACCTAAACCAAACCTCGCCGAGAACAGTTTAGACGATCGGAAAAAAATTAATTTGAATGAGCTACCGCTTGAAGCCCGTTCTCAAATTGAAATTCAAAAGCAAATAACAGTTTCAGGTCGTGAAAATCAAATAGCAATTGCTTCAGCCACAGTAAAAACTGGAGCCAAAGCACCTGATTCAGTTGCTGCGAACAGTATTTCTAAAAAAACAGGCGGCTTGTACCGGGGTGTTTTGTTGGTTACAGATATTAACGAAGTGACGCCTAAAATAACGCAAAAAATTGTCGACATCGGTGCCAAAAAAGCCGGTGACGTAGAATTGGGCTGGCGAAAGTCCGAAAAACTTTCTTATTATCATTTTACTCTTCCCGAAAATAATATTGAAGCTGCAAAAGAATTTTTGTCTCAATTCGGATCTTTACAAATTCAGTTCGAAAACCATCCACGCCTCATGCCCGCCGGAGTAAAAAGGCTGATCATCGAGGTCAAAGAGCATGAGTAGCAAAAAAAAAAATAGTTTCGAAAAAACAAGCTCCTTAAGATCAATTTTAATTGTCTGGTTTTTGGTTTTTTCTGTTGTCCCTTTAGCTTTTGTAGCCTGGTACTCTGTTTTTAAATTTGAAAAAGCAATTGATAATGAACTTTCACTTCGCCTGAGAGGTAACGGTCGAGAAATTGAATTCATGATCGCTGATTATTATTCGAATTTAGTACAAAATAGTTTGAGCTTAGTTAAAAACCCTCATCTACTTTACAATTTATCTATGACTGATTCTAATTCAATTCAAGAATTATCATCAGATTGGATCAAGACTTCAGTAGCGTCTTCCCTTTCTTTTTATGACCGTGACGGCCGGTTGCTGTCGACCGTCTTCAAAGATGATAAAGGAAATGTCAGATCGTTTGGCGCAAATTCAGGAAAAGTCTTACTCAATGAAAAATACCTCAGCCACTTAAAAGAAAAAAATGAGTTAGGCTTGGTCGATTACACCGAAAACAGTAAACTCTCTTTAATTCTTTTTTCAAAAATTATTTCATCTCATCAAAAAACGATTGGCTACATTGAACAGATTATCGATTTAAAAGAATTTTTTTTAAATCGACTGAAATCTAAATTAAAGCTTGAAGCTTTTTTAGTCAGAGACAACGGTCAAATCATTGCATCGACTCGTCAAAATTTTCAAAAAGTTTCAAAAGAGTATTTAGAAAAAGTGCTTCAAAGTTCAGATTCAGAAAAATTTTTTGAAGCGGCAACCGAAAATCAGCCTTACGGCTTTATTCTGTACCCTATAAATTGGGATCGATCACGTTTTTACATAGCTTTAGGAGTTACAAAAAAAGATTCACAATCTGTTTTAAAAAATGTGAATATTACTTTTTTTAGTATTATGACTGTTGTCATTTTTTTATTGGTGGCAACCATTTTAATTAGCACAAAATGGTTTTTAAAACCAATTAACGAGTTGATTATTGGTCTTAGACTTTTCGAGAAAACCGATAGCCTGGTTCAACTTCCAGTTAAAAATAAAACTGAAATTGGCCTTCTTACAACGGCTTTTAATGATATGAGCTTAAAAATATTTCAAACCCGAAATGATTTAAAGAAAAAATTAAAAGAACTCGAAATGGCCAACAACGACTTAAAAGAAGCCCAAACAAAACTTGTACACTCTGCAAAAATGACAAGCTTAGGTCAGCTGGTTGCAGGTGTTGCACATGAACTGAATAATCCAATTGGCTTTATTTACAGTAATACAAGTCATCTTAAAGAATATTCTGAAAAATTATTTCAAATTATCGAAGTCGCACAAAATAATCCTGCCGGTCTTCAGCAGATTAAAGAAGATTTAGATTATGATTATATGAAAAAGGATTTTCCGCAGTTGATCAAATCATGCCAAGACGGGGCTCAGCGAACGCGCGATATTGTTTTGGGGCTTCGCAATTTTTCTCGTTTGGAAGAAGCCCAGCTAAAAGAAATCGATTTGCGTGAATCTTTAGATACAACACTTGAATTGCTTAAAGGAGAAATCAAAAATCGAATACAAGTACACCGTCACTACGAGACAATTCCCCTGGTCACTTGTTATGCCTCTCAGATCAATCAAGTTTTAATGAATATTTTATCGAATGCAGTTCAAGCTATTCAAGGAAGTGGCCAAATCTGGATCTCAACCTTGCCGATTAAGGCTTCAGTCCAACAAGTCGGGCGCGTTCAAATTTCTATTCAAGATAGCGGTATAGGAATGAGTTCTGAAGTTTTAGAAAAAATATTTGAACCGTTTTTTACGACAAAAAACGTAGGTCAAGGAACAGGTTTGGGGCTAAGCATCTCCTACGGAATAATACAAAATCATGGCGGAGAAATCCAAGTGCGCTCTGAAAAAAACGTTGGAACCGAATTTATTGTAATTATACCCGTGACTCAGTAACCTTATCATCGTGCTTATTTTTTTACTTTGTATCAAAGTAAGACAGTCTTTGTTTTTGACTGAATTTTTGAGCCTTGCAGTCCGATAAGAGAAAAGTGAGAAAGTTAAATAAATTTTTCAATTTTTTGATCGCTACATTAATTTTTAGTTACGGTATTTATTTTTATTTTAACCAAGATTCGATCTTAAAAAAACCGGCACTAGTTCATCAGACAGATATGTCATCAGTTGATGTTGATAAAGTCGTCAATAAATATCTTCAAGAAACAACAGCACAAATAGCGAAAGAAAAATACACCGCAAAAAAAGCTCTTGAACAGGCGCTTAAAGAGCCTGTTCAAATAACTCAAAAACCCGAGCCACTTGCCTCAGAAATTCCTTACGAAAGGCAAGTGCGAAAAAATGAACCCTCTGTGACGAGCTATCGTGATGGAGTTTCCAATCAAATTATAAATGAAACAAATGTGGCTCAAATGGATCAAGCAAACAAGGCCGAATACGCCAGACAATTTATCGAAAATGCACGCAAAGGTGGGTATCACATTGAGCTTGCAGAAGACTTGACAGTTATTCGAATCACGCCAATCAGAAAACCTTCTCAAGATAGCATCGATCAATTTGAAGTCTTGCCGTCAAATTAGATGATTTTCTTTGAAGCTGAAATATTTTTCATTTGTAAATATAATATGATCCAAAATCGGTATTTCGATAAGGCGGCTGATTTTACAAAGCTTTTTCGTCAGTTGAAGATCTTGCGGGCTTGGACTTGGGTCTAGACTGGGGTGGTTATGGGCAATGATCAAAGCAAAAGAATTTGCTCGTAAAGCTTCCCGAAATAAATCACGCGGATGAATATGGCAATAATTCAAAGTTCCCCTGGCAATCAAAATCATATTAATCTGCTTAAGGTCTGTGTTGAGGTTAAGTAACCAAAACTCTTCAGCGTTCGGGTTAAAAAAAGGTTTCAAAAGATCGAAAGCGACAAGACTGTTGTGAATAGGTGACATCTCTTGCCGAGCAGCAATTTTTAAACAAATATATTAACTATTAAAACGTATACTGCGCTTCATTATTCGGATGAAAGGTTGCTTCTCGTTTTAAAGTAAATCGTTTAGCATTAAATTATTAAGTCTTAATTAAAAAATAAAGAAGGAGTTTTTTATGAATACAGCTACAAAATTCGTCGTAAGCGTCGGTTTGATTTCTATTCTGTCGGCGTGTGGGCCGCAGGCTTTTGTGAAGGGTCAGTATGATGATGTGAATCGTGAAAATTTGATGAACGATCAGTGGTCTGAAACTGACATGCAAGTCACTGTAAAATCGATGGTCGATTCAATGACAACTCATCCAACGATTGCGAATGCTCGTAAAATGCCAATCGTCATGGTGACTAACTTACAAAATAAAACAAGCGAACATATCGATACTCAAAGTATTATGGATATGGTTCGAGTTGACTTAACGAATTCGGGTAAAGTGGCTTTCATCGACAAAGAAGCTCGCCAAGATATTTCGAATGAATACGATTATCAAAATACAGGCATCGTAGCCGAAGAGTCTAAAAAAGGGCCTGGCGGTCAAACCGGAGCCGATTTTATTATTAACGGTCGTCTTGATTCAATCGTTCAAGAAGTCGGAAAAGATAAAACTGTTTACTACAAGCTTACTTTAAATTTAACTAATTTAAAAACGGGTGTTATTAGTTGGACAAATCAAAAGCAAATTCGTAAGTCTTTCAAGAAAAAATCAGTCGGACTTTAATCTTTCATTTAATTTAATAAGTGAAAGCTCATTTAATTGGAATCAGCCTATTCTTTGTTTTAAACGGTTGCGCGACTTATCAAAGTCGCGTTTTACCTGCACGAGAAAAAATCGTCAGTGGCCAATGCGAAGCTGGATTAAAACTACTATCAGATCTGAGTGAAAAAGAAGACGGCGACCAACTTGTTCATCTGATGGAGTACGGGACTGCTTTGCAGATTTGCAAAGACTATAAAAAAAGTAATTCTATTTTTTTAAAAGCGGATAAATTAAGTGAGCAAATAGATTATCATTCAATCACTCGCATTACTGGTGCAGCATTGCTAAATGAAGAAATGATTCAATATAAAGGTGATACTTTCGAAAAATTATTTATCAACGCGTCTGCCGCTTTAAATTATTTGCAATTAGGTCAACTGGATGAGTCTTTAGTCGAAGTTAGACGAATCAATGAAAAATTTAATAAATTAAACTCTGATTCAAAGAAAAAATTCGAGCTAAATTCTTTCTCGCAATATTTGGCGGGGCTTGTTTATGAAATGGATCAAAAATACGATGATGCGTGTATCTCGTATAAAACAGCTTATAAAATTGACACCAGTTATCGAGGTATTGCTTTGGATATGTTGCATGCATGCTGGCTAGCTCGAAGAAATAATGACTTTGAAATTTTATCTAAAGAAGTTAGTCCAACAGATGAAGAGCTTCATATGATTAAAAATAAAAGTAAAAATGAAACGATTATTTTATTTATGCAAGGCTGGGGACCAAGAAAAACAGCGCGCATTGGGAATTATGCATTTCCAGAACTCGTGCCTGTTTCTTCTCAGACCCAAGCTCTTGAAATTGATTCCGATTCAACTAAATATATAAGCCAGCCAATTTATAGTGTAGAAAAAGCAGCTATTGAAACTTTAAAGGACGACTATGCATCTTTAGTGGCTCGTCGAGTTGGAGCAAGAGTCGCTAAAGAGGTTGTCGCCGATCAAATTCGTCAAAAAGATAAAGCGCTTGGTGAAATTGCACGACTTGTTATGCTAGCTTCTGAAAAAGCAGATCTAAGACAGTGGACTATGTTGCCTCAAACATTTCAAATTATCCGGCTCAACGGTGAAGTAAACAGTTCTAAAATAAAAATCATTGGCATCGATCGTAATAAACAAGTTACCGAAAATTTTGATTTTGTTGATTTAGGCTCAGAAAGTAAAAAGAAAAAAATAATCTTACTTAGAAGTTTAAAATAAATTTTAAGTAAAAAAAAAGCCTTCGATTTTTCGAAGGCTTTTTTTAAGCTTTGATTCAATTGTATGTATTACTGATTAAAATTTTGATTGTTACTTGGTAATGGCAAGTTAGGAGTTTCTTCCTCTTGATTCATTCCAGGCAACACGGTTGCTTTTTCAGCAACTGCTTTTGAAGTAGAATCTGTATTTAATCGAGCTGCTGTTGCTACGCGATTTTCCAGGTTCTGTTTCAAATCATCAGTTGATACTCGATCAATGTTTACATTAACAGTTGCTTGTTTTGTCATGTAATCAATTGGGAAAGCGCCAAGTTTAGCTAAGTAGCTTGAGATGCTACCGTTTCCGTTTTGAATGATCTCACGCAAAGTAAAAAGCGGTGCGTACTGAGAAGCTTTTTTCTCTGATTCAAAAATAATCTGAGTCAAAGTAGCAGCAGTGATGTCGTTTTTTGATTTATTGTCGATCACCATAACTTCTTCGTTTGAGCGAATCATTTTTGCAATATCATCTAAAGTGACATAGCAACTTTGCTGAGTATCGTAGAGCTTACGATTTTGATAACGTTTAATAATTTTAACTTTTACGTTTGGTTTAACGTTTAAGTTGTCCATTTGATTCATCACAATGGCCTCCATTTACCGGCTTATTTCACTTTTTGTTTTACAGCTTTCTTTCGCTTAAAACTGAAGCTTTTCGCCTATTTATTCACGTGGAAAGTAGCTCTGCCGCCACCCCTTGTCAAGTAACTCGACACTGCTAAATAGGGGCTAGGTTAATTAAAAGTCGATACAAGTCAAAACCGTTTCAGACGTTTCAGCTATAGGCAGCCTATGTTTAAGCTAATTATAAGTTATTACATATAGTTATAGACTTTTAAATGTGATTCAGTTTTTTTTTGAAAGTAAAAATATATTTATAAAAAAGGGTCCAGTTTAATTGGATTTGAGTAAATTTCAATCAAATTGGACTCGAGAAATTTAGCCTTGTCGACCGATAGGTCTTTAAAGGAAGTCACATGGCTAAAAGTTGTCAGCTTTTTTTAATTGTCTCACTAAGTTTGTTTTTGGGTTGTGCCAGTGAAGGGCCCCGATTTTACGACTCTGCATTGAATGATCACAACCGAGCTCCAAGTTCTTTGGGTGTCCCGACGGAATTTGAAAATGAAAAAACTCCCTCAGTCGACAATGTTCATAATCAGGCGGAAGCCGATTTGTTGTTTCTTAAATCAGACTTGGAATCGCAATCAGGTAAATCCTCAGAGTCGATTGAACTACTTAAATCAGCCTTGGTTTATGATCCTCAGGCGCCGACGTTGATGCAAAAGTTAGCCGTTGAATATTATAAAAAAGGGCAAAATCGCGATGCCGTTTATTGGGCTGAAAAAGCAAAAAGTCTGTCGACCGACAAGCGTGATCTTATTTTATTATTAGCCGGACTTTACACATCGACTCATCAATATCAAAAAGCGGAGCAAGAGTATTTTTCATTAATTAAAAAAAATCCTCAAGATGCCGAAGCGATTTTGTATTTAGGTGCCGTTTACTCTGAAATGAAAAATTATACGAAAGCTATTCAGAAATTTAAAGAGCTGACTCGACAAGAACAGTATCCTTCAAAATATTTGGCTCATTATTACATGGCTCGCGTCTACTTAGAGCAAGCAGCTAAAGGATCAAACAAATTAGCTCAAGCTGAATTAAGAACTTCAATTAAATTAAAATCAGATTTCTTTGAATCGGTTTCTTTATTGGGTCAGTTGATTCAAAAAGAAAAAGGTGCCGATAAAGCTTTTCAATTTTATGTTGATTTTCAAAAAAAGAATGGGCCTCAACCAAAAGTCGCCGAGATTTTGTCTCAGTACTATATTGAAAAAAATCAATATGATCTGGCTTACGAACAACTTGAGATTTTAGATGCTTACTCTGAAGACTTGCTTCAAGTAAAACTTAAAATGGCTTTGATTTTGATCGATAAAAAAAAATATGATTTAGCGATTAAAAAGCTTCAAGAAATTATTGTTCAAGCGCCTGAATCAGACAAAGTCAGATTTTATTTATCTGCTGTTTACGAAGAAAAAAAGCAATTTCAAAATGCTTTTGATGAGTACATGAAAATCACTCAACAGAGCTCTTACTTTGAAGAAGCTCGATTGCACGCGGCTTATCTGTCGAAACTGAATGGCCAAAATGATGTGGCGATGAAAGTTCTTAAAGAGTCGATTAGTGTCAAAACCGAAAATCCGCAAAGTTTGTTTTTAATGGCACAGCTTCTAGAGGATAGAAAAGAATTAAATAAGGCGCTTGAAACTCTTAATTTAGCACAGAATAAGTTTCCTAAAAATGCGCAAGTCTTATTTTACAAAGGCTCTTTACAAGACAAAATGAATTTAAAAAGTGAAATGATTGAATCCATGAAAAAAGTTTTAGAAATTGAACAAGATCATGTTCAAGCTATGAATTACTTAGCTTTTTCTTGGGCTGAAATGAATACAGAATTAGACCAAGCAGAAAAATATGCACGCAAAGCCGTTTCTAAAGAACGAAGTGACGCATTTATTTTAGATACATTAGGATGGGTTCTTTATAAAAAAGGTCAGTTTAAAGAAGCCAGTGAGGTCTTAGAAAAAGCCCATTTATTGCAGCCAAGCGTTGGGATTATTGCTGAGCATCTAGGTGATGTTTACACTAAAGTTCAAAAGTTTGATAAAGCAAAAGATTTTTTTCAAAAAGCCGTTGAAAATGAAACCGATTTGACGAAGAAAAAAGATCTTGAGCAAAAATTAACTTCGGTTGAAAAAAATCTTAAGACAAGAAAACCTGCGTCAGATGCTTCCGACGTAAATAAAGCTGAGTCGCCGTAAGTCCAAAAATTATTTTCCAATCGGAATTAATAACGGGGATAAAGGTTAAAATAAAAATACAGACAGTTTGTAAGAGAATTTCTTTTTTATGATTCTTTATTTCATTAAAAGAATTCTGATAGACTTGAGCAAGATGGTTTGTTTCTATCTTTACGTTATTGAAGACGAACAGGCTCAAAAAGTGCGCGACCAAGCAAAGAGAAAAAGAAATTATGCATGCAAACAGAAAAAATAGCCACTGGCCTTCATTGTAATATAAAAAAAGAAATGAATGTATTCCACCGAGAAATAAAAATAATGGAATCGAGCAAACAAACAATTGGAGTGCGATGATTTGAGTTTTTTTTGTGAAAGGAATTTTAAGTAATAATAAATTCACCTGAAAAAACAAAGCTAAAGCGATCAGGGAACTTCCATAAATATCGCTGATATAAAGTAAGACGCAAGATAACAAAAATAAGACGACGTGTTTTGATTTCATGGTTGCCATCAGTCTGTATTCTATCTTTAAATAAGACTGTGTTAAAACATAAATTTAAGATTATTTGTATTTTTTCTTTTTTAACTGTTTTGGTTTCGTGTGGCACCCAAAGTGTTCAGCAAATTCCAGCGATGACTCCGGTATTAATTGAAACTAAAGCTCAAATTAAAAGTTCCGGCGATTCACATAATGTAAAAATTGACATTGCATTATTCCCCCACAAAGCGATTCGCTTGGAAGTGACAGGCACGCTCGGTTATCGCGTCGCTAGTGTTGTGATGAGCCCCCAAAAAATCCAGTACGCTCTTCACACAAATCAAACTTATTTTGAAGGTCCATTTAGTGCCAAATCAATGTATCCAATTTTTAAACAAGCATTGGATCCACGAATCCTTTGGCGTGCGATTCATGACGAGTCACCTCAGACCGATGAGATTATTTGTCAACTTGACCCCAATCAAAAACCTTTAATTTGTAAAGGTCCAAAAAATTTGATGATTAAATGGACTTATGAAGAGGCGCCTAGAAAACGTATCGAAATTAAAAGTAACCAGTTCGAAATGAATTGGCTGTTTAAAGACCAAAAAGTGTTGGCAGAATCTCAGACCGAGACCTTCGTCTTGAAAAAACCAGAAGGTTATAAAGAAATATTGTTAAAATAGCTTTGCTATCGCTAACCGAAATTTCTAGGTGCATAATCATAATAGAGCGAAGATCCACCCGAATCTCATCTTGATACGGATCAAGTGAAAGGAGTTTCGATGTCATCTATTAACTTCAGGTCTCTAGTAGAGAAATGGCAAACCCAAAATTCAGGAGTTGCGTCCCACTGGACAGGAACTTTTCATGAGTACTTAGATCTAGTTAAATCCGACCCGAAGATTACCCGAAATGCTTACCAGCGTATGTACGATATGATTGTTGAATCGGGTACCGAAGAGTATGTCGATTTCAAAAAACATGTGATTCGGTACAAATTTTTTGACGACATCGATAACAACGGTAAAGATGCCGTTTTTGGTCTTGATGTTCAACTGATGAAATTAGTGAATGTTTTAAAGGCCGCAGCACTGGGTTATGGGACTGAAAAACGCGTTATCTTACTTCACGGCCCTGTCGGATCAGCGAAATCAACGATCTGTCGTCGGTTAAAAAATGGATTAGAAAATTATTCGCGATCGGAAAAAGGTGCTCTATTCACTTTTGAATGGTTTGACGAAAGCGGAAAGCTTGATGGATTGTTTGGAAAAGATGTCAGAATATTTCCATCGCCAATGAATGAAGAGCCTTTGCTTTTGATTCCCGAAGAAATGCGTCAAACAATTTGTGACGAAATAAATCGCGGCCAGGACGGTCATTTTCGGATGAAAATCGTCGGAGAGCTATGCCCTCCATCCAGATTTATTTTCAAATCACTGATGGAAAAATATAACGGTGATTTGATGAAAGTGTTATCACATGTGCGAGTTAAGCGATTCTATATATCAGAAGCAGATCGTGTGGGAATCGGAACGTTTCAGCCTAAAGATGAAAAGAATCAAGATTCGACAGAACTAACAGGTGATATCAATTATCGAAAAATTGCCGAATACGGCTCGGATTCGGACCCGCGCGCATTTAATTTTGACGGTGAATTTAACGTAGCCAACCGGGGTATGATAGAATTTGTTGAGGTACTTAAACTTGATGTTGCTTTTTTGTACGATCTATTAGGAGCTTCACAAGAGCATCGAGTTAAACCCAAAAAATTTGCGCAGACTCATATTGACGAAGTGATTATCGGTCATACGAATGAACCTGAATATCGTAAACTACAAGACAATGAATTTATGGAAGCCTTACGAGACAGAACAGTAAAAATCGATATTCCTTATATCACGCGTTTGAAGCAAGAAATTAATATTTACAAAAAAGATTTCAATTCACAACGTCTGCGTGGAATTTCGATAGCACCGCACACAATCGAGATCGCAGCGATGTGGGCGATTTTAACTCGTTTAGAAAAACCTAAAAAAGCGAATCTGACTCGGTTGCAAAAACTCAAACTTTACAATGGAAAAACTTTAGCGAACTTCACTGAAGATAATGTCAAAGAGCTTCGCAAAGAAACGACACGGGAAGGTTTGGATGGAATTTCGCCAAGGTACATTCAAGATAAACTTTCGAACTCGTTAGTTATGGCTCAGCAGATGAATCGCGGGTCTGTTAATCCATTTATGGTGATGAATGAGCTTGAAAGTGGTTTAAAACATCATTCTTTATTATCGAATGAGGAGTTGAAGCAAGAGTACAAAGAATTGTTAGCTGTTGTTAAGCAAGAGTACGAAGAAATTATTAAAGCTGAAGTACAACGGGCCATCAGTGCGGATGAAAGTGCGCTTCAAAGGCTGTGTGCGAATTATATTGATAATGTAAAAGCTTACACTCAAAAAGAACGCGTGCGAAATCAGTTTACTGGTCAAGATGAAGAACCAGATGAGCGCTTAATGCGTGCGATTGAAGAAAAAATTGAAATTCCCGAATCACGTAAAGATGACTTTAGACGAGAAATCATGAATTATATCGGAGCCCTTGCTATCGACGGCAAAAAATTTAATTACAAAATGAATGAACGTCTGCATAAAGCTTTGGAGCTAAAACTTTTTGAGGATCAAAAAGACAGTATCAAACTGACTTCGCTTGTAAGCTCCGTTGCTGATAAAGACACACAAGAAAAAATCGATATTGTTAAATCAAGATTAATTAAAGATTTTGGTTACGATGAAATTTCAGCAACCGATGTCTTACATTACGTTGCAAGTATATTTGCGCGTGGGGATGTAAAGAACAGATAATGTCAATTCGTGAAGATCAAAACCGCTTTAAGAATATGATCAGAGGCAAAGTCCGCGAGGACTTTAAAAGATATGTGACAAACGGTGAATTGATTGGTCGTCGTGAAGACGAGTTTGTTAAAATTCCACTTCCTCGAATTGATATTCCTTCTTTTCGTTACGGACCTAAGCAGAACGAACAGGGTGTCGGTCAAGGCGATGGCGAACAAGGCGAAGGAAATGGTCAGCCGGGGCCGGGTAAAGGACAAGCAGGTGATCAGGCTGCTGATCATATTATTGAAGTTGAAATTTCTTTGGAAGAACTGGCTGAAATTTTGGGAGAAAAGTTGGAACTTCCGCGCATCGAACCCAAAGGCTCTAAAAATATTATGGCCGAAAAAAATCGATACTCAGGAATTGCTCCAGTGGGTCCAGAAGGTCTGCGCAAATTTAAACAAACCTATAAAAAAGCATTGTCTCGTTATATTTCTTCCGGAACTTATAATCCTAATGATCCGGTAATCATTCCAATTCGTCGCGATTTTCAATACCGCTCAGTTAAAAAAATGCAAACGCCTCACACAAAAGCCGTTGTCATATATATGATGGATGTATCGGGATCAATGGGCGACGAGCAAAAAGAAATCGTTCGACTTGAATCTTTTTGGATTAATACTTGGCTTAAAAAACATTACAAAGGTTTAGAAACTCGTTTTATTATTCATGACGCCGCCGCAAAAGAAGTTGATGAAGAAACTTTTTTTAAAACTAGTGAATCGGGTGGAACTTTAATAAGCTCAGCTTACAAACTTTGTCAGCAAATTATCCAAGCTGATTATCCGACTTCAGAATGGAATATTTATCCTTTTCATTTCAGCGATGGTGATAACTGGAGTGGTGAAGATACTCGTGTTTGTCTTTCGCTTTTGAAGGAATTTTTTTTACCGAACGTGAATGTCTTTTCCTACGGTCAAGTTGAAAGTAAATATGGAAGCGGACAATTTCTAAAAGATTTACAAAAAGAATTTAATACAGATGAAAGACTGACTTTAAGTCAAATCGAAAACCGAGATAAAATTTTAAATTCCATTAAAGACTTTTTAGGTAAAGGAAAATAAATGGCGAATTTAACTTTAGAACTAGAAATCGAAAGAAAAAAGATTTGTCAGATTGCCAAAGACTGCGGTCTTGATTTTTTTGAAACAGTTTTTGAGCTCATTAACTACGATCAGATCAGTCAAATTGCTTCTTATGGCGGTTTTCCCGTGCGTTATCCACATTGGAAATTTGGAATGGAGTATGAGCAGCTTTCAAAATCTTACGAATACGGTCTTTCCAAAATTTATGAAATGGTTATTAACACTGATCCTTGTTACGCGTACTTAATGGAAGGTAACGCGATGATGGATCAAAAACTGGTGATGGCTCATGTGTATGGGCACTGTGATTTTTTTAAAAATAACGTTTGGTTTTCGAAAACAAATCGAAAAATGATGGACGATATGGCCAATCACGCCACACGCATTCGTCGCTATATTGATCGGCATGGATACGAAGTCGTCGAAAAGTTTATTGATTCATGTTTGAGCCTTGAAAATTTAATTGATCGGCACAGTATTTTGAACGGTCCACAAAAATTCAAAGAATCAATGCCTGTTTCAAAAAACGAAGATTTTATGTTTAAAGTCGAAAAATCTTACATGCAAAATTACATCAATCCACCCGAGTACGTCGCTGAACAAAAACTCAAGCAAAACGAAATTAATCAAAAAAAAACAATTTTCCCGTCGGAACCTGTTCGTGATGTGTTATCTTTTTTAATTCACTACGCACCTTTAGAGGACTGGCAGCAGGATATTCTGACGATAATTCGCGATGAATCATATTATTTCGCTCCACAGGGTATGACAAAAACTTTGAACGAGGGCTGGGCGTCTTACTGGCATTCTCATATGATGACTCGACACATTTTAAACGATTCTGAAATTATTGATTTTGCTGATCATCACTCGGGAACAACTTTTATGCAAATGGGGGGCTACAACCCTTACAAAGTGGGAATCGAGCTTTTTCGTGATATTGAAGAACGGTGGAATAAAGGACGCTTTGGTCGCGAATGGGAAGATTGCGATGATGTTCGCGAAAGAAAAAATTGGAACAAAAACACAAAGCTCGGCCGAGATAAAATTTTTGAGATTCGTAAAATTTATAACGATGTCACTTTTATCGACGAATTTTTAACAGAAGATTTTTGTGTTCGAAATAAAATGTTCGTTTACAAAATGAATAAAGAAACAAATCGTTTTGAAGTTGACACGCGCGACTTCAAAGCCATCAAAGCGCAGCTGCTTTTTCAAATGACAAATTTTGGTCAACCGATTATAAAAATTGAAAATGCGAATTTCGAAAACCGCGGCGAGCTCTTAATGCAACACGTGCACGAAGGTCTGGACTTGCAACCGAATTACATGGACGCGACAATGCAAAATTTGTTTAAGCTTTGGAAACGTCCTGTGAATATGGTCACTGTTATGGATAACGAGCCGCAGCTATTTAGATACGATGGTCAGCAGTACACGAAACATAGCCTTCAGGATTCGAAAAAATCTGACCAAAATGCTCAGCCCGAGCTTCCCAAATCATCCGGTTAGTTATAGATTAAGTGAATTAATTGCATCCAGGAGCTTTAAGTGTCTACGAAAGACCGAGTTTTAGTTTATTCGACCGACCCGAAAGATCAAGCGATCCTGTCCGGTGAAAAAGAAAAAAATAAAAATCTAAACGATTTGAAGTCATTAGTTGATTTAAAAAAATTCGTGATTGTTTTTCGGTTAGAGACTCAGAGTCGTGGCGGTAAAACGGTGACTGTGTTAGACAAAATTCCAGCCCACGAGATTTTTGTCAAAGAGCTAACGAAAGAATTAAAAGTAAAATGTGGAGTCGGTGGCTCTTACAAAATTGAAGATAAAAATGCCGTGATCGAAATTCAAGGCGATAAGCGCGATGCGATTAAAAAAATATTAGATGCGCGCGGAATCAAATACAAAGGAATGTGAAGTGAAAAAAATAGCTATCATCGATGATTTTGAAGAAAGCTGCCAGCTGATGGCTGAAATTCTGAGCCCAAACTTTGACTGCAAGTACATTTGTAAGTCCGAAAAAGCTCTTGAATTTGTAAAGTCCGTCAACCCAGATTTGATATTGATGGATTATAAAATGCCTTATGTCACCGGAGTTGAACTCTGCAAAATTTTTAAAGATACAAACGAACTAAAAGATATTCCGATTATTTTTATTTCTGGCGCAGTCACTTCTGAAGAAAGAATCGAAACTTTAGAATCCGGCGGAGACGATTTTTTATCCAAACCTTTTCATCCGAAAGAATTACTTCTGCGCGTTCAAAAAAGACTCAAAAATAACGAGCCGCCCGTAAAGGCTATTTTAGAAGTCGGCAATCTAAAAATGAATTTAAATTCGCGACAATGTTACGTCGATACAAAAGAAGTGACTTTGACTCCAAAGCAATTTGAAATTTTAAAACTGTTAATTGAAAACCAAGCTCAAATGGTTTCGCGCCAAACTTTTATGTCTGAAATTTGGGGTCATTTTGAAGTCACCCCAAGAAATGTAGACTCTCAGATTAATTATCTTAAGAAAAAAATCGAAGGCTTTGTGGGTCATATAACCGCAGTACCTAGTTTTGGTTATAGACTCGATTTAAAATAGTTAAAGTTTTTTTGATTTTCGTTTGGTCTTAAAAAAGTTTTTTAAGATTGTTTGACTTTCAAGGCCACAAATTCCAGAAGTCACTTTAAAGCGATGATTCATTCTTGAGTCATCTGCAAAATTTTCTAAACTTCCAAGGGCTCCGTTTTTTGGATCTTGAGCGGCAAACACAACACGTGAAATGCGGGATTGCACCAATGCGGCTGCGCACATAAAGCAAGGCTCAAGAGTTACATACAAAGTGCAATCAACTAATCTCCATGATTTCAGTTTTTGGCCAGCCCTATGCAAGGCCACAAGCTCTGCATGGCCCAACACAGACAAGTTCTTTTCTCGTACGTTGGTGGCTTTTGCGATGATTTTGCCAGATTTGTCGACAACAAGAGCCCCCACTGGAACTTCGCCGATGGCTTCGGCCTTCAAAGCTAGTTTCAGAGCTGTTTTCATGAACTGAAGGTCGGCTTGCTGCTGCTTGTCATGATAGAGATTCTTCAGTGTCATTAATCAGCCCCTTTGCTATACACTGCTTATTTGAAATTCATTCTGTGATCAAGGTATTTGAGGCAATCAAAACATTCGATCGCATAGTCCACATTGTAAGGTAGGTGATAGCCGTGGCATTAGTTAAAATTAAAGATGGAGAAAGCTTCGAAGGAGCATTCCGTAAATTTAAAAAGTCTTGTGAAAAAGCAGGAATTTTATCTGAGATCAAAAAACGCGAACATTTCGAAAAACCAAGCGTTTCTGGTAAGAAAAAATCAATCGCAGCTCGTAAGCGCGCGAATAAAAAAGTTAGACGTAGCTGGGGCGAGTAATCGCTTCCAACTTTTGTAGGAGAACACCATCGTGGAATTACGCGAAAAAATAATGGCCGATGTGAAGTCGGCCATGGTGTCTAAAGACACAATCAAATTAAACACTCTTCGATTTTTACAATCTGCAATTAAAAATAAAGAAATCGAATTACGTCCAAATCCAATTTCATTGGATGACGTCATGGGCGTAATAAAAAAAATTGTGAAACAAAGAAAAGAATCCATTGATCAGTTTCAATCAGCGGGTCGCACAGATTTAGTTGATCAAGAAACAGCAGAGCTTAAAGTCATGGAAACTTACTTGCCAGCGCAAATGAGCAAAGAGCAAATCGAAAAACTAGTTGCCGATGTGATCGCCTCTACAGGTGCGAAAACCATCAAAGATATGGGCACTGTGATGAAAGAAGCTCAAGCGCGCTCGGGCGGCCAAGCCGATGGCAAAATGATGAGTGAAATCATCAAAGCAAAACTTAATTCTTAGACGAAGACTTCATTGATCATTTTAATTTTTTAAATTTCCTAACGGAGGCTTTTTGCGATACTCACCCGAATTTGTTGATCGAGTGCAAGAAGCAAATAACCTTGTCGACATCATTTCACAATATTCGCAGCTTAAACAAAGTGGCAATGGCTATATGGGCCGTTGTCCGTTTCCTGATCATGCAGAAAAAACGCCAAGTTTTTCTGTTTCAGAATCAAAACAAGTTTTTCACTGTTTTGGCTGTAAAAAATCGGGAAATATTTTTGGATTTTTACGCGACTACAACGGAATGAGTTTTCCTGATGCAATCGAGTACTTGGCCGAACGCGCTTCAATTCCTTTACCCGTCTTAGAAAAAAATCAAAACGATCAGTATCAACAGCAGCAAGATAAAAAAAAGCTGATGCTTAAAGCAAATAAAATAGCCGCTGATTTTTTTGTCGAGACTTTAAAGCGCTGCTCATCGGATCATCCGATTAAAACGTATATTCAAAAGCGAAAGTTAAAACCTGAGACTCTTCAAGAATTTCATATCGGATTTGCGTCGGCTGAGTGGGAAGCCTTATCACAACATTTGCATCAACAAAATATTTCGTCATCGTTAGCTGAAGAAGCAAAACTTGTAAAAGCACGCAAAGAAGGAAATGGGCATTTTGATTTATTTCGCGATCGCTTGATGTTTCCGATTTTGTCTCCAATGGGAGAAGTTTTAGCATTTGGTGGCCGCGTGCATGATCAGGGCGATCCCAAATATTTGAACAGCCCCGAAACTTTGGTTTTTAACAAAGGTCGCGTGCTTTACGGTTTGTCGCACACAGCCAAGTACATTCGCGCTGAAGATGCCGTGATTATTGTTGAAGGCTATATGGATTTAGTGTCGCTGTTTCAGGCCGGGCTTAAAAATGTAGCGGCTACAATGGGAACCGCACTAACCGCTGAACATGCAAAACTCATCAAAAGATTAACGCCTAACGTGGTTGTTTTATTTGATAGCGACGAAGCTGGTCAGCGCGCCGCCGAGCGCAGTTTACCTTTGTTGCTTGCGGCTGGTCTGTATCCGCGAGGTCTCATTTTGACTGAAGCCAAAGATCCCGATGAATACGTCACCAAGTTTGGATTTGAGTCTTTGCAAAAAAAAATTGCGAGTGCTCCAGAGCTTTTTAATTTGGTTTTGCAAATGTGGATGACCGATTACAAAGGAGAAGCTTCGCAAAAAGTGAAGTTGATTGATCAAATTCGCCCTATTTTTGATGTGATTCCTGACCCCAGACTGAAAAGTCTATACGCTACAGAATTGACACAAAGAATGAATGTGAGCTCAGACTGGATTCGCTCGGCCTTAATAAAACCAACCGGAACTCAGGATTTAAGCCGCTCGCAACAGCAAAAATCAGATTCAGAGTCTAATGCAACTCAACAAAAAAGTCCTGTACCTGAGCCCCGTAAGCCTTTATTTTTGTTATCGGGATCTTCGCAAGCTGAAATTTTATTATTGCAACTTTCAGTCAAGAGTCGTGCCAATTTCGATGTGTTTCTACAACAGCAAATCTTAAGCCAAATCAATCATTTAGGTATTAAAAATCTACTCGAAAAAGCGGGCGAAGTTTATAGACAAGACCTTTCGAAGTTTGATAGATTAACCAGTCTGTTGATTGATTATGTTGATCGTCCTGAATTATTATTTTCAGATTCATCATTGGGCTCTACAGATGCCGATGTCGAAAAAGAAAAAAAAATGATTCTGGATTGCAGTCGTCGCATTCAACAAACGTTTTTAAAAGAGCAAGCCAAAAAAATTGCTCTGGAGTTCAAGCAAAATGTGGACTCCGACAAACTTAAAGAAATCGACGGGCTTCAACGCAACCGAATTTCTTTAAATAAAAACGAAAAATAATTTTTTATAATAATCGAACTGGATAAACACGGGGATTGAATGGCAGAAAAAAATCAAAATGCAAAAGATGACAAAAAAACACTCGCAGCTTTAACTCTTGCTGAGCAAGATGTTGTCGCTAAAGAAGAAGTTCAGAAGCTCATCAAAGTTGCTAAAGAAAAAGGTCGCATCACAATCGAAGAGATCAACGAAAGCCTACCGCTTGAAGTTGTAGCTGTTTCGGTTTTGGATGCGTTCATGCAATCATTGGAAGCCAATGGTGTCGTGATCACGGAACACTCGGAAGCTGCAAAAGCAGAAGAGAAAGAAGAATTCTTATCTGAAGTTGATGATGACGAAGATGATGAAGATGAAGACAAACCAAAAGCGGCCGAAGATGCAAAAGGCAGCGATCCTGTTCGATTGTATCTTCGCAAAATGGGTTCAGTTTCACTACTGACTCGTGAAGGCGAAGTCGAAATCGCTAGACGAATCGAAAAAGGTGAGCGTGAAATTGTTCGCTCAATGTTGCTGTCTCCTCTGGGAACTTATGAAATTATTAATTTAGGTAAACGACTTGATCAAGGTCGTATTAAAGTCAAAGCGATTTTCCGCGGTCTTGAAGACGAAGATACTCAGTACGATGAAAAAGAGTATATCGAAAAAATTCATCAACTGATTGGCATCGTTACTCAATACCAAAACGACACTGAAAAACACTTTACAGCTTTACGTGAAGAGAACATCACTGTACCTGCAAAAAATAAAGTGATGGAAGAATTGAAAGTTCTTAATGAAGCATTAATGGCGAATTTTGAATCGATCAATTTCAATCGTAAAACCATCAATCGTGTTGTAATTAAATTTAAAAACTTAGTTAACCGTATGGGAACTTTACGCCGTCGTATTAAAGACGGTATTGAAAAAACATTTTCAAAAGATGTTGCTTCAATGGCAGAACGCATGAAGCTGATCGAAACAAATGAAAAAGAATTGACGAAGATGACTCGTGATACGGGTTTATCTTTTGGAAGATTCCGAACCTATTCTATTCAAGCACAGGAATCAGAAGTGCGATTGAAGCGTCTTCATGAAGACACGGCGATGAATTTTCGCTGGATTCAAGAAACATACACAGCTATTTGGAAGGGCGAACGTGAAGCTGATTTGGCGAAATCTGAATTAGTTGAAGCGAACTTACGACTTGTTGTTTCGATTGCAAAAAAATACACGAACCGCGGCTTGCAATTCTTGGATCTGATTCAAGAAGGTAACATCGGTTTAATGAAGGCTGTTGATAAATTTGAATACCGTCGCGGTTACAAGTTTTCAACCTATGCCACTTGGTGGATTCGCCAAGCCATCACACGCGCGATTGCCGATCAGGCCCGCACGATTCGTATTCCTGTTCACATGATCGAGACAATCAATAAACTTGTACGAACACAGCGTCTTCTAATTCAAGAGCTTGGCCGTGAAGCCACTCCGGAAGAGATCGCTGACAAGATGGATATGCCTGTCGATAAAGTTCGTAAGGTTTTAAAAATCGCAAAAGAACCTATTAGTTTAGAAACTCCAGTGGGCGAAGAAGAAGATTCTCACTTGGGTGATTTTATCGAAGATAAAAAGGTGATCAATCCAGCAGAGGCGATCGTCAATTTAAATTTAGCTGAACAAACACGCCGCGTGCTTTCAACTTTGACTCCACGAGAAGAAAAAGTTCTGCGTATGCGTTTCGGTATCGGTGAAGAATCCGATCACACTTTGGAAGAAGTAGGTCAAGACTTCAACGTCACACGCGAACGTATTCGTCAGATCGAAGCGAAGGCCCTGCGCAAGTTAAGACACCCAAGCCGTTCGAACAAACTAAAAACTTTCGTCGACGGATAGTTCTCAAAGCGTAACACAGCCTTAAAACGAATTTAAAAAGGGAGATCAAGTTGTGATCTGTACCCTATAATTAGGACAGGTTAAATAAAAGGGCTACCTTCTACTAAACCCCTGTATTCTGCAGGGGTTTTTTGTTTTAAGCCCCACTGAG
>JAYTPD010000065.1:0-31425 GCA_043747435.1 Bdellovibrio sp. | reverse complement strand
CCACGCATGGAACAAATCTAACAAGTCTGAAAAACTCAGTCAATTATGAGTTTTTCAACACCCTGCTAGACCTAAAAGCTATATTGCATTATATTGGCTCTAAGCTTTAGTTGGATTGGGTTCTATTTAAATTTCCAAAATATGTCTGAGCGCTCTTTCGAGGCTTTTTCTCAGGTTTTATGAACTAAGGCGGAGCTTTAAATCGAGTTTGCAACTCAAAGTAAAATGCCGGCAAACTATACTTCGCTTTTTAGTAACAAAATTCGAACCCACAAAAGCCTTTTAGCCATTCAGTTTTTTCAGCAGCGGAAAAAACTGAACGTTCAGTTGGTAGACCTCGGTGCAATCGCCCTCGGTCATGATGTCGGCAATTTCATAAATTAACTCCATCAGCCTTGTACGTCCTTTTTTCAAATAGTCTGGATTCGCGGCGAAGCTGATGGCCGTGATTAAGCGACGTTCAAACGAAGCATCATCGGTTTGTTCAAGCAATGCGCGAAGCGCTTTGCTAATCATGGCTTTGTGATAGGCTCGGATCGCCGGATAAGAGCGAGTTGTTGGATAGCGTAGCTTCTGCTGCGGCTTGCTCCATACACCGTCGCTGTAAGTTATCAAACCTTGTCGTGAAAGTGACTTCAGGGCGTCTTCAGCTTGGCGAGGTTCGATTTCGAGTTGCCGGGCGATGTGTTGAGGATCGGGGTTGAAATTCACGCAGGTCACCATATCTAAAATCGCGATGTGGTACCAAGAATCGATCGCAAGGTATTCTTTAAGCGGCCGCTCGTCGCGGTCTTCGATGGATTGTTTTTCTTTTGTTTCTGCGTCTGAAAATAAAAGTTCGTCGAATACTTTGGAGTTCTTCGTCGATTTCGCGATCGTTCTTATAAGCAACGATTGCCGTAATGTCTTTTGGGCGGACTCATCCATATTCAGCGCCTTAACTAGGGCATCAAATCGCTCTACGGGAAGCTTTTTTTTACCTTTAAAAACGGCGCTTAAGAATGAAGGCGATACTTTCATCGAGCGCGCCAATGATCGCAAAGAATACGCGGGATTATTTTTAACCGCGCGGTCTAAAGCTTTTTGCAAAAGTTCATGCGACGCTTTTTTTATTTTCATTTTTGTTTGCCCCGGAGCTTCATTTTTTCGATGCGCTCACGAAGTTCTTCTGCGTAAAGCTGTTGTTGGATTTTATTCACGATTTTTTCGCGAAGAGCAGGTTGCTCATTCAGGTCCATGACCGGGTATTTAACTATAAGCTGCCCCGACGCCGATCGCTTGAATTCAACAGGTTCTTCATAAATTTTCTTCACCAACTGCAACAGGCGAGTTGAATCTTTACCGATCGAAAAATCAACGTCCATGGCTTCAAGCGGAAGCCTTAAGGCACGAATTAAAATCGGTTTGATCAATTCAAATTCTTTTGCGCCTCCGACTTGTGGGAAACCTTTGTAAATCGAATTCATCAGTTCAAGCTTAATTTGCACAGCGAAAGGGTCTCCTCCGCCACCAACACCCGTTGATCCTCCACCTGCCACGACATAGGACGGAAAATTTCCTGAGCAAGCAGCGATCTCTTGTCGAGGGTCCATCGCTTTTTCCATGAGATCTTCCGATAAAAATAAAAGTTTTTCGTTTTGCGTTTTATTCGCAAGCCACGTCAAGCCTACGGAAAAACCGTAGTTCTCGTCAAAGCGGTTCGTCGCCGAGTACCCTTCATGCAGCACCCAAGCACTCATAACTGTTTCTGGTAACGAAGATTTAAAATAATCAGAAGGTACAAACACCAATCTTTGATCCGGCCTATTCAGCATTCCTAAACGACGACCGCACGAACCAATCGGCACTCCGTCAATCGACTGAAATCGCACCGTTAGTAAATCACGTTGAACCTCAGAAAGATTTTGGTCGGCGATCTGTGAGAAGCCTTCGGTGATCATCTGCTGCACGGCCGTATTTCCAGCCAGCTCTGAACGAAATGATGCGTATGTTTTAAAACTGACGAGAGCGATAAATAACACCACGAACTTCATGCGATTCCTTCATTTCTTGCGTAAGGTATTTCAATCAAACTTAGAGTTGCAAAGCTCATACCTCAATCTGTTTTCACTCGGGTGTCTGTAGCTTAATTGGAGTGATAAGGGTGTAAAAACTTTGGTCACCGCGACGATGAAGTGAACCAAGTTGGTGCACACTTAAGATTCGAAATCATTGTGAATTTTGCCGGTGTGCATTATTTTGGATTCAAGTTCAATAACACTTCACAAAGGAAAACGAATGAAAAAAATCAATCTGTCTTTGCTTTCGACTCTTGTTCTATTCACGGCTTTGACGGCTGCCGAAGCGTCACCACAAGATAAATGTCCGAATTCAAATGAACCCGTTGTGCTAAGCTCTTGCGTCTCATTCGAAACGCCGGATGTGGAAGGGCTGTATGAAAATGCATCCTGCTCAATCTACGATAGCTCAACAAATTATTGGTCATGCTATGCCGGAAACCTACAATACACAAAGCAAAGCACACTTTATTTCCCAGGGACAGGTGCTACCGTCATCAAAAAAATTGAAGAAGTCATGAGACTTGCTTCGTACGGCACCGGTGAAGAGGTGGCTAAGGCGAAACTAAAGCCACTGCTTGCGGCCCTTCCGCAATCGGTCTTGGTTACACAACGATGCAAAAAATAAAATTGAATAAAATAACAAACAAGCCTAGGAGGCCTTATGAAATTAGTTTTCTTATCTATGTTAGTCGCTGTCGTAGCTAACGCGGACCCGATCAAGACCATAACCTGTGAGTTAGCGGACGTACAGCTTTACCAAACTACACCCTCACACCCAATTCAGGTTGATGCGCGCTTAAATAATTGCAGCGATTTCGGAGAGTACGATTTGATCGCTAACGATAACAGCGCCTGCTACGCCTCTAAAGCAATGCAAAAATTTTTGAGAAATGTCCAATTAGGATCTAAATTAAAAGTTGACTACTCCCGATTTCACAACTCGAAGCTCGATGGCTCTGGAATAAGCTGGGAGGTTTTATCTGCTGAAGTGAGTGGTGGTCAAAGACTTGAAACACCAAGCTCTCCAGTCAAATGCAATTCGACGCAGGTTTTGATTTTTAAAACTAAATAACCTTATCCAGTTTTAGAACTCGTAACCCCTGCTTTTTCTACGAAGTCATCGTCTAAAAAGCTCAGCAAACCTGAGCTTTTTAGAAGTTAAGCGTCGAGAATATCCAAAAATTGGCGGGGACTTATGATTTTAAAATCGAACTTTTTTTCTAATACCAAAAGATCTTTATCCCCACTGACAATATAATCAACTTTGCCAGTAAGCCCTGCTGATAAAAACATTTCATCTTTCGGATCGCGGCAAACAGATTTTGACAATTTAGTGGGTTGTACATATTCGGCATACATTCGTACAGTTTCAAGAATCTTCGACACAAGTTCGGGCTGATGGTTTAAAAAATGATGCAGAATTAATTCATATTCATTTACTATCTCGCCTGAAACGACAAGCTTAAATTTAGCAGCCGACCAATGTTCTAAGATTTTATGTGGAGTACCCTTCCACATCGTACCGGAAATAAAAACATTTGTATCAACAATGGCCCTGATCATTTTTGACGGCGAACCTTTTTGATAACCTTAGAAACATCGTTGACTTTCAACCCTTGCATTTTTGCACTTCGAGAGGCCTCTTGCATCAAATCCGAAAATTCAGCTAAGCTTGGTGGAGTGATAGATTTCAAAATCACTGTATCCCCCTGACCGATAACAACAAATTGATCGCCCTCTTTTAACTTAAGGTTGTCCCTGATTTCTTCAGGGATCACGATCTGGCCTTTTGAAGAAAGCTTTGTCGTTGAATAAGCTGCCATAAAACCTCACATTCTTACTGGTAAGATTATAGCAAATTACGCGTTTCCAAACAAGCGAATAGCGAGGAAATCATTGGCTACGCCTAATTTTCTGAAGAACTCTAATGTTGATACGCTTTGGATCCGTTTTAACGGATCTCAGACGCTCTTCGACCGCAACCACGCTAATATTAAAATGCGCGGCCAATTTCTTAATTTTCCATTTCTCGATCCAACGCAATCTTGCCAGTTCCGTTAAATCGAGGCATTCTCGTTCCCAAGTTAGCTTGTAGGCCTGTGAAACCGTTGGCTCCCTTAGTTCTTGTAGTTTGGCTGAGCCTCCACCATTTATTTTCTGATGTCAAATTCAGTAGGACATCGAACGGTTTATTGTAAGAAATTCCAATAGTTCCGTCTTTCAATGTAGGGTTCAATAGGACCAATTTAGCAATGCGAGCTTTCTCAAGCTCGTTTCCGGGTCTTTGCATGTAATTACGAATACTTGTGAAGAGTTCAATCAAGCGCAATCCCTTTTGAAAAGTTTGATAGTCGGCTTCGTTGTACGCGGCAATCTCCAGCTTCACTTCGGCTAGTGCTGAATCTTTGATCCGCATGACTTCGGCAAATTCTTCTTTAGTTAAAACTCCGTCTTTGTGAAGGCGTTCAAGTTTTTCGATGGATTTCTTAATGTTTAAACGCTTCTCAGCTAGTTCACCTGACATCTTTTGCGTGTAGAGGTCTAAATCTGCGAGGCGACCATGTAAGGCCGTTGTGAAGACCACTGTCGCTTTAGGTGTAAAGTGGGCGAAGGGTTCGAATGCTCTCTCAATTTGTTTCATTAAATTTTCCTGAGAAATACTTTTTCGTTTTTGTTCGCACTTTAAATTTGCACAGTGATAATAAATGAAGACTTTGCCGCTGGCTTTTTTGTGACTTTCACCTGTAACGGCGTGGTCGCAAACTGCGCATTTAAATAATCCCATTAACGGCTTTGTTATAACACCTGCACGGCAGCTTTGATGGTTAGCCGATCTGATGCCTTTAATCTTTTGAACTTGGTCCCAGAGATTTTTTGAAATTAATGGTTCGTGTAAACCTTTGTTATCTGGGGTTTTGTTTTTTCGTGACGGAAGTAAACCGGTATAAAAAGAATTTGTTAATAAGGTTTCAATCAGACGTTTGCTGCATTTCTTTTCAGGCAGTTTCGATTTAACATATTCGACAAGACCTTCTAACAGGGTGTTGAAAAATCTAATTTTTGCATAGATTTTCTGTTTTTATTTTTTGTCTTTCAAAATTTTTTACAAAAATTTGATTCTTGCCGCTTAAAAACCATCTCGCTTCTCACGACTTTTAAGTAATTCATCGGACTTTTCGGATCTTTTCACCCTTTTTCCTCGTCATGCCGGCACCAAGTTGTTGATTCGGACAATATTATAAACGCCCATAACAAAGGTGAACATCCAATCTAACTTCTGAGTTCCTCGCAGCATCGGCCTTCGCATCAGACCGATTGTTTTGGCCCAACCAAAGATCTCTTCAATACACATCCGCTTCCGTTGACTGACTTCATAGCTCGCGTGCCTCGTGGTACGCCCATCGATAGAACTCGCTTTTTTCTTGGCATGGATGTTCTGTGCAGCATGCGATTTTATTTGGATTTCTGATAAATTCTCTCCGTGCTCTGCAGTGTCGTAGCCTTTATCAGCTCCAAGTGTTGAGCCAATATTCAAAGCTGTTGCCATTTCAAAAGCCGCTTCCCTTTCCGCAGTTCCCGTGGCTTCAGTCAGACGAGCATCGACAACTAGCCCATTTCTATTCTCCATAATCACGTGACCCATAAACTGAAGCTTTGCGGCTTGACCACCAGATTTTGTATACAGCCTCGCCTCAGCATCAGTCTTAGATTCATGGGTCTCATTGGATCTTTTTTCACCCTTAAAATCCACCCAACGATTCGAATCAGGCTTATCGTCATCGCCTTTTTTGTTTTCCTGATCTTTCGGAATAAATGTTTTTAGACTTGCCCAGGCTTCAATCAATGTCCCATCCACAGAAAAATGCTCATCCGATGTTAGACCCTGGCTGTTCGCAAAACTCACAACTAGACTGAAGAACTTGTCTGCAATCCCACCCAACATCAAACGATCTCGATTTTTTGAAAATGAACTGTGGTCCCATGCAACGCCGCTCATTCCAAGACCTACAAACCAGCGGTAAAGTAAATTATAGCGAAGTTGTTCGGCCATCTGTCTCTCACTACGGATTGTAAATAAAACCTGTAAAAGCAAAGCTTTCAGAATCTGTTCTGGTGGGATCCCAGGCCTGCCAGTCGAAGAATAAAGTCCGTCAAAATCAGGCCACATTTCTTCCAGAATTGAATCAACGATCACTTTCATTTTTCGGAGAGGATGTTTCTTGGGAATCGAGTCTTCCATCGAAACGTAGCTGAACATGTCTTCTTGTTGGTTTTCTTTGTATCCACGCATGGAACAAATCTAACAAGTCTGAAAAACTCAGTCAATTATGAGTTTTTCAACACCCTGCTAGTGGTACGGTTATTTACAGTGGATATGCTTGTCATGCTACTGATATAAACGGCTCCAACACAAGTCGAACACAAGCCAGTGTTTTAATACCCAAAGTATCAGGAATGACGAGCATATCTATTGATGTAAAAGCTTGTGGAAATGTTACGACAGCAACAACAGTATCGCTTTATCAATAGTCTTATGTGAACCCACCAGCCCCAAAAACAAGCAGAGCCACGCGTTAAATTAATCCCCCCAAACTAATCATTTGAATCCCCACGATCCAGTTAATAGAACAAAACCTATGGCAAAAAAAGCGGGCGAGTTAACACCCTTGATGAAGCAGTATTGGGATATTAAAACTCTGCACCAAGATAAAATTCTTTTATTTCGGATGGGCGATTTTTATGAGCTTTTTTATGATGACGCGATTAAAGCGGCGCCCATTGTTGGATTAACATTAACTCAGCGAAATAAAAAATCAGACGATCAAACGCCGATGTGTGGATTTCCGCATCACGCAGTGGCCGGGCCGATTAATAAACTTTTAGCGGCGGGTTTAAAAGTCGCTTTGTGTGACCAAATCGAAGATCCGGCTTTAGCTAAAGGTTTAGTGAAGCGCGCGATCACTCGAATTTTAACTCCGGGAATGGTTTTTGATAGCGAGACTTTGGATCAAACTAAAGCGCACTACTTAAGTTCAATCGACGAGAGTTCAATCAGCTTTATTGACACAACCACGGGCGAAGCATTTTACTTTCGATCAGAAAATCTGGTTGAAAAACTGAAGCTGCTTGAAGTTTTGCCTGTGGTTGAAATTGTGGTTGCTGATAATCAATTAGACTGGATTCAGAATTTAAAAAAAAATTCGGCTTATGTGATTTCAGAACATAAGACTGAAAATAAAATAACTTCACAAGAGCGTTTGCAATCTTATGTTGAATCGCTTTCGCAAAAAGAGCTTCAATTTATTTTACGCCCTTTTGAAGAGCGCGAATTTGAACACCGCTTGCAACTTTCAACCAGCACGCTTCGACATTTAGAAGTTTTTTCGAATTACAAAGGAGAACATCAGGGCTCATTGTACCAAGCCATTAATCGAACAAAAACTTCAAGCGGAGCCCGAAAGCTTCGTCAGTGGATGAGCTTTCCACTTAGGAATAAAAAAATCATTGAAGAACGTTATGACCAGATTCATGAATTTCGCGAACATTTATTTGAACTTAAAAAAGTACGTGAAACTTTATCGGCTATGGGCGACATCGAGCGCCGGCTCGGAAAAATCGCACAGCCCCCTTGTCACGGACGTGATTTAATTGCTTTAGCGACGGCGACGGCAGCAGGGCTTTCGGCTTTAAAATTCAGCCCCTTCTTTAATCCGCAAAAAGATCAAAATTTATTGCTACAAGCTGAAACTCTGGCTGAAAAAATTCAAGCGCGGATTTCTGAAGAAGCACCGCTGAGTGTAAAGCAAGGCCATGTGATTAAAAAAGGCTTTTCAACAGAGCTTGATCAATTAATTCATTTATCGACGAACGCGAATGCTTTAGTTTCTGAGCTTGAAAAAAAAGAAAAAGAAGCCACTGGAATTGCGTCTTTAAAAGTTCGATATAACAATGTTTTTGGTTATTATATTGAAATCACGAATAGCCACAAAGATAAAGCGCCGGCTCACTACCAACGAAAACAAACTTTGGCGAATGCCGAAAGATTTTGCACAGATGAATTAATTGAGCTTGAAAAGAAAGTTTTATCTGCGCAAGTGAAGCGCTATGATTTAGAGTTTTCTTTATTCGAAGAGCTTAAACTTGAAATTTTATCTCAGGCTTCAGTTTTTTTAAGCTTAGCAAGTCTATGTAGTGAGCTTGATGTGATTTCAAGTTTAGCATGGCTCAGTCTTGAAGAAAGTTATTGCAGGCCAAAGCTTCACGAAACTAAAAATGTATGGATTGAATCCTCAAGGCATCCTGTGGTCGAGCAATTTCAACGAGGAAAATTTATTCCTAACACGATCGAAATCAAAGCGCGCGAATGTTTGTTGATCACGGGCCCTAATATGGCCGGTAAATCAACACTGATGCGACAAGTGGCTTTAACATCGTTGATGGCGCAGATGGGAAGCTATGTTCCTGCAACGCGCGCTGAGCTTCCGCTTTTTGATGCGATCTACACGCGAATAGGTGCCAGCGATCAGCTGTCTGAGGGCTTATCCACTTTTATGGTCGAGATGACTGAAACGGCACAACTTCTGAAATCGGCAACAGCAGATAGTTTATTGATTTTAGATGAAGTGGGTCGGGGAACGGCTACTTTTGATGGAATGTGCTTAGCCCAGTCGATTCTAGAATATATTTTAAAATCAATTCAAAGCCCGGTCTTATTTGCGACTCATTACCACGAGTTGACAGCTCTTGATCAAGTTTTTGAACAAATTAAAAATGTGCACATGAAAGTGATTGATCACAAAAATGGCCAGATCGAATTTTTACATATTCTAACAAAGGGCTCAGCCGGACAAAGTTACGGAGTGCAAGTCGCCGAACTTGCGGGCTTACCCTCTGAAGTGACTCTAAGAGCGAAGCAAATTTTAGCGCAATACGAAAACAAAGATTTTAAACTCAAAGAAAATTCTGTTGATCATAAAAACTTGGCACAAGATCAGTTGTCTTTGTTTGATGCTACAGAATCCAAGCGCAAAGAAAAACTCTTACAAGAACTTTTGAAGTTTCAAATTCAAAAAGCAACTCCGTTGCAGGCTTTAAACCAAATCGCAGAGTGGCAAGACGAGCTGAATTAGTTTGCGAGAGCTAAAAAGCCTTTTTTATTTTCAGCATTAGAACCATTTACGATCCGGAAACTAGTTTTTCTTCTTCAACCATATCAATTGATGAGGCAACTGATTTATTGGTGTGGTTTATGTATTTGATTTCACTGACACCATGTTGTTTTAAAGTTTGAATAAACTCACTAAGCCACGAGGGTGTCATGATAAGAACTTCTTCGAAGTTAATTGTTAATATTTGAACTTCGCTCTTATTAAAATGATAAGCTATAATAGACAATGCAGTTTCACGCCCTTCAGAACGTGACGAGAAAACTTGGCCGAATTTTTTAAGTTCAATTTGAAGAGACGTCATATTTAGATAATATCCTTTTTCCAATCAATAGCGATCAGTGTTCCACTCAAATTAAAAACAGATTTGAGCGCTGTTTCTAACTGATTCTCAGTTCCAAGTTTATATTTAGAGCCTGAACTGATACATATCAACTCGTATCCATTTTCTTTAATAAAATTCTTTTTAACGAACTTGAGCCCGTTCCCTCTCTGTTCTGGGGAGCGTCCTGAAATTATTTGTTCGAAGGCGACTGATAAATAATCCGCTTCATTTTTTAAATCGTGAATAACATTTTTTAATGAGCTTGCGATACCTTGTCCACGATCGACAACAGCAATTCGCATACGATCTGGCAAAAAGTCGAAACTGATTAGACAGACATATCCTAAATTAATTTTTTAAAGTTTTTTTGTTTTCGGCGCCAGCTTGGGTGCCTATGTGTTCGCGCCAGTTGTAATCAGCGCCTTTGATGATTCGATTGTTCCAATCGTCCCATTTTTTTTTAGGAAGCTTGTGAAGAACTTGCCCTTTGTCGTCAAAAATATCAGGGTCTTTACCGAATAAAAAATCAGTTACGCTTTTAATTATGCTCATAGGGTGATGATAACTACATTTTTGGATTAGCGCAAATATCTATGATCTCTAAGCCTTTTTCTTCACCCGGGTATTTGCCGGCTGTCAGTTTTTTAAAGCATTCTTTAGCTGCTAATTTATAAGCTTCGTCTTTTGTAGCCGCCGCTTGAGCAATGGGTGCCTTTAACGATTTAAATTGAAATTGATAAACTTTTTGAGCCGATGTAGCTGAAAAAGCGTTAAATCCTGTTAAGATCACTGTGATTAAAAAAATTGTTTTCATATTGAACCCTCACTTCTACTTTAATTAAGTGCAAGTGAAAGGCCGAACAAACTTAAAATTCTCAAATAAATACACTTTAAGTATATGAAATAACTTAGTTAATTTTAATTCTAAAAGAGCCACGGTAAAGATCTTAAAATCGGCTCTAAATTGTTACACACCAATGCTTCAAGGTTCACAGAGATAGACTCTGGCTAAAATAGACGCAATGTGTTATTTTGAGACGGGGGCAATGAAGGAGATTTTATGAATCGATTATTTGTGTTTCTACTTGTTGCCGCCCTTATCCCATTGATTTCATCGGGAGCACTTGCAGGTCAAAAAAAAGTTCTGATCATCAGCGATATAGACGACACGATTAAAGTGTCGCACATTTTAAGCACGGCCGGAAAAATTTCAAGAGCCGCAGACATCACGACACCGTTTTTGGGAATGCCGCAACTTTATCAATTGATTATCAACGAAAATGTGCAAACAACTAAAATCGTTTATTTATCAAATGCGCCCGAAACTATTGCGGGAATTCCCGCGCTGAAATATTCACATCAAACTTTTTTAAGTTATAATCATTTTCCTTACGGCATTTTAGACATGCGAGAAAGTCTTTTTGAGCAAGACCACAAAATAAAAGAAATCAGACGACTTCTGCAAAATGAAAAACCCGATGTGGTGATCATGATTGGAGACAACGGAGAGCGCGACACAGAAGTTTACTATCAAGCGACTCAAGAATTTAAAAATAAACTCAATGCGCCCGTGATGCTTACATTTATTCATCAGCTTTATAGTTCACACATTCCTGTTTACCAACCTAATGTTCTAGCCGAACAAGGAAAAGTGCTGAAGCCAGGACAAATTGGTTATCTGACGCCGATTGAAATCGCCTTGTCGTTAAATCAAAAAAAATTATTAAAAGATTCAAGTGTCGATTGGCTGACCACTTATATTAGCCCACGCATTGTCGACGAAGATACTTTTAAGTGGGATGGTTTGAAGCCCATTGCGTTTCCTGCTTTTACAAATTGCTCTGATTTTAAGTGGACTTATAGAACACAGTTTATGACTTTAGAACTTGAACACAAAATTAAAACTGTATGCAATTAAATTTAGTTGTTCCAGCACTTTATAAAAAAATACTGAGCTCAAAAGTTTTAGATCTGAATGTGACTGAAACCAAAGCCACTTGTGACAACTGTTTAAGATCAAGAGATAAAAGATTTTCGTACACATATAAAAGCAATTTAAAATGCTGCACGTTTCATCCTTATATGCCGAATTTTGCAGTGGGTGCTTTATTGACTGAAAATAAAACTTCAGTCGGCTTAACAAAAATTCAAGAAAAAATTAAAAATCACGAGTTCAATCTTCCGATTGGTCTGATTGCACCATTTGAATATCAATTTAAATTTTTAACCAAAGAAGAAACTGATTTTGGAAACGATGAAGCTTTGCTTTGTCCTTACTTTGATCAAACCCAAAATCAATGTTCAATTTGGACCTACCGAGGCGTTGTCTGCACAACTTATTTCTGTCGTAGTGACAGTGCGCAAGCGGGGCAAAAGTTTTGGGCCGTGCTGAGCGATTATTTAAGCTATGTTGAAATGGCCTTGGCCGAAGAGTGTTTGATTCAGTTGGATTTTTCTCCTCGGGACTTATCAGACCAGCTGTTTTATTTAAATAAACATGATTTTGAAACCCATGAAACTTCACAAAAATATTTAACGACTGAAGTCATGAAGCCTTTATGGAACGGCTATACAGATTATGTTGAGTTTTATAAAAAATGCTTTGCCATAACAAAAAAAATCGATAGAAATCAGTTCAAAGAAATTTTAGGTCAACAAGGTCTTCAACTTGAACAAGAAGTGATCGAATATGCTCATCGAAGATAAAATTAAAAATTTAAAAACAGATTTCGAAAAACTACCCGACTGGGAATCAAAATATCAAAAAATTATTGAACTCGGAAAAAAATGGCCGGGCCTGCCAGAGGCTGATAAAATTGAGGATCTGAAAGTCAAAGGCTGCCAGTCGCAAGTTTGGATCAAGGCCGAGTTATCGTCCGAAAAAAAAATTATTTTCTTCGGTGATAGTGATGCGCTGCTTGTCAAAGGTTTGGTGGCCTTGGTGCTTTCTGTTTACACGAATGAAACACCCCAGACTGTTCTTCAGACAGAAGCTTTGTTTTTGAAAGAAATCGGTTTTGACTCGGGCCTTAGTCCAAGCCGGTCAAATGGTCTTTATTCAATGATTAAACAAGTTAAGTACTACGCCACTGCATTTCAGTATTTACTTTCTAAATAAAACATCGTTACAATTTAGTGATGTTATTTAAAGTGCAAATAATTTTTGGTGTGATTTTTTTTCTGGCTGGACTTTTCCCAGTTAGTTCTGAAGCACGAATTCGTTTGCGAAAAGTTAAAGAAGCTCCACGCACTTGTAAATACATGACAGAAGATCCGCTTCTAAGCCGTTCAGATAAAAAAGTTCTTTCAACTGAAAGACATAGTTTAGTTTTTGAAGACTCGATTGATTTAGTTCGCGACAAAGGCGAAAAAATTTGTCAATGGCGCCCCAGCGAACTGAATACTTTGGGTCCGATTGAAAATTTTAAATTTTACATCGACGAGTACAAAGAAACTTTATTTGCGATTTTAAAAAATCCTGATGAATCAAATATGATTATCAAAGTTCCTTTGGCGAATTGCAGTTTAGAAAACACAGTGACTCAGAAAGAGTCGTTTATGCCGCCTCAGTGTCAAAGTGGAAAAAAATCGTCCAGCCGCAAGAGAAAGAAAAAACACACCGTCTAAGACTTTGGTCTACTTTAAATATTAAATTGCGGTAAGTCCTTACGAGGCCCTTTTCAAGGGCCGATAAATTGATATGAATAGTGAAAGAAAGAATGCGTATTTATTGATGATTTTGTTCGGGCTTTTATGCAGCCTTACTTTTCAAAATTTTTATAAGAATGAACCTATGGAAAAGTCTTCAGTGAATATTGGGAACGCACTGAACTCTTCAGAACAAGAGCTGCAAAACACAAAATACGAAATGAGCTCGATGGCCATGCCACAACCAGCTAGTCTAAATCTTGCAGCTCAGGCACCGATTCGCATTAAGCTTAAAAGATCACCGGCAAAGTCGAAATCAAAAAATAAAGTTTCTAAAAAATCTCACAAAAAATCTAAAAAGAAAAAATCTAAATCGTCGCAAAGACCTTAGACGTATCATCTAGATCATCAAGCGCGTTTAAAAATTCTTCGACTTCTTTTTTTTGTGCTTCATTGATATCCGTGATGTTCGTCGCTTTATAAGATGGGGATGAAGCCGTGATTTTCCAGCCCCGTGAAGATAAAGCTTTATTAACGGCATCCAAAGATTCAAGGCCGCAGTAAAATTGGTAAGTGCCATCGTCATTATTTTGGACGTCATCGGCTCCGGCTTCGATTGCTTCTTCGTCGAGATCAAACTTTCCTGGTTTTGAAGCTTCGATTTCGCCAACACGCGCAAACATCCAAGATACACTGTTTGTTTCGCCAAGGTTTCCACCATATTTTTTAAATGCGCTTCTGATTTCAGGGGCCGTGCGGTGTTTGTTGTCTGTTTGGCATTCAACGATGACACCTACTCCATGAGGTCCGTAGCCCTCGTAGGTGAGCTCTTCGATAATTTTTCCGTCGTCTAATAGGCCAGCCCCTTTTTTGATGGCGCGCTCGATCGTGTCGTTCGGGCAGGATTCTTTTTTAGCGGCGTCGATGGCCATTCTTAAACGGGCATTCATTGCGGGATCAGGGCCACCGATTTTAGAAGCGACAGAGACTTCTCGTGCAAGTTTTGTAAAAAGAGCTCCTTTTTTTTGAGCATTTTCTGATTTGCCGGCGGCTTTCCAACCTTTTCCCATGTGATATCCTTTTTTTGTTTGAGCAAGTCTGAAAAGATTAATCAGTCAGGCTTCGTTTGTCTAGGTCCAGCAAGCTGTGGTAAGAAATTAAAATGTGGGCTTTTGAAATCGAAAATATAAATCATAAAATCCAGCATTTACGACAAAATGCGAACGAAATTTTTCTACAAAAAACAAAATATCAAATGCCGATTGTTCCTGCACGAGACGCTTTGGTTCTTGAGTTTAAAGCGCATCCCCCTAAAAAAGGTTTTTCAAGCCGCGAGGGTCAAGCCCGCATGCTGCATGATTTAGCCAGCATTGAATTGCAAGCGATGGAATTAGGGCTGCGCACACTCTTGGAATTTCCTGAAGCTGAAGATTTGTTTAAAGAAGAACTTTTAGCCATCACACTATCAGAATCAACTCATTTAGAAATGTGCTTGAATGAAATCCAAAATTTAGGCTTTAGCTGGGGAGACTGGCCCATCAACTGCGGATTGTGGTCGGCGGTAAGTTCTGAGGATTCTTTACTGGATCGTCTACTGATTGTACACCGCTACCTTGAGGGAAGCGGTTTAGATGCCGGAGACACACTTTTAAAACGTTTGGCTGGCGTTGATGCGGCCCCCGTGCAAAAAGTTTTAAAAATCATTAACGATGAAGAAGTGGACCACGTGCTTTTTGGTTCGAAGTGGTACTTAGAGTTTTGTAAAAAAATCAAACTTGATCCCGAAAAAGATTTTCAAAAGCGCATGGATCGATTGCGTGGTAGTTTGCCCAAAAGAGTGGGCGCCCTTAATCATGAACTGCGAAAACGCGCAGGCTTTACTGAAAAAGAAATTTTTTATTTAGAAAAATTGCGTGACTCTTTTTTAGAAAAAGAAAGCCCTTGGAGAAAGTAATTTATGACGAATAATGATATTTTTAAAAAACTGCGTGTGGCTTTATCATTTCGTGATACCGATATTATTGAATGCTTAAAGTTGGTTGAGTATGACATTTCAAAATCAGAACTATCAGCTATTTTTCGCAGTGAAGACCATCCCAACTATCAAGAGTGCGGCGATCAACTTTTACGTAATTTTTTAAATGGGTTGATTATTCGTAATCGTGGACCTGCCGGAACGGCCAGTGCTAAGAGACCAATGGAAAAAACGAAAGATCAAAAAGACGGAGAGTGATAACTCAAATCAAAAAGAAGGATTTCAAAATATGAAAAGTGTTATTTTAATAATCGGATTTCTGACGTTGGCAGCCTGCACGAAATCTGAAAATAAACAGCATCCAAATAATCCCCTGAATTTAGCGCCTCAAGGTGGCGATGAAACTAAAAAAGTAAGTTTAAAGACAGAGTCTTTAAATAACGATGAATTGCAGCCGGCTTTAGACCTTGGAAAGCGCGCGATTGAGTGGCTTAATCTTGTGAATGAAAAACGAGACACTCAAAATCGCCTTAATTTAGCCGATCGCATGACAAAAAACCCGGTTCCTCCTGAAAAACCTAAAGTTAATTCGACGGCTTTGATTCTTGAAAGGCTTAAAATTCGCACGAGCGAAATTCCAGCTGCGATGAAGCCTTACTTGCTGGAACAAAAAGATTTGACAGATGTTTTACCGGTTTCTGATGAAGAATTTATTCAGTCTATTCGAGGCTTAAATGGAGTTTATCAAAGTGCTGTTCGTTGGATTGGTCAAAGACCTTATTTAGATTATTATTCACAAAACGATGTTTACGACATTCGAGGAGTTTACTTTTTTAAAAAAGAAATCGACCTTGAAAATAAACTGAATCATTTTTCACAGCTAGATGCTGCGACTCAAACCAATTATTCAGAATGGCTGATCAGTCTTTGTCATAATTCAGAAGTTGATCAAAGCCTTTGCCGACAAGAGCTCGATCAGGCTCAAAACGATCTTAAAAATCCAGAAGCTGTTCGGCAGTTTTATTCAAAGTATTTGCAACCGGCCGAAAACGTTTATAATCATTTTTTTGAAGTCGAAAATATCAGAACTGACTTACTTTGGAATGCGGACCGCAGTATCATTACTCAAGATTTTACAAACCCAGAAATTGAAAAAATAGCAACTTGGTTTAAAGTGAATGTCGAAGAAGAGTGGCAGTTCAAAGGTTTTCAATTAATCATTCAATTTGTTCAAAAAAATGAAGTGTCGCCTTTTCTTGAATTTGTCAAAGGGGTCACTCCGCATGTTTCGGGTGAAACACATAACAAGATCACGATGGATCCCGATTACTCACTAGATGATTACGACACGCAGTGGACTATTCGTCATGAGTTTGGTCACGTGTTAGGTTTTCCAGATTGCTACTTAGAATTTTATGACAGCGAAAAAATGGAAATGACTTATTACACCATCGAGCCCGATAATTTGATGTGTGCCTGGGGCGGAAAGCTTCAACAAAGCCACGCTGATGAGCTGAAGCGAGTTTACTAATGAACTTAAATCACATCGTGCTTGTCTAAAAATCTCCAGCGGCCCTCGGGTAAGTCGCCCAAGACCAGACGGCCGATACGCACGCGCTTAAGGCCTTTCACTTCAAGGCCTACAAGTTCACACATGCGCCGGATTTGGCGCTTTTTTCCTTCTTTAAGTGAAAAACGCAGTTGGTCTTCATTGACCCAAGCAACTTGGGCTCGTTTTAATTTTTCTCCATCAAGTTCAAGACCGTAATTTAATAGACGCAAATTTTCTTCGGAAAGTTTTCCTTGAACGCGGACGATATATTCTTTTTCGATATCTGAAGTTTCACCGATAATTTTTTTAGCAAGGCGACCGTCTTGTGTAAACAGCAGTAAACCTTGCGAATCGATATCTAAACGCCCAACCACAGCGATTCCTTTAAGATCGCCGAACTGAAGAGTGCGCTGCTGGCCGTGCTGATTGCGATCATTCACAAGGCGAATCGCTGGTTCATAGCCGGGCTCGGGTTGACCCGAGACATAGCCGATCGGTTTATTTAGTATAATAGAGACTAAGTTTTTTTGATTTTGTAAAGCTTCAGCTTCCAAAGTGATGCGCGCATCGGGGCTGACTTTGGTGCCTAGCTGATCGATGATAACACCATCCACCCGCACAAGGCCCTTTGTAATGTACTCGTCGGCTTCGCGACGCGAACAAATTCCGCGCTCAGACATCAGTTTTGATAAACGAAGAAGTTCTTTTGTTGTCATACCCGCTGTTTATCCTTTTACTTAATATTAATTCCACCGTCGACGTGCAAAACAGAACCCGTGGTCCATTTTGATTTTTCTGATGCTAAAAAATACGCGGCTTCTGCGATGTCTTCGGGTTGTCCAATTTCTTTTAAGAGCCCATAGCTGGCCATTTCTGTAACAATTTTATTTTTTTGCTCTTTTGGCAAAGAATAAAACCCATGAATGGGTGTGTCGACAATTCCAGGGCAAATGCAATTGGCACGGATATTAAAAGCGCCGCCTTCTTGAGCCAGTGATAAAGTCCAGTTCACCATCGCTGCTTTCAAGGCTGAGTAAGCCGAAGTTTTTGGTGCGGGTTTTACCCCAAGAGTTGATGAAATGTTTAGGATGCTTCCCTTGTTTTGTTTTTTAAAATGCGGCCAAAACATTTTTGTGAGTTGCACGGCCGAAAGTAAATTAACTTGAAATTGTGACATCCAAATTTCATCGGGCGTTGTTTCGAAATCCTGATGATGATAAATTCCGGCATTATTAATCAGGATATCTAGATTTCCCAAAGCAGTTATCTTGTCGGCTAGTTTTTCTTTGTGTAGATCGAAATCTTTTAAATCAAAAGCTAAAAAATCCGATTCAGTTTTTAAACTGGACTGAACAGCTTTTAATTTCTTTTCATCACGTCCTAAAAGAAAGACGTAAAAGTTTTCTTCAGAAAACTTTTTTGCGGCCGCAGCGCCGATGCCCGAGCTGGCTCCCGAAATTAAAACAACCGAATTTATTTTTGACACTACAGACGATCCATTTCAATTTTTGCAATGGTTTGAAGCTGCATGTTTGATGTACCTTCGTAAATTTGACCGATTTTAGCATCGCGCCAGAATTTTTCGACAGGATATTCTTTTGTGAAACCATTTCCACCAAATAAATCAATCGCCATTGAACAGATTTTTTCAGCCACTTTACTTGAATAGTATTTAGCCATGGCCGCTGCTTCGATAAAATCAAGATTGGCGTCTTTTAATCTTGCGGCGTTATAGACCATTAATCTTGCGGCTTCAAGTTCAATACGCATTTGTGCAATTTGAAATTGGACTCCTTGAAATTGTCCGATGGCTTTTCCGAATTGTTCGCGGGATTTGATGTATTTAAGTGTGGCTTCGTAAGCACCTCCGGCGATTCCAATCATCTGAGCGCCAATTCCGATGCGACCTTCATTTAAAGTTTCAATCGCAATTTTATAACCCTTGCCAATTTCTCCAAGAACATTTGATTCAGGAACTTCGCAGTTTTCAAAAATAAGTTCACAGGTGGAACTAGCGCGAATGCCAAGTTTGTCTTCTTTTTTGCCGACAGTGAATCCTTTGAAACCTTTTTCAACAATAAAAGCAGTGATACCTTTGTAGCCTTTTGTTGTATCGATGTTGGCAAATACAATAAAAAACGAAGCTTCTTTGCCGTTTGTGATCCAAAGTTTATTTCCGTTTAAAATCCATTTGCCATCTTTTTTTTCTGCATTTGTTCCTGGCTGGTGCTGCGCGCGACACTTTAAGGCAAAAGCATCGGAACCTGATGAAGATTCGGATAAGCAGTAAGCTCCGACCCAGTCTTTCGCTAATTTCGGTAAATATTTCTCTTTAAGGCCTTCATTTGCGTAGCGAATAATAGCATTGGTCACTAAAGTATTTTGCACGTCGCAAAGAACTGAAACAGAGGCATCAACGCGGCCAATTTCTTCAATCGCGATACAAGCCATGGTAAAAGATGATCCGGCTCCGCCAAATTTTTCGGGAGACTCAATTCCCATCAGGCCCATTTCAAAAAGTTTTGAAACAATTTCGGGACGCATTTGCGCTTTTTCGTCCATCTCGGTCACATGAGGTTTAATTTCTGCTTCAACAAAAGATCGAACAGCATCACGAAAAGCAATTTCATCTTCTGACCAAACAGTTAAAGCAGGACGAGTCGAATCGGCAGACATAAATTCTCCTTTTTGGGTTTAAACAAAATTCTTTTGCTCTACAAAATAAGCTCTTAGCGATTTAAATTCAAGTGACCTTTTGCGTTATATGTATTTACTCATCGATTAAGTTTTGCTCGACAAGAGTCTGTATTTTGTTAGCGTAGATGTCTATGGATATAGTTGAAATCGGCGGAAAATTAGCTCTGTTTTATGTTCCTTTTTTGTTTGCACTTTGCTTTCATGAGTTCGCTCATGGTCAAGTTGCAAAATGGCGCGGCGACAACACCGCTGAAAGATTAGGGCGCTTAACTTTAAATCCACTGGCCCACGCTGATCTTGTTGGAACTTTTATTCTGCCTGTCAGCGCGATTGTTTTTGGGATCCCTATTTTTTTTGGTTGGGCGAAGCCTGTGCCTGTGGACTCAAGAAATCTTAAAAATGTGCGCACGGATATGTTCTGGATAGCGCTGGCAGGTCCAATGTCAAATTTATTATTGGCTGTGCTTGCAACAGCCTTTATGTTTTTGGCTTACCGCTTTGGTTTTTTAGGAAGTTTAACAAAGCCTGTTCATTCTTTACTTGAAATGTTTGTTTTGACGAACTTATTTTTAGCGATTTTTAATATTATTCCGCTACATCCGTTAGATGGCGGAAAAGTTCTAGCGCGATTTTTACCTGCTTCAATCAATTACAAACTGGAACAGAACGAACAAATCACCAGCGTGATTTTAATGGTGCTTGTTTTTTCTGGGATGCTGGGTGTTTTGCGAATTCCTGTTTTTTATATTTTTGAACATTTGATGAATTTTGCAAATGGCGGCTTTCTGTGAAATTGCGTGTAATGAGTGGGACTCGGACGACGGGAGCCTTGCATTTAGGTCACTACTTAGGGTGGCTGAGTAACTGTTTAAAATTACAAAATGAGTATCAATGTTTTTTTGGAGTCATGGATTGGCATGGCATGACTTCGGCCTACAAAACAGCGGATCAAATTAAAAATTGGAATCGCGATATTTTTGCCGAAATGATTGCTTGGGGAATTGATCATGAAAATCACACGGTTTTTATTCAATCCATGATTCCAGAGCATATCGAATTATTTATGATTTTTTCGAATTTGACTCCGATGGGTTGGCTTGAGCGTGTTCCAACTTGGAAAGACGCCGAAGACGAAGCCAAAGCCAGTGACACTCACAATTTAGGACGTTTTGCTTATCCGGTTTTGCAAGCGGCTGATATTGCAATTTATAAAGGAGCTTTAGTGCCCGTTGGTCAAGATCAAGTATCACACTTGGAATTGACTCGCGAAATTATTCGTCGCTTTAATAAATTGTACAAAGGACTTTTGCCAGAACCAAAAGCGATGTTAACAGAAACGCCTTCATTTCCTGGATTAGACGGACGAAAAATGTCGAAATCTTACGGAAATTCTATTTTACTTTCTGAAGAAGAAAAATCGCTCAAGAAAAAAGTGAATTCGATGATCACAGATCCAGCTCGTGCACTTCGTGAAAATCCAGGGAACCCTGCAGTTTGTAATGTGTTTACATACCACAAACTTTTTTCTTCAGATGATGATCAAAAATGGGTCGTCGATGGTTGCACAAAAGCCAGCATTGGTTGCGGCGATTGCAAAGCAAAACTATGTAGTAACATTGAGCAGATGATTCAAAAACCTCGTGAATTAAAAAAAGAATTGTTGAATAAGCCCCACGAGCTTGATTCAATAATTGCTGCAGGATGCGAAAAAGCTCGTACGGAAGCGAGACTAACTTTATCACTCGTCAAAGAGTGGATGAAACTGTGAGTGATTTGCTATGAGTCAAATTCGTGTTCAACTTCAACAATTTGAAGGTCCTTTAGATTTACTTCTTTACTTGATTCGTAAAGAAGAAATGGACATATTCAATATCAATATCGTCGATATCACGAAGCAGTATTTTGATTATATCAAAATGATGAAAGAATTTGATATTGAAGTGGCCGGTGATTTTATTGCGATGGCTTCGACACTGATTCATATCAAATCTAAAATGCTTTTACCCCAGTACGATGAAAATGGCGAAGTGGTCGAGACCGAAGATCCGCGTAAGGAGCTGGTCCAAAAACTGCTTGAGTACGAAAAATTTAAAGAGGCCGCAAAATCTTTGTACGAAAGACCTTTGCTTAACCGCGACGTTTGGGCGCGTGGATTGCGTGAAAAAATTGAAGTCAATGATGATGAAATTGAACTTGAAGACAACGCTTTATTTTCTTTGATCGGCAGCTACCGACGAGCCATGAAATCTTTGTACAAAAAAATTCACAAAGTGAATGTAAAACTGCAATCCATTTCAAGCCGTATTATGGAAATGAGCTTTCAATTAATTCCAGGCTCGACCGTGCGTATGGTTGAATTGTTTTCCCAACAAATCACTGATCAGGTCGAAAAATCGCGTCATGCTTTGATTACTTTTTTATCTTTGCTTGAGCTGGGTAAATTAGGTTTTGTGTCACTTTATCAGACCGACATCTACGGCGACATTCATATTCAAACAAAAAAAATAATCGAAGGTGATGTGTTATCAAAAGTTGAAGAGTATGGTTCACTTGACGTGAATGAAATCTCGCAAAAACTTTTTGCTAAGCCCACAGAAGATTTTGAAAGCGACGACGACACAGCATTTGAAACACCAGAAGCTTTGCAGATCGCGACCGACGAAGAAATTGAAGCTGAATTGAATCAAGACGAAGGACACGTTTAGTATGAAAAAAAAACTGATTGAGCACATCATGTCTGATATCGAAACTGAAGCCTCACTTTTTTTAAATGAAGAAGCGACTCCAGAAGATCTTTTTTTACCTGAAGTTACCGAAGACGAAGTTTCGGTGCAGTCTGCAGAAAGTCATGTTGAAGCTTTAGAGCTTGAAGGCACTGAGCTTGATGAATTTGAATCGGCTCAGATTGAAGAACTTGAGTTTGTTGAAGACGTACAAACAGAAAGTATTATCGAAAGTATTTTATTTGCCTCAGATAGACCTGTTAGTTTAGCGTCGATTCAACTTGTTTTTAAAGGCACGAACGTTAAAAAAGAAAAAATTCGTCGCACAATCGAAAATTTAGCGGTCGAATACGCTGGTGGACGTCGCGGAGTCGTCCTTGAAGAAGTGACGGGCGGATATCAAATTCGCACAAAAGTTGATAATATGAATTTCCTTAAGCGCACTGTGAAAACGCGCGCTTTTAAATTATCTGGACCTGCTTTAGAAACTTTAGCGATTGTGGCCTATAAGCAACCTGTCGTTAAAATCGAAATCGATCAAATACGCGGTGTTGAATCAGGCCACTTATTACGAGCATTGATGGAAAAAGGTTTAGTCAATTTTGAAGGTAAAGCAGAAAACTTACCTGGTAAGCCCATGCAGTACGGAACGACCCGAAGATTTTTAGAAATTTTTGGACTTAGAAATTTAAAAGAACTTCCTACTTTATCACAAATCGATGAGCTTTTACCCGAGGGCATTGGCGATGACGAAGACGCTAAGCCAACTTTAGCCATGGTGACAGATTCGTTGTCTGAAGACGTGCGAACGGTCAGCTATTCGCAAGGCGAAGAAGAACTGGGTTTGATTGAAAATCAACTGACCGCAATATCGACATCTTCAGAGTTTTTTGAGCAAGAAAAAATTCGTCAGAAAATGAAGCGTGACGAAGAAAAAGCACAAAATATTCGTGAATCTGTGATGGTCGGCGAAGAAGTTGCAAAAAGAGATTTAAACTGGCTGAAGAAATTTGACGAAGGCTTGCTGATGGCTTCGCAGTCTCAGCAAGTTAATGCTGAAGCAGATCTTAATGAATCAGAAACTTTTGCAGAGGACGAAGCTCATATTGAAGACGAGATTCCATTCTTAGCAGAAGCTGATGACGACGAATCTTCTTCTGAAGAAGGTCATGTTTAATTTTCAAACGATTAAAAGATTTTTTTTAAGTTTAGTTTTTATCTATTTTTGTTCGATGATGGTCATTATGGGAAATGGCCACTCTTTTTTAGGGCGTTACTTAAGCCCTTTATTTTTACCAGTCGCGAATTCAATCGGACTGAATACAACTTGGAATTTTTTTTCGCCAGATCCGGCCAGCACAATGTACTTTCGATATTTTATTTTATTCGAAGACGATTACGGAAATACAACTCGCGAAACGGTTGAGGGGTTTTTTCCAAAAAGCAAAGATCAAGGTGGGGACTTTCGCCTTGATCAAAGAAGATATTCCTATGCGATGCGATGGTTGGCTGTTGATCCCACCCGCGTTGGTCAGTTTTATATTCCGCAACTTTGTCGAGAAAATCCCGGAGCTAAAAAAATTCAAATTGAGTTTATTGTAAATACAATTCCACCTTTAGAAAAAGTGATCACATTAAAAGATCAAAATTACGAGGATTTACTCAAGTCAGAAGAAATCAGTCGGATGCTGTATGACTGCGTTTAAGAAAATCACTCAGTTTTTGTTTTCGAATAAAAATCATTCAAGTCTTGGTCTATTAAGAATTATTTTGTGTGGAACTTTATTTTACATTGCTTGTTGGCGTCAACTGAATATCGACCAGTTGGGAGAGCTGGCTTTAATTCCACGAGATATGGCCTTAAATATATTTCCCGACTTTTATCGGCCCGCGATTCAGTGGTTTTTTTGGCCTGATGCTTATGTTTCGTTTGTGCATATTTTTTTAATTATTTTATTAGGGCTTGCGACTTTGGGTTTGTCGAATCGTCCTTTGCTTTTTTTAACATGGGCGATTCAACAGGGTATGATGAATCGCAATTATGCGATCAACTTTGGCGCTGATTCGATTGGCGGGCTTTTTTTATTTTATTTAGTTTTTACAAATTGCTGTGAGTTTTTTTCTATAAAAAATCAATTTAAATTGTTCAGCGCAAAAAGGGTTATGCCAAGGCCTAGCGATTTAAGTTCGGTGTTTTTTCGGTTGATGCAAATTCAGATTTGCGTGATTTACTGCTACACGGGTTTTGAAAAACTGAAAGGTCAAACTTGGTGGGATGGCACGGCACTTTGGACTGTTTTTGCAAATCCTCAGTTTAGTGCTTTTGATTTGAAATTTTTAAGTCATTTTCCTTGGGTGATTGCGATTGGAACTTTTTTAACTGTTTTTTTTGAAGTGTACTTTGCTGCGATGGTCCTTCATCCAGTGCTCAGAAAATATATTCTGATTGTGGGTCTTGTGTTTCACTTGGGAATTGGATTTTTATTGGGACTCATGACGTTTTCACTGGTGATGGTCTCGACTTATGTTCTATTTATTCCAGATCACGAAGTTGAAAGATTTATGTTTAGTTTGAAGCTGAAAGTGTCTCGTTTTAAGACAAAATCAATGTCTTATAAGACGAATCAAGTTTAATAATTTCTGTAAAATTCCGATAAGTCATTGTGGAAACCATTCTAAAACATAGTCTATTCTACCTAAGCCTTATTTGTGTCTTATCAAGTTGCAATCAGCCCATTGCAAATTCTTTGTTGGTTGACCAAAAAGACAACTGCGCGGCGGATTCTTTTTCAAGTTGTACAGACTCATCTTCAAATAATGGAAGCAGCATTTTAGATATTCAGCCTGATAGCACATCGATTTCTGTGAACATGGAGCAAAGTGATCGAGTTGAAATCACCGGTTCATGTAAAGACCTCGACAGAAAAAATAATCGTATTTTAGTGGAAGTTTTTGCTGGCGAAGATGAAGCCACTGATCCCTATATCAGTAACGTGACCTCGAACAACTGTCTAACAACGACTTCGCCGACTCAGTCCGGGTTGACTTCTGCATCTGGACGTTGCTTTTGGGTGACGAAAGGTGCGGGCCTTATCGAAGATGCGGGTCAACCTAGCGAAAAAAGTTTTCCGCAATGCTACAATGGACAATTTGGTTTTAGTGTTCGCTTGGGTCAGGTTTTATTAAACCCCGTCATGGGTCAGCCTAACCTGAAGTATCTGGTTCGCGTAAAACTTCGAACACAAGATGGTACAGTCTCCGATTCAACTTTTGGCCGTGTCGTCATTGATCGCAATTTATCAACTCCGGTTATTACGGAAGCGTCTAACGATGCGGCCACTCATAAATGTGTTATTAAATCAGCACCAGCGCGTTTTAATTTTGGAATTTTATATAAGCTTGTTCGTACTTACACCGACATTCTTTTAACAAGTGCGGGCTCAACCAACCTTTACCCAGGAATCACAATGACCACCAGCACCGTGACGCCAGGCTCTTCGGTTTTCGAGTGGAGTGATAACGGCTTAGCGGATGGAGTGATTTACAATTACACTTTAACAAGCACAGAAAATAATTTTTTGACTTATGTTCCGTCAGCACCGACGGCAAGCTCTGCTGTGGTCACTTGCGAAACGCCCCGACCAGCGATTCAACTGAGCGCTGCAGTCGCCAACACATGTTATTTTAGCGCGCTTAATTTTAACGGTTCTCCATCAGTTGTTTACGATTGGGCTTACAGCACAACCAGCACGTGGATTGGAGCTTCAGCGAATGTTAACTCGGGTTATACGCCAGCCTCAGGCGCAGATTGTGTTTCTGGAAGCGGTGTGTGTACGCAACCTGGTCTTGTTGCGGGCACAACTTATTATTTTGCTGCACGAACAAAACGCGGTGCTGAAGTTGGCAAATGGAGCGAGACTGTTGCTTGTAAGCCTTAAAACGAAACTAAAAACTTTCGTCAAAACTAACTTGGCCCGAGATTCCTGTTTGATAAGCTGAAACTCGTCTTTCAAAAAAGTTTGCAAGTTCTTGCATATCTTGCAGTTCCATAAATGAAAACGGATTCTTTGCATTGTATCTTGGAGCAATATTTAAGTTCGCAAGTCTTTGGTCTGCAATAAATTCTAAGTACTGGCGCATGTCATTTAACGAAAGCCCAGCAATTCCATTTGAAACAAGATCTTCCGCAAAAGTCATTTCGCAGTCGATGGCGTCTTCGAGCATTTGCACAACCATCTCTTCCATTTGTTCGTTGAAAAGTGTTGGATCTTCTTTGCGAACCGTTTTAATCACTTCAAAAGCAAAAGCCATGTGCATGCTTTCGTCACGAAAAACCCAATTTGTTCCCGAAGCAAGCCCCGCCAAAAGACCTTTTGAACGTAAAAAATAAACGTAAGCAAAAGCGGCAAAAAAGAAAAGACCTTCAACACAAGTTGCAAAACAAATCATGTTCATTAAAAATTTTCGTCGATCTTCAACCGTATGAAGTTCATCAATCTGATTAATCGAATCCATCCATTTAAAACAGAAGTCGGCTTTTTTCTTGATTGAAGGAATATTTTCAACGGCCGAAAAAGCCGTCGCGCGATCATCCGGGTGAGGAATGTACGTATCAAGTAGGGTTAAATAAAATTGAACATGAAGAGCTTCTTCATAAAGCTGACGACTTAAATACAGCCGTGCTTCCGGAGCATTAATGTGCTTGTAAAGATTCAAAACTAAATTATTTCCCACAATTGAATCACCTGTCGCAAAAAAAGCCACTAAGCGATGAATCAAATGTTTTTCTGAAGCTGTCATTTTTGAATTTAAATCAACAAGGTCTGTCGAAAAATCAACTTCATCAACAGTCCAAGTATTTTTAATTCCGTTTTTGTACATTTCAAAAAAAAGCGGGTACTTCATCGGTCTTAAGGTTAAGTTAAATCCTGGATCTAAAATCATTTTATCCTCCGTGTGTGTATTACTGACAAGCTTCACAAGATTCTGGGTTGTCTAAACTGCAAGTGATCGCTTCTTCATCCGAGTATTCTTTTTTTGGAGCAAGAACTTCAGCCACCGCTGCTTTTTTAACAGTGGTTTTTGTGATCGAAGTCGCAGGTCTTGAGCGAAGATAGTAAGTCGTTTTCAGACCTTTTTTCCAAGCGTACATATACATCGAAGAAAGTTTTCCAATCGTTGGCGCTTCCATAAATAAATTCAGACTTTGCGACTGGTCGATGAAGGCTCCGCGATCAGCGCCCATATCAATCAAAGACTTCATTGGAATTTCCCAGACGTTACGATAAAGCAACTTAATATCTTCTGGAATCAAAGCAATATCTTGGATTGAACCTTCATTCACTTTAATCTCGTTACGTACATCATCATTCCAAAGACCTTTTGCTTTCAAGTCTGTGACAAGGTATTTGTTAACTTGCATAAATTCACCAGATAAAGTTTCTCGTTTAAATAAATTAGAAATTTGTGGTTCAGTCGCTTCATAACAACCCACAATCGATGCAATCGTCGCTGTCGGAGCAATCGCAATCATCAATGAATTGCGCAGTCCAAATTTCATCATACGTTCACGTAAAGCCGCCCAACGTTTTTCATCAGTGGGTTTAACTCCCCATAAATCAAATTGAAAATGTCCAAGAGCCGCGCGTGTTTCAGGGAAGCTTTCATGGGCCCCATGTTTTTCAGCCAAGTCGATGCTTGTCACCAAAGCGTTATAATAAATTTCTTCAGAAATCCGCGCTGATAATTTTTGAGCTTTATCCGAATCAAAAGGTAATTTCATTTGAAAAAAAGCATCTTGCAAGCCCATTAAACCAAGACCAACGGGTCTCCACCGGTTATTTGATTTGAGTGCGGTGTCAATCGGGTAGAAGTTAATATCAATCACGCGGTCTAAAAATTTCACAGCAGTTCGAACTGTTCGGGCTAATTTTTCGAAATCAAATTCGCCATTAATAATATGACGACCTAAGTTGACTGAACCTAAATTACAAACGGCTGTTTCGTCTTTTGAAGTCACTTCTAAAATCTCGGTACAAAGATTTGAAAGATGAATCACGTTGCCGGCTTTTCCAGTTTGATTGGCTTTTGTGTTCGAAGCATCTTTAAAAGTCATCCAGCCGTTTCCGGTCTGGGCCAAAGTTTTCATCATGCGCGTGTAAAGATCACGGGCTTTCATTTGTTTAAAGAAAAGTTTTTGGCTTTCAGCTTCGATGTAGGCTTTTTCAAAGTCTTCACCAAATAGATCAACGAAGTGAGGCACTGTGCGCGGGTCAAATAACGACCACATCGCATCGGCCTCAACGCGTTTCATAAATAGATCAGGAACCCAATTCGATAAATTAATGTTGTGAGTGCGTTTGGCTTCATCGCCCGTGTTGTCGCGAAGTTCAAGAAATTCCTCGATGTCGGCGTGCCAAGACTCAAGATACACACACGCGGCGCCTTTGCGTTTTCCGCCCTGATTCACAGCCGAAACCGAAGAGTCTAAAGTTTTCAACCAAGGAATAATCCCATTCGAATGCCCATTTGTTCCCTTAATCAAAGAACCTCTTGAGCGCACACGCGAATAAGCTAGACCAATTCCACCGGCAAACTTAGATAACAAAGCCACGTCGGTGTACTTGTCGTAAATGGCTTTTAAATCATCTTCAGGTGAATCCAATAAATAGCACGAACTCATCTGAGGTCGTAAAGTTCCCGAATTAAATAAAGTTGGAGTTGAAGGCATATAATCATGGGATGAAATTAACTTATAAAGTTCAATCGCCTCTTGAGCTGACTTGGCCAAACCGCAAGAAACACGCATAAAAAAGTACTGAGGTGTTTCAAAAACCTGGCGCGAAGTGGGGTTTTTTAAAAGATAGCGATCATAAACAGTGCGAAGCCCAAAGTATTCAAAGCGGTCTGTTTTGTAATGTTCAATCGCCGCACAAAGTTCTGTTTTATGAGCCATCACAAAATCATAAACGTTTTGCGCAAGTAAACCCTTCGTTAATCCAAATTGAATCGAGTCAGCGAAGGAGCCAATCTTTTGTGATTTAACTTCTTCATCAATATAAGTTGATAAAAGTCGTGCAGCTAAGCGCGAGTACTCAGGATCTTCACCAATGAGCAAAGAAGCTGTTTGAATACAAAGGTTATCAAGCTCTTTTGTTGATGCTCCGTCATAAAGACCGCTGATGGCCTTGGTCGCGACTCGAAGCGGGTCAACTTGAATAAGTCCCTGGCAAGCGCGATTCACGCGCTCGACGATCTTCGTGACATCCACAGGCTCTAAAGAGCCATCACGTTTTTTAACTCTCATCACATGAGATGTCTGCTGAGATACAGGCTGATGTGTCTGGCCAAATGAGTTTGAGTAAGTGCTGTTTTCCATATCCGTCGTTTCCCCTCGTTGTAGCCTGCTTTTTGTCGTTGAAGACAAAAAATCCCTGCAAAACTTCCCCTCAGAAGTTTTGGATGGAGACTGGTTAGTCTAGGTCTAGTTATCTGTTTATCAAGAAAAAATTGTTGACCGTCCTGGTCTTTTTAGCTTTTCGCTTAATCTTTAACTTACTTTTAAAGTCTCGATCTTCTAACCACTAGATCTAGTGGGCAAAAGATAAAACCTTATCAATAAGGAGTGTTTTTCTTATTAAAAGGTTGAAGCTTTTTTTTATTTTGAGCAACGAAATAATTTAAAAAAAATACATATTTGCTAAAATATAATGCAGACGCTCTGCGAAAAAATGAAATTTGCAAGACTTTCGTCATAAAGATTTTCTCTCTCGAGAAACGCTGTCAAGACCAAGGTTTTGAAAAATTAAATTTCACTTTTTTTCGGTGGCTCACCGCAAAAAACTGCTTTTCTTAAATAAACTGTTAATTGCTATCGGTTCGCACAACTCGCTCACTCATCTGGTGAAAAAGTTGGCGATCCAAATCATTTTGCGCGCTCAACATGCAGCCTTGGTAAATTTTAAATTTTCTAAGGTGATCAATGATTTCCTGGTGCGGCCGCATTTTATCGGCGGTCCACTTGGGCGCGATCAACTCTTCACGACGACTGGCAAAAGCCGCCAAACGGTGAATCGCAATGCGTGGGTGTAAGTACGATAAAAAAAGTTCCACTTTGCGAGTGTAATCTTCTTGCGAAATCGGCGTAAAACTTCCGTTGTTATACCATTTTTCAAGTTCAGTGTTCTTCAGCACGTGCATATTGTGAAGTTTAATATTTGTAATAGGTAAATCATTGCATATCCGCGCTGTTTCAATAATTTCTTTTTCAGTCTCGTTCGGGGAACCAAAAATCAAGTGAATCCCTAAGTCGACCGTTGTTTTCTTCGCAATTTTATCAATCGCTTTCAACGAATCTTCAGCTGAGTGGCCTCTTTGCATAAATTCCAAATGAGGATTAAAAAAACTTTGCACGCCCAATTCCACAGCCACAAAAGTTTTTTGGCAGAACTCTTGCCAAAGCTGAAGCACAGATTCAGAAAGACAGTCGGGGCGGGTGCCTAACACAAAGCCCACTACATAAGGGTAATTTAAGGCCAACTCAAAATTACTTCTGAGAGCTGGTATTTTTGTAAATGTATTTGTATAGGCTTGAAAATAAACTAAGAATTTTTTAGCGTGATATTTTTTTTCAATCAAAGCGTGGTATTTTTGAATTTGCGCATCCAGCGTCAGCTCAAAAGACTCGGAATTAGCAGCTGACCCCCACACATCACAAAAACTGCACGTCTTCATGCCTTTAAGCCCCATGCGATTTGGGCAGTCATCCACAACACTCACTGGAATTTTATAGACTTTTTCATTAAAAATTCGTTTAAAGTGTTCTGAAATTGAATGATAGGGAAGACCTGACCAACCTTTTTCCATAGGCGATACATACAGTGATTCAAGACTTTCGGCAAATCGGATTTTTAATTGAAACAACAAAAGATGGAAGCCCCACTTTAAGGTTTCAAAATCAAGGCGAAAGCATGCACCATTCGGGCGGTGCAGCCGCAGAGACCAATTATATTTATGGCGATTTGATTTCGAAAACACTTCAAGTGCTCAAACAAGATTGTAAAACTTGTGTTGTGGGGCTTGGGTTGGGTTATATCGAGATTGCTTGGGCCCAAGCTCTGATCAGTCAAAATTTAAGGTCCGATGACCTACTGACTTTAGATTCTTTTGAAATTATTCCTGCCCCCTGTTTCAGGGAAGTTGTCGTGTAAGTTAAATAACCAGATGGGGTGCGGAATTGGATAACGCATGGTAACAAGTCAACGCTTTAGCAAAGAATTT
>JAYTPD010000064.1:0-30474 GCA_043747435.1 Bdellovibrio sp. | reverse complement strand
TTTAAGCGGCAAGAATCAAATTTTTGTAAAAAATTTTGAAAGACAAAAAATAAAAACAGAAAATCTATGCAAAAATTAGATTTTTCAACACCCTGCTAGCGTTTTTAAAACTATAGCTTACTGAACCAGGCCCTGTACCGCACTTTGCTCTGCAATATGAGCTTATATCTATATAAGAAAAGTTATAACCGCTCACTGTGTAAGGCGGACAGCTTAAAGAGCCACTAGTCACAGTACAAGCCGGAAAACTGTGAATGTTAACTCCTGAAAATCCTGCTAGTGCTGAAGTCCAACCGTTCGGTGAAGCTTTACAAAAAACCAAAGTGTCTGCCGCTGTATCGTAAGCGATAGCTCCTGCTGGCGAACACGCTGCGCCAATTGTAGCTGGCCCAGGTTTAATGGTTCCGTTGACTTCAAGTTTCGCTGTTGGAGTCGTCGTCCCGATACCTACGTTGCCAGTATTACTAATAACTAATCGGGTTGAGAGCGCAGTAATATCTTGGATGCCAAAGTTTCCAGGTGAATCTAAAGTTCCGGTTCCTGACGATTGAATGGCCCAAATTCTTCCGGCCGGTGTGGTATTTGTTAACAAGAGTTGAGTGTCGGTTCCGGTCGAATTGACATTAACCATTCTTTGGATATTTCCAGCGATATTCAGTGGAGCTTGTGGCGTTGTCGTCCCGATACCCACGTTTCCTGTATTATCAATCACTAGACGAGGGGTATTGCCGGCGGTAACGTCAGATATCGAAAACTTTCCAGCACCAACTGCACTTGTGTTAGCCGTCGAGAATAGCCCGTATTTGCGACCACCTACTGCGTTGTTGCCAATGAAGATTGAAGTGTTATCAGTATTAGTTGATGCGATTTCCAGCTGGGTCGCTGGCGTCGAAGTTCCGACTCCCACATTTGCACCATTATAAAAAATCGTGTTATCAGCATTTTTCGTCCAAATTTGGTCGGCGTTTCCACCAAAGGCAATGCATGTATCGATATTATGCTGAGTTGCTGTCGGAGCAACAGCAGTCCATGGCTGAACTAAAGTGACATCTAACTTAATTATTTTTGGTGCAAATTGTGGAACTCCGGTTGAGGCTTTATTTTTTTCTATAATTAAGATGAGGTCATACTGACCTTTAGTAGTTGGAAACGCACCAACGGGCTGAAAATTACTAAGCTGCATTGATAGAATCCGTATTGAGTTATTTTCGTAGGTAGGAATGCCTGTTCCTAAATTGTAATTTTGAAAAGCAACAACTGTTGGTGTCACTGTCCGATTTAATGTAGTAAAATTAAAAGGCGCAGGTGCTGTATTTGCTGCGTTAATAGTAACTTGAGTCCCACCAGCTGCTGCTGCTGCCGTTCCAAAATTAATATTACATACATTAGTTGTTGCGAGTAAATTATAAATCTGACTTTGCAAAGAATTCGCTGCAAACTTTTGCTCGACCGCAGCTTGGCTTTTGAAACCATAATCAGTCATCGACATGATCCCCACCGACATGATTCCAAGAATGCCCACGGCAACCATGACTTCAATTAATGAAAAAGCTTTGGTGTTAAATAATTTCAAACTCAATCCCTCAGGATTAGTATCGGCTTATTTGGATAAAAAGTTTAATAATGAATCTCAAAATGAGAATTTTCGAATTGCCCAGAAATAAATGTTACCGAAGCGCCTCAATCTGAGACCAAGCAAAATCAGCAGCTGACTCGTTGCCCGGTAAATAGTGTTACCGAAGCTGCTAGCCTTAAGTCCTTGGAATCACAAGGAGGTGATGAAGTGACGACAGAGGCAAAGTGGGAATACGTCCAAATTATGAGTAGGCGTTACCATGGAAGTGACCGAATACAAAAGAATCTCATTTTGAACGAACTTGTAAAAAATCTTGCGATCCACCGAAAAAGCGCGGTTCGATTACTAGGAAACATCAAAAACAAAAGGCCAAAAGAGAATCGGGGTCGTCGTCGAATTTATAATGACTTCATCATCCAGCATTTAAAAAAATTATGGATAGATATGGGTCAAATTTGTTCACGCAGAATGAAAAAAGCACTACCCCGTTGGATCAGACATTACGACTGTCCAGCAAACGCAAAAATTTTATTAACACAAATGAGCAAATCAACGATCGACGATTATTTAAAGCCGTATCGTGCGCAATATCGACGCCACTGGAACAGCGGAACTAAATCCGGAAAATTTATTAAGACAATGATTCCTTTAAAAACATTAGATTACAAAGTAGATGGTCTTGGTTGTGTTGAGGCAGACACTGTTCATCACTGCGGAGGCTGTTTAAGTGGGGCTTATGCGCTGACCTTAACTGTGACGGATATATTAACCAGTTGGACGGAGTGTCGATCGATGTGGGGTAAATCGATGCTTGGGGTTATTACATGTATGATGGATATCGAAAAACATTTGCCATTTAAAATAAAGAGTATCCATGTTGATAACGGAAATGAATTTTTAAATCATCAATTTATCCAATACTTCCAAGGGCCAGATCGACTAGATAAGGTTCAAATTAAACGCGGAAGACCCTATAAAAAAAATGATCAATGTTACGTGGAACAAAAAAACTTTACTCATGTCAGGGAATTATTTGGATGGGAAAGATATGACAAAAAAGAACTCATTGAACTGATGAATGATGTTTATCGAAGCGAATGGTCGTTACTGCAAAATTTATTTTACCCACAAATGAAACTTGAAACTAAGTTTAGACTTGGGGCGAAGTATAAAAAAACATACTCAGATCCACAAACCCCTTTTGAAAGGGTGCTGGCCCAAGCCTCTGTAGCACCAGAAACAAAGGCCAGACTTATTGAACTCGAAAAAACCATCAATCCTTTTGAGTTAAAGAAAAGCATAGAAACTAAACTTAAGCTCATCAACAAATTATTAAATCAATCCGATAAAAAGAAAGAAGGAACTCCTGCATGAAACAAAAACCTATAGCCAAGTCCTTCGGTAACACTTATTTGTCGGGCAATACGATTTTAAATAAGACTTAGCACCATCCCGTAATCAGCCACTCCCAGACTTTGGTTTGAGATTCAAAACAACTGTACATATTGGCAAGCAGCTCTCAAATCGAAGTTAGGATTTCTTTAATTATTTTAGTTTTCTGTGTATATCTCCGTCATACGAACATCCTTTCTTGAAAGTCTGTTCGATTGTTGATTAAAGCGAGATGGCGTAAGCGAACAAAGTTCGCAGGGTGTGAAATCCGACTATCTCGCTTTTTGCATTTTTGAACGCTGATTTTATTATTTATTAACTAAAATATAATAAGTAGCAGGGCCTTTCCCTTTTTTTTCAATAATCTCTAGATGAATTAATTTTTTAAAGTCTAAAGCGCGAGTTGCTTTGGCTCGTTTTGTTAATCGCGCATAGTCTTTGTCTTGAATGTGAGTATTATTTTTTAAAAATTGAATAATTTTTTGCTGATCGGCTGAGATTTTTTCAGAAGGGTTTTTTGCTGTGTTGTTTTTTTCAAGAACTTTATGCACACGTAGAAGTTCATCCAAAACACCTGTCGCAAAATATTCAAGCCAGTTTGTAAAATCAACTTTTTTATGAATATCATAATAATTTCCTTGGACACCGACATGTTTAAAATAAGACGACACATTTTGATTATAATAATTTTCGAAACTAAACAGATAAAAAGTATCCAGTCCAAGACTTGCTAAAATAACTTTAGCCATAAGCCTGACAGTTCGACCATTTCCATCAGCAAAAGGATGAATAATGACAAACTGTTTATGAAATAAACCTGCTAAAATAAGCGGGTCTAGTTTTCCTCTATTTTCGAAAACAAATTGAATCAAATCTTTCATCAACAATGGAACATCCTGATGATCTGGTGGCCAATAAATTGTTTTTCTTTTGATTGGATCGTTTACAAAAACCGGTTCTTTACGAAAATGGCCTGACTGAAAACGCGGTAAAATTTTTTGCGTGACAATTTGATGAGTTTTTAAAATAAACGAGGAATTAAATTCAAAATTTTTTGATTGCAGCTGCTGCTTCAGCCAAAGTAAAGCTTCATTATAATTAAGCACTTCTTGTTCAGTTCTTCGAATGTTTAAAGGACTTTTTTTAAGAATTTTTTTAACTTCGGTAAATGGAAGGGGGTTTCCCTCAATACTTGTCGATGAATAAGCCGATTGAACATTGGCTTCATTTTCCATCTCCATCAAAACAACTTTTGAATATTTTTTTGAATTCAACAAAGACACTTCAAGATGAATTTTCTTAAGTAGTTCTAGCAGATTTAAGCTGATCGTGTACTTATACATAGAACCTCTTATCGTCTAATATTAGACGATAATTAGACGATAATCAAGTCTCAAACTCCTTCAAATAATCCCCGACTGATTCTTTTGGTCGAATATCTAAATATTTTCCAGTCGTCGAAATCGATTCGTGCCCCAAAGATCTTTGCACCACGTGAATGGGCGCCCCGCCTTCGATGGCATGGGTCGCGCTGGTGTGGCGAAGCCAGTGCGGCGAAGGCTCAACACTTAAGCGCGCTTGTTGAGCGGTGCGCTTAACGATGCGAAAGATTTGGCTTGTGCTGAGAGCTTTAAAGACTCCAAAACTATTTCTTTCAGTTGTGAAAAGATACTCGCTTTCAAGTTTTTGTAAGTAATCGAAAATTTCTTTGACTAGATGTGGGGGTAAATGAATTGATCTGACTTTTCGTCCTTTACCTTCAACCAGCATCACCACACCGTGTTCGGTGGATTGAAATGCTCTTTTGTGCAAACGACTGAGCTCATCAACTCGTACTCCGGTGAAATACAAAATTTTTAAGATCAAACGATTTCTTTCAGAGGGCTCTTTTAAAATCATTTGATAAACTTGTTCACGACTTAAAACTTTTGAATACAATTGATCCGGAGTTTTGATGGACTCAAGAGCTAAGGCTGGATTTCTTTCAATGTAACCTGTCTTAGTGGCGAAAGAAAAAAGTGACGATAGTGCATTTTTATACGTGTTTCGGGTTGAGTCTGAATTAATTCCGTAAGTTTTTAAGAACAAAGCCAGATGCGTGATCTGCGTCGTTTTTAAAGTCAGTCCAGGGTAATAATTAAAAAATTCGCGCACAATACGCTTGTAATAGCGCTGCGTTTTTTGCCCCTTTTGATAAAGCCACGAGCCAATCACAGCGATATCTTCAAGATTTTTAAGTGGAATAAGTTCGTTCATGCCTATTTTTCCTGTCAATATTTATTATTAAAAACGAAATGCATTATCTACGCAAGAATAGTTAGCTAATCACGCATAACAAACTAGACCTTTGGCCAGTGGCATTTTATGGAAGTTTTGGCAGAATTAGGGGGTGTTAATTATCTCACTTAACAAAAAAAGGAAATTATGAAATCTGCCAAATCTTCAACTTTTGAATACCCGATCGTGATTCGTAAAGTACTCAATGAAATTGTTATTTCAGTTCCGGATTTGGGTTATTGGAAATCAATCCCGGTGATTGAAATCGAACCACCGCTTGATTCTGCCAAAACTTCCAAAAATGAAAAAGTAATTGTTTTAGAAGAATTTTTTTTAAATCAGATTACAGTTGGCCTTCAAGAAGCTTGGATTGAAATTGATGATCACAAAAAAAATAAAAAATGGGTGCCCTCGCCGTCGACTTTTAAACAGTCATTACAGAAATCTGAAGAGGATTTTACGTTACCTGAATTTGTTCGTGAGATTTCAAAATATATGAGCATTTCCGAAAATACAGTCAGGCGCGAAATTTCTCGTGGTGTCATTCAGTGCTATCAAACTGATGGTGGTCATCGGCGCATACCGCGCGAAGAACTTGAAATCTATTTAACTAAAATTCGTACTAAAAAAGCTCTTCGAAGTTTAGAAAGTTAATTTAATTTTATATTATCTTTTATTTAATGCATCGATCAGTTTTGTGTAAATCCCATCAAAACCACCGTTGCTCATGATTAAAATGACATCGCCTTTTTGAGTTCGCTTGATAAGATCTGCGACAATTTCATCGGCATTTGTAAAAGCTTTAGCTGACTTTTTTAAATGGACTAAATCAGCAATAAGCTCATCCACTGAAAATCGATCTTCTGTTGTGATTTTTCCTTGATCAAAAGCTTGCGCAATCAGAACTTCATCGGCTTGACTGAAAGCTTCAACATAATCTTTTTGAAAAACTCTTCTTCTTGAAGTCGCCGAGCGTGGTTCAAACACAGAAAATACTTTTTTTCCTGTGTACTTACTCTGAATGGCCTTAACCGTTTCTTTAACCGCTGTGGGATGGTGAGCGAAATCTTCAATCAACAAAACGCTCCCGTATTCGCCCAGAATTTCTTGACGTCGCTTGACGCCTAAAAAGCTTTGCAAGGCACTTTTAGTTTTTTCTAGTGGCCATTTTTGAATAGAGGCTTGAGCAATCGCCGCCGTCGCATTTAAAATATTATATGAACCCGTCATTTCAGTTTCAAAGTCTGCTATTTTTTCATTCTTAAATAAAACTTCAAAATAAGTTTTCGCATTTTTTTGAGTGATATTTTGAGCTTGAAAATCAGCGCCTTCTTTAAGGCCATAAGAAAATTTATTTTTTATCAAACAAGTCTTGGCGATTTCTTTGACGTTTTGATCATCACCCCAATAAACTAAAGAACCTTTTTCGGGAATCAGTTTCATCAGACGTTTAAAAGCATCTTTAACCGCATCAAAGTCTTTATAAATATCAGCGTGATCAAACTCAACTGAAGTTAAAATCACATGCATGGGTTTATAGTGAATAAATTTAGGAACTTTATCAAAGTACGCGGTATCGTATTCGTCGCCTTCAATCACAAATGTATTGGCTTGGGGATTTTTAAAACTTTGTGAAAAATTTTTTGGAATTCCACCAATTAAAAAACCTGGTTTTAATCCACATTGTTCAGCCACCCAGCTTAGTAGTGATGTGGTGGTGGTTTTTCCGTGAGTACCAGCGATGACAAATGAATCTTTTTCTGCAATAATGACTTCGCCCATAGCTTGAGGCAATGAGCAAAATGGTAAATTAAGTGCGATCATCTGTTGGGCTTCTTCGTTATTGGCCGAGATCACATTTCCAACGATGACAAAATCAGGCATTGGATTTAAGTTTTCTTTTTTATAAGGTCGACTGATGACAATACCCAAACTTTCGATTTGCGTCGACATCGGCGGATAGGGATTCAAATCACTTCCTGAAACTTTAAAACCACGGTCTTTTAAAAGACCGGCAAGCGACGCCATCGCCGTTCCGCAGATTCCCATTAAATGAATATGACTTCCGGCTTTTAAATTTTTAAGACTGGCTTGAGGCATCAGATTGTCCTTTTTAAAGATTCAAAAATCCATGAGTGAATCTGCGGACGTAATTGAATAAAGGCTTTATTATCACGACCATATTGAACTCGATTACTTAAAATTAAAACTAAGAGATCATTGCGCGGATCATACCAAAAAGAAGTTCCCGTAAAACCCGTGTGCCCAATCGATAAAACAGAAAAATGTGGCCCACAGCTAGCCGTATCTACCGAGGGCATCATGTAACCCATGGCCCAGTCACCCACTTCTGTAGGGATCGCGCGTGTCGCAAAAAGTTGGGCTGTTTTTTGGCGCACATTATAGCGCGCAATTCCTTGCAACTGCGAACGCACGTTTAAACCAAATGCAGAAACATCTTCGATACTTCCAAAAAGCCCCGCGTGAGTCGAAATTCCACCGAAGCTCCAGCAGTTTTCGTCGTGCACTTCGGCCCGTAAAATTCTTTTTCTCCAAGGACAGTCTTCGGTTGGTGCAAATTGCGAAAGAGGTAAATCTGTTTTATTCTCGAGATGAAAATCTAAAGTTGTCGCCGGGTAATATTTTTCTTTGATCTCTGACCAAACTTGATAAAGATTTTTTTTATAAAATTTTTCGATCAGAAAACCTAAAACCAAAGCCCCCACATCCGAATAAACGGCTTTTTCATTTTTATTTATTTTTGACTGATTAATTTGTTGAAAAAGCCAAAGACGTTTAGCTTGCCAATCTAATTTAAGATCAATGGTTTTATAAAACGGCAGCCACCACTCAAGCCCCGAAGTGTGAGTCATCAGTTCTTTGATTGTGATTTGTTCAAATTTAAAATCGGGTAAAACATCAACAACTTTTGTGTCTAAATTCCAAAAGCCTAAGTCAAAAGCTTCCATCATCGTTTGTTGAGTAAAAATAATTTTTGTCATCGAGGCCAAATCATAATAAGGATAAGTTTGACCAATACTAATATCACAAACCAAACGTCCCATGTGATAAGCCCGTGCGCAAACCCCAGGTGTTACGTCCGGAATAGCTTTTTTAATTTTTTCAACCAGCTTTATTTCTTGAGTGTTGTATTTCATCGTGGTCCGTAATTTAGCATCTGAGCTTGGCTTCCACAAGTCAGAAAGGTTTGCGTATTAAAAAACAGAGGTCTTTGAATTTCGCCATGACCGGCTTGAAGACCTTTAAATACAGGACATTTTAATCGAGAAAAAAATTTTTCTAAAGTTTCTGGAATTAAATTTTTTCCATCCAGTTCTTCGCACTTTGTGAAGTCTCCAAAAACAACGGCTTCAACTTTATCAAATAAGCCGGCTTGTTTGAGTTGATGTAAACAACGATCAACCCGGTAAGCTCTTTCAGCGATTTCTTCTAAAAATAAAATACGACCTTGAGTTTTGATTTGCCAAGGAGTTCCAACATGAGAGGCTACGACCATCAAAGTTCCACCCACAACCTGAGCTTTGACGATTTTCTTTTTTGTGGCCGCTGAATTAACAGGAATTAAATCGGTAAACTTAGTTTCATGTTTCGGATTAAAAAGACTGGACTTCAGTTCTTTTAAATTTTCTTCAGTCAGCTTATTTTGAGCCAGCCGGTCAATGAGCGAAGCATGAAGACTAGGCCATTTCCATTTTTGATTGATGATTTGATGAAGTGACGTAATATCACTAAAACCCACTAAAAGTTTTGCTTTTTTGGGAATTTGCATTTTTTCAATAGCTGGCAAAAGTCGATTAGCTCCGTAACCGCCACGCAAACACCAAACCGCTTTGACTTTGGGATTGGTCATCGCTTTTTTAAAAGCTTTAAATCTATACTCGTCGGACTGGGCCAAATAAAGTTCGGGCTTTAAAATATTTTCGTCAAATTGTACTTTGAGTCCCCAGCTTTTTAAAACTTCTGCACCCTTAACTAAGTTTTCAAAAGGCGCACTAGACCCCGGAGCAATTATTTCAATTAGAGCATCAGGTTGAAGTGGATAATAAAGAGACTGCTTCATGGGGTTTTTTATGTTCGACACCTTTTAAGCTTGTCGGATAATTTCCATTAAAACAAGCCGCACAAAAACTTTCCGGACCCGCCGAAACAGCATTCCACATACCTTCTTCAGATAAATAAGCCAGCGAATCAGCCCCGATGTATTTCCGAATATCTTCTAAACTTTGGTGCGACGCGATCAGCTCACTTTTTTGAGGCGTATCAACTCCATAATAACACGGACCCGTGGTGGGCGGAGACGCAATCCGAAGATGAACTTCTTTGGCTCCGGCCTGCCGAATAAGATTAATTATTTTTTGGCTGGTCGTACCGCGAACTAAAGAATCATCAATCACAACAACTATTTTGTTTTTAAGCACTTCGGGCTGAGGGTTCAATTTAATTTTCACTCCAAAATCACGCACACCTTGACCCGCTTGAATGAATGTACGACCAATGTAGTGATTGCGAATAATTCCAAATTCAAAAGGGATTCCACTTTTTTGAGAATACCCAATCGCCGATGGCACGCCGCTGTCGGGAACTGGAATCACCACATCAGCATTGAAATTTGCATTATTTTTAATTTCTTGCAGTGCCAATTGCTCGCCAAATTTTTTTCGAGAGTTATAAACTGATCGGCCGAACACAACCGAATCAGGTCGAGCAAAATAAACATGTTCAAAAATACAAAAAGCAGACTTACGACCTTCAAGTTTGACTTGAAGTTGATGACTGACAAGACCTTTGTTTGAAATTTGAATCAGTTCACCCGGAAGCACTTCACGCACAAACTCAGCACCTATCAAATCCAATGCACAAGTTTCACTGGCAAAAACGTAACTCACTCCTTGTGCAGAATTCATTTGTCCTAAGACCAAGGGCCTAAAACCATAGGGATCGCGAGCGGCGATCAATTGGTCATGGGCTAAAATCACAAAACTATAAGCTCCAACAATACTTTCAAGTGATTGTTGAAGTGCGACGACTAAGTTGTTTGAAGGATTACGGCTGATCAGATGAAGTAAAATTTCAGTGTCGTTTGTTCCTTGAAAAATAGCTCCTTCACGCTGAAGGGCTTCGCGTAATACAAGACTGTTTACGATATTTCCGTTATGAGCCACAGCAACAGGGCCATTTAAAAGATTTGCAGTCAGCGGCTGTGCATTCGCTAAAACATTTCCACCCGTTGTTGAGTAGCGCACATGCCCGATGGCGGCGTTTCCAACTAAGTGAGCCAAATTTTCTTCTTTGAATACATCGGCGACTAAACCCAGACCTTTATGCATCAAATGAATTTTTTCTTCTTTACGCGAATCAAGACTAACGATTCCGGCGGACTCTTGACCGCGATGTTGCATAGCATACAGGCCTAAGTAAGCCAGTCTTGAAGCTTCTGAATGATTCCAAATTCCAAAAACACCACATTCGTCTTTGAAAGATTTCATCTGAAGGATGTCACTCATTTCACAGTCCTTTTTCAAAATGAGCAAAAAAATCTTTTGCATCAATTTTTGTTTGAGAGCTTAAAATCATTTCTTTTTGTGTGGTCTCGCCGATTTTAAAAATATCGACTGGTAATGTTTGGAAGTGTTTTTTTAAAGTTGATATTGTTAAGTCAATATCTGAAGTCGATAAAATAAATCCATAAAAAATATCTTTAAACAATTCAGATTCAGAGCGATCACCTAATTCAAAACTTAAATTAAAACCCACTTCGTGCGTCGACATTTTTAAACACGTCATCGCCACTCCACCTAGACCTACAGTCTTAATGGCTGAAACTTTTAATTTTTGATTTCTAAATTCTTGATCTAGACCCGCGCACTTCTGAATAAAATCAGCCACTTCAAATTTTTTATTCATCTTAAATTTCGAGATTTTATTTTTTAAATGATCGGCAAAAGTCCAGGACTCGACCCAATTCATTTGTACAAGAATCAAACTTTCAAATGGACTGTTAAAATGATCAGGAATTAGATTTTCGACGTCTTCTCTAAGACCTACAACACCTGTCGCGGGTGTTGAGATAATATTTTCGTCTAAAGTTTCGTTGTAAAAACTCACATTCCCACTGATGACAGGCGCATTAAGCTGACGGCTTGCAAGCGCGATGGCATCAACGCTGGCAACAAATTCAGACATGATATGATTTTTTGTGGGATTACCAAAGTTCAAACAGTCTGTGACTGCTAAGGCTTCAGCGCCCTTAATAGCTAATTGAAATGCGGGGTAGTAAACGGCGTCTAAAGCGCCAATTTCAGCATCCACAAGTATCACTTCTGGACGACAACCAACAGCTAAACCAAGACCTCGGCCTGAATGATCAAGCCTTACAAAACCAACTGCACTTTCGCAACCCATCGCTGTGCGCGCACCGACTCTTTGATCATACTGATTATAGATCCAATCAGTTTGGTTTAAATCAAAAGAGCTTAAAGATTTTTTAATCACGTCCATTGAGTTCCAAGATTTTTGCTCATCTAACTGAGTTGTTAAATTTGGGTAACTCCATTTTTCAAAAGGTCGCTCGTAGCGTGGTGCTTTTTCAATAATTAAATCAGGATCAATGTCTGTTAAAGTTTCAACGCCCCACTTCAGTTTAACATTTCTGTTTTTTGAAACTTCTCCAAGAATAACCGCGTCCAGACTCCATTTTTTAAAAACTGACTTGAGCTTTTCAAAATTTTTAGGTTCACAAATTAAAAGCATTCTTTCTTGGCTTTCAGATAACAGAATATCTTCAGCGGTCATCGTTGAATCGCGCAGTGGAACTTTTTTAAGATCAATCTCAAGCCCCACTTGGCCTTTTGAGGCCATTTCAAAACTTGAGCTTGTGAGGCCAGCGGCCCCCATGTCTTGCATAGCGACGACGTAGTCGTTTTTTAAAACTTCTAAACAAGCTTCAATCAATAATTTTTCGTAAAAAGGATCGCCGATTTGAACATTTGGTTTTTTTGATTCAGAGTCTTCATCAAAAGAAGCTGAAGCCATCGAAGCGCCATGAACTCCATCACGCCCTGTTTTGGCTCCAACATAGACCACGTAATTTCCAGGACCTGCCGCTTTTGATAAAGCCATTTTATAATCAGGACCAAAGTAGCCGACGTTAAGTGCGTTCACTAAAATATTTTTATTATATTTGGCGTGAATATTTGTTTGTCCGGTGATTGTCGGCACACCGACACAGTTGCCATACATCGAAATTCCTTTGACGACGCCCCTCATAAGTTCTTTCATGCGAGGCGCTTCAAGCTCGCCAAAACAGAGATAATTTGCGGTCATGATTGGGCGTGCACCCATCGTGAAAATATCACGAAGAATTCCACCAACGCCTGTTGCGGCTCCTTGCACGGGTTCGATAAAGCTTGGGTGATTGTGACTTTCCATTTTAAAAGCAATTTTTTCGCCGTAACCTAAATCAACGACTCCTGCATTTTCGCCATCCATGTCAGGCGTTTTTTCATTGCGAAAAGAAAATTTTCGAAGATGAGTTTTTGAGGATTTATAACTGCAGTGCTCACTCCACAAAGCCGAAAATAAAGCCCACTCAAGGCCTTGAGGTTCGCGACCTAAAAGAGTTGTGATTTTTTGATATTCATCTTCACTGATGCGGTAAGTTTTTAATTTTTTTGATTTATCAATTTCGCTGATCATAAAAAATAAGCTCCATCTTGTGAACCCATCCAATCAAACAAAGCTCTTTCAGGGTGAGGCATCAATGCACAAATATTTTTTTGCTCGTTCGAAACTCCAGCAATATCCATCAGTGCGCCATTTGGATTTTTTTCGTAGGTCAGCCAAATTTGCTGGTGATCTTGCATTTTTTTTAAAGTGTCGGTTTCAGCAAAATAATTTCCATCCCCATGCGCGATCGGAAGTTTGAGAATTTGACCGCTTTGTAATTGCTGACTGAAAGGATTTTTTGTTTGTTGAACTTTAAGCTGAACCCATTGGTCTTTGAATCTAAGACCTTGATTTTGAAGTAATGCCCCTGGCAAAAGCCCCGCTTCACACAAAATTTGAAAGCCATTACAAATTCCTAAAATGGGTTTAGATTTTTTAGCAAATTCTTTAACCGATTTCATCACCGGAGTTTGTGCGGCCAAAGCACCACAGCGTAAATAATCTCCGTGGCTAAAGCCTCCCGGAATAATAATCAGATCATATTCATTCACATTAAACTGATCCTCAAACCATAAATACTGAGCTTGGTAAGACTTTGATTCAGCCCATTTTAAAACATCTGCATCGCAGTTGGTTCCTAGAAATCGGGTAACACCTATTTTTAAAGACACGCTCACCTCTTAAAGAACTATTTCGTATTTTTCGATCAGGGGATTATAAAGCCCGCCCTCTTTCAACATTTTTTCAACTTGAGATTTCGCTTGCTCTTTTGAATCAACTTGCAAAATAAGCTCGACAAATTTTCCAACTCGACAAGTGTCTAAATTAAATCCATTTGATTTCATCGATAATTCAACGGCACGTCCTTGCGTATCTAAAATGACTTCACGGGGCATTATTTTAACACCCACAAGTATTGCTTCAGTCATGAGAAACTCCTTTTTTAATTCGCTCAAAAACTTCTTGATAAGATTGCAAGACGTCACCGAGGTCTTGCCTGAATCGATCTTTGTCCATTTTTTTATTTGAAGTTATATCCCACAAACGCATACAGTCCGGGCTGATTTCGTCGGATAAAATAATTTCGTTTAAATAATTTCGTCCAAACTCGGTTTTAAAATCAATTAGTTTCAATCCCACTTCAGTCAATTTTTTGACCAGTACTTGATTAATCTGTAAAGCTTTTTGCTTAAGCAGATTCAACGTCTTTTGATCAGACCAACCCAAAGCAATTATTTGGTCATCATTCACAAAGGGGTCGCCCAAGGCGTCGTCTTTGTAAAAGAATTCAACTATCGGCTGATGAAGAGCTTCTCCTTCGGTCCGGCCTAACTTTTTTGCGAGTGACCCCGCCATATAATTACGAACGACCACTTCCAGCGGTATGATTGTGGTTTTTTGCACAAGCATATATTTTGAATCATAAGTTTCAAGCCAATGAGTCGGAATTTTATTCTTGTTAAGCAATTGAAAAATCAAAGTTGAAATTTGACAATTGAGCTGACCTTTGCCTTCAAATTCCCCTTTTTTAAGAGCATTAAAAGCCGTTAAGCTATCTTTGTATTCCATAATCACACAGTCATTGTGGTCCGATTCGTATATTTTTTTTGCTTTACCTTCGTAAATGAGTTTTTTATTTTGCATACTGATCAAACCTACTTTGAATTGCTTTAAGATGTTTATGACCTGAAAATATTTCGTCGAGTTCTTTTTTAGTAAATAACTTTTGCGCAACTTTATCATTTAAAATTTTATTTTTTAAATGCTCGTCATTTTTAAGTTGATGCGAAAGCTTCTGAATAATTGTGTAAGCTTCTTCACGGGTTTTATTTTTCTTTTCGACTAAATGTAAAAGTAAATGCGAAGAGTAAAGAACTCCTCCTAACTTTTGAGTATTATGATACATTTTGTCTTTATCGACGTACAAACCAGAAATCAGATCACTTAACCGAGTTGTCATGTAATCAGCTAAATGAAAAGCATCCGGAAAAATAACTCGCTCGACTGAAGAGTGACTGATATCGCGCTCATGCCAAAGCGGAATATTTTCTAGAGCGGCTTGAGAGTAACTGCGCATCAATCTAGAAAGCCCAGTGATATTTTCGGCGCTGATCGGATTTTTTTTATGCGGCATGGCTGAGGAGCCTTTTTGGCCCGGCGTAAAACCTTCAATCACTTCACTGACTTCACTGCGTTGTAAGTGTCGAAGCTCGATGGCTAGTCTTTCATAGCCCGTCGTCAAAAAAGTAAGTGCCACTAAAACTTCGGCGTGACGATCGCGCGGTATCACTTGGGTTGCAAAAGGTTCGACCTCTAATTTTAACTTCCGCGCCACTTTTATTTCAAACTCTAACGGTAAAGCAGATGATGTTCCCACAGCTCCGCTGAGCTTACAGATTGAAATTTGTTTTTGAGCTTGAACAATGCGCGTCCGGTTGCGCTTAAATTCTTCAATAAAACCAGAAAGCTTAAAACCAAAAGTTGTGATTTCTGCATAAATACCATGAGTGCGCCCGGCACAAATCGTTTTTTTATGCTCAATGGCTTTAGCTTTAAGTACTTTTAGAAGTTGATCAACGTTTTTTAAAAGTACATCAAGAGCATCGCGTATTTGTAGACTTAACGCTGTATCTAGAACATCTGAGCTTGTAAGGCCATAATGGATGTAACGACCCGAAGATCCAACATTTTCGGCCATATTTGAAACAAATGCGATCACATCATGTTTTGTGCTTTTTTCAATTTCAAAAATACGTTCAAGTTGAAAATCTGCTTTTTTTTGAATATCTTTTGCTGCATGTTCAGGAATGATTCCCATTTCAGCTTGCACTAAAGCACAAATCACTTCGACTTGTTTCATATATTCAAAACGGCTTTCAGGAGCAAAAACTTGATTTATTTTTTGAGTGCTATAACGAGAAATCATCTATTACCTTTCAAATCTGAAAATGAAGTTTGATTCAAATGCAGTAGCTTTGAACCATGCTGGCCTTGAATATATTGATTGATCTTATCTTCAGAAAAAAAATAAAATCCAGGAACCATCGAAGAATTTTTTTTATTTTTAAGCTGAGCTTCCTTTATGCAAAAACCAGGCGCCGTCGTCGCTTTGCATTCATTTTTTTTAATAAGATGAATCAATAAAAACTTTTCGCGAACGATTTTTTCAGTTCGATCAATAATGAATTTTTGAAAATCTGAGTTTTTAAACTGATTAAATGGCACCCATTGTTCGACACTGAAAGTATTTTGATCGAAGCGACAAACCATCCAATTATCAAGTAAAGTTTGAATACGGCGGTTTTGAACAAAAATAAATTGTCGAGTCTCTAAAAAATTCTTGCGAGGTTTTTTAAGTTCATATTCAAATTGAATTGAAAACCAGACATGGCTATTTTGCGGACTTTCTTTAAATATTTTTTTTGAGAAAGCGCCAAAACTTTCTGTCACCGCTTGATGATCTTCAATAAATAAATATTTATAATCTTTAAGCCCCACTTTATCTTGTTCGATGAGTAGATCAGTGGATTTCTGATTAAATACCAGATCATTGATCGTCGTGATTTTAAAAGCATCAAAGGTGGCTGTATTTTGAATTTCAGCCTTCGGAGTTAAGCTATTTTTAATCGAAGGCGAAAGTTCATTTTTAAAATATTTATAATCGTGCTTAAGACTCTCAAGCACTTTTTTTTGAGCAAGCGTCTGCAGGCTTGAATCAAATCCAATCGAGTACGTATCAGTTACTAAAGAAAGTTTTTCAAATTCAACAAGACTTGATTTTGATTCAGGACTAACAAAATAATAGTCGATATGTTTGAAATAATTCGATAGGCTTTTTAAAGAATGTAATGCTGTTTGATCATAAGCTAAATAAGCCGCTTTCATGTTAATTCCATTTGTAAACAAGCTCTCGCAAAAGATGTTGTTCAGTTCGTCTTAAAAAAATTTCAGCCTCTTTAAAGCTATAATCTAAAACAGACGTCAGACTTTTTTGTTGAAGTAACACAGGTCCTTCATCCATTTTAGCCGTTACGTGGTGTAAGGTTACGCCCATTTCTTTTTGATCACTCCAATTACGAAAAGCTGAGTCTAGACCAGGGTATTCAGGCAAAAGGCTTGGATGAATGTTCATCATTCGATCTTTCCACAAATCGACAAAAAAGCTCGGTAGGATTTTCATAAACCCGACAAGTACAATACGATCAATTTTAAGATTTAAGAGATCGAACTGAAGTTTTTCGTAATTTATTTTTTTTTCAAGAATCAAGACGGGCCGTCCAAATTTTTTTGCCTTTAAAACACCTAGTTTGTTTGATGAAGTTGAAATTACACATGCAATATCAAACTGGTGTTGCATCTCAAGAAGTGACTGCAAAGTCGATCCTGCACCCGAAATAAACAAAGCTATTCGCGAGCGATATTTAATCCCATACAACATGAGACTCGCTTTCGTGACGACTTTCGACAACGCCTAAAACAATTGTTTCAAACTTTTGCAAAACTAATTTTTGCTGAACAGACTCTAAGCTGTCTTTAGAAATAATTAGTATAAGACCGATTCCACAGTTAAAAGTCTCGCGCATACTCTGATCGCTCATTTGCGCCCGCGCTTGCACTTCTTTAAAACAATCGGGTAATTCCCATTTTTTGATTTGGGCTTTTAAGTTTATAGGCAACACGCGCGGCAGATTTTCTATGCCGCCCCCCGTGATGTGAGCACAAGCCTTTACGCCGACTTCATTTTTTAAGCTCATCGTTGCTTCAACATAAAGCCGAGTCGGCTCCATCAACCAAGTTCTGTATTTTTCGTACTGACCTTCAAATATTTTTCGAATCAGTGAGTAGCCATTACTGTGAAAACCAGAACTAGTGAGTCCCAAAACAACATCGCCGGCTTGAACTCGGTGAGCTCCCCACATTTTATCTTGATCAACGACTCCGACAGAAAAACCAGCACAATCAAAATCATTTTCTTGATAAACACCCGGCATTTCAGCTGTTTCACCACCAATTAAAACTAAATGAGATTTTTCGCAGGAGGCTTTAACACTGCTGAGAAAACTTTGTGCTGCTTCTATTTTTAATTTTCCCACAGCAAAATAATCTAGAAAAAATAAAGGTGTTCCACCCGTGCAAATCAGATCATTCACACACATTCCAACCAGATCTTGTCCAATAGTCGAGTAATCTTCGAAGTAACTGGCTAATTTGACTTTAGTACCGACCCCATCCGTACAAGAAATTAATAATGGCTTACTCATTTGCGGAAAGCGACCATCAAATAAAGCCGCAAAGCCACCAATGCCTGAAAAAACTCGAGATTTTAAATCAGGAATGTCAGAATCACCTTTAAAATTTTTATTCATTTTGGTTTCGTGCTGTTGATCTTGCAGCCAAGAAACTAACTGATCACCCGCTTGAATGTCGACACCACTTTTTTTGTAGTCGATCAAAGCAATCCTCCGAGACAGATTATTTGTAGAACTAGAAATTAACAGCTCAGTCTGTATAAATAAACTCTAATTTTTGTTAACGCTTCAGGGCGAGCTTTGGTCATTTTTTAATTTTTTTCTTTCACTCAAAGCGTCTTCGTTTCACAATAAAGAAGTGAAATTAAACTCACCCAAAAAATCTGTTTTTATCTTTTTAATTGTCTTTCTATCATCGAGCTTATTTCATCAGCAAGCGCACTCGCAAGCATCCACTGAAGTTGATGAGTCTTTTGATCCTTTTTCAGACTACAATGAATTCGAGCAAGATGCAGATGAAGAAGCCGATCTTAATTTTTTTAAGAATGGCCGCATGCTGACCTTAGCTTTGCAGCTGGGATACCGTGGATTTACCGAAGGGTTTTCTCAAGGTTACACACCGGCTTTAATCTACGGATTTCAGTTCACGTATTTTTTTGATATTCAATCGGCTCTTTCCATCAACTACGTCAATGGTGACCACAATGTGACTTTCGATAGCTACAATGATGCTCAACTCAAAAGTTTTTCGCAGCATTATTCAGGCACTGTGAACTTACAGGTTCTTGATTTAAGCTATAAATATTATTTCAATACAGCGAACGTCACCCGCGGCTTAGCCGATTTGAATCCGTTTATGTCGCTGGGGGCTGGGTATTACATTCGAACTTACAACCTCAGTAGTTTTTTACCGATTGAACCCGATAAAGTTTTTGGACTTAAAATCACTGGTGGAATTGAAATCCCACTTTTACGCCGAGGAGCTTTTTTAGGATTTCAAGGCACCTATCACTATGTTCAATTCCCTGACGAAAATAAACTCTTCATTGAAGAAGCTAAAGCAGGAGCACCTGGAGATGTCGCACAAAGCCCTGTTAGCCCAAGACTGAACGGAGACAGCTTTGACGTTTCGGTGATTGTTGGAATTAACTTTTAGCGCTTAATAAAAAACCAAGTACTTGAAAAAATAAACCTAAAAATATCACAAGGGGTACAAGCCATTTTAACGCAAACTTCCAATGAGAGTACATCGCGACACTTGTTAAATTGTTTTTATCTAAAAATAATTGTCCACGCTCTGATTCAGTTAAGGCATAAAGCGCAATAATCACCATTCCAAGACCCGCTAAAGGCAACAGACCGTTGATTAAAAATAAATCTAAAATTTCAATCAGGCCGCGTCCACTCATTTTAAAACTTTTAAAAAGACTTTCAGAAAAAGCGGGCAAAACAGTGACCATCAAGATCGCAAATCCAGAAATAATCGCTGAACGCGAGCGTTTTAATTCAGGTTTTTTTTCAACTAAATTGGCGCTAATTGTTTCCAATAAACCCACACTGGCATTCAAAGCTGCTAACCACAAACATAGAAAAAAGATCAAACCAAAAACAATTCCACCTTTATATGTAGATAAAAACTTCGGAAGAACTTCAAATAATAAACTTGGATCTGTAAGAGGAATTTTAGAAGTCGAAAAAGCAATCGGAAAAATCAACAGAACAGAAATAATCGAAATCACTGTATCAATTAAAGTCACACGCAAACCAATAGTTGGCAGATGTTCTTGACCTTTAAAGTAACTCCCAAAAGTCACCATCGTTCCAAAACCCAGCGACAAAGTGAAAAAAACATGCCCCACTGCGTGACCTAAAGAATTCCAATTCAGTTTCGAAAAGTCTGGATAAAATAAAAATCGTAAAACATCCGGAGTTGTGTCGAGCGAAAGTGATCCGATCAATAAAACGCTTACAAGAAGCACAAATATAGGAAGTAAATAACTGACCCAGCGCTCGACGCCGTCTTCAATGCCCTTGACGACAATCACAACTGCAATCAGCAAGTGAACACTGGCCAACATAAATTGCAACCAACCATTTTTTTGCAGCAAATTAACGGTCATTTGAGCCAAATAAACACGAGGTTCATCTTGAAAAAGACTCATCATAAACTGAATTAAATAATGCAAGACCCAGCCACAAATCACTGAATAATAGGATAAGGTAACGGCACTAATGAATAAACTCAGCCAACCAAAAAATTGAATCGGTTTTCGAGTCTTCAATGCAACTTGCGTCGAAGCGGCCAAGACGCTGACTCCTGTCGAACGCCCAATCATAAGCTCGGCGATGAGTAAAGTTAAGCCAATTGTCAGAGCTAAAAAAACATACAAAAGCAAAAAAGCGCCACCGCCATTTTCGCCGACGATATAAGGAAAGCGCCATAAATTTCCCAGACCACAAGCGCTACCAATCGCCAGCAAATAAAATGAAAAACGATTTTTAAAAGATGATCGTTTAGACATCGCCTGGGCTGCCGCTGCGGGACTTCATACAAAATATTCGAATTGGAATTCCATGTAAGTCGAACTCTGATTTTAAATTTTTAATTAAAAATCGTCGATAGGACGGATTCACACCATCGGGATGATTGGCAAAAGCAATAAATGAAGGGGGCACTTGGTTTGTTTGAGTCAAATAGTAAAACTTCACGTTGCTTATACCATAGACTGGAGCCGGAGCTTTACGAATGGTTTCAAAAAAGAAATTATTCAAAGCCGAAGTTGAAATTTTAAAATTTAATTTAGCCCGCACACTTTCGATTTTTGCAAAGAGGTCTTTAATTCCTGATCCACTTTTTGCTGAAGTAAAAACAATGGGAACATCGGTAAAAAAATGAAATTCTTTTTTAACTTGCTCCATAAATGTTTCGCGGTAATTTTTAACTTCGCTGGATGCTAAGTCAGATTTATTGGCCACAACTATGACACCTTTGTGATCTTCTAAAATCTGCTGCATAATTTTGGCATCTTGTTCAGAGGGCCCCGTTAAACCATCAATGACCAATAAGACAACGTCTGATCGGCGAAGTGACTCTTTCGCCTTAAACGAAGAAATAATTTCGATATCATCTTCACGACGAGACTGCCGACGAAGACCTGCTGTATCGACAATAATATATTTTTGGTCGTTGTAAATGAAGGGAGAATCCACTGAATCAACAGTTGTTCCTGCGATTTCAGAAACCAACATCCTATTCACTCCAAGCAAACAATTGCACAATGAGCTTTTACCCACATTCGGTTTACCGACCATCGCAATTTGCAAACCTTCTTTAATTGTCTCTTTTTGATCGGGAACAACTTTTTGAATCCATTCCATGATTTCAGCAATACCACGGCGCTGTTCAAATGAAGCGGCAACCACATCAAGTCCAAATTCATGAAAATCAGCTTTAGCAATATCATCTTCATGATGTTGATCCACTTTATTAATCACCAGCAACATTGGCCGGCCCGTTTGTTTCGCGATTTTAATAATATCGCGATCTTCAGGAACTAAACCAATACGTCCGTCCATAACAGCGATAATAAAATCTACAGAATGTAAAAAATCAGAAACTTGTTCTTTGATGAGTTTAGAAAACAGATCTTGAGATTCGGTGACTCCACCGGTATCGATCAGATCGAATTTTTTACCCCAAACGTCAGCGGGCTCAATAATAATATCACGCGTGACACCGGCACGGTCTTTAACGACTGATTTTCGAGAGTCCGTTAAAATATTAAATAACGTGGACTTACCCACGTTAGGCCTTCCAATGATCGCCACTTTTGAAGACAGTAAACTGATGCTGCTATTTTCGTTCGATGACATAACCCAACTCTTTCATTGTTTGTAAATGCTCAGACCAATTTTCTTTGACGATCACGTTGAGTTCTAAAAATACTTTTTGATCCATTAATTTTTCAACTTCTTCACGGCTTTGCTGGCTGATTGTTTTAATCACTTGAGCCTTCTGCCCGATAACGATGGGCTTATGACTTTCTTTACCGACGATCACATCAGCATAAATATGCGGACAAGGCTTTGCCGCTTCATCAAATTGCCGAATTTGAACCGCCATTTGATAAGGAAGCTCTTGAGTTAAATTGACAAAACATTTTTCTCGGATAATTTCAGCAATCAGATCTCGTACATTTTCAGTCGTGTAAAGATCTTGATCAAACAGCGGCGCTGCTGAAGCAGGTAAAATTTTTTGAATATTTTCAAGAATTATTTTTCGACCTTCATCGCCATCTTTTACACAAGAGACTTGTAAACACGCAGCGCCCATAGCTTCAACCATATTTTTAAGAATCAAAATGCGGTGGGCGCGATCAGCCACATCTGTTTTTGTGATGATGCCGATCCATGTTTTATGAGACGATTTCACTAGGTCGAGTATTTTTTGATTCGATTCAGCATCTTTTTCATCAACACTTAAGACCGCCAATAATACATCACTTTCTTTCATGACTTCTTGTGCTTCTTTTTCTAAAAAAGAATTTAGACCTTTTTCAGCTTTTACTATTCCTGGTGCATCAATAAAAATAATTTGAGCTTGTTCAGTTGTGTGAATTCCTAAGATGCGTCTTCTTGTTGTTTGCGGCTTTGCAGTCACAATTGATACTTTTTCTTTAATCAAGTAATTCATCAACGAACTTTTACCTGCGTTGGGCTGCCCAATCAGTCCTACAAATCCTGCTTTATAATTCACGTGAGTTCTCCTTTTTGAGATCGCAATTCAATTTCAAGTTCTTTTAAATAGATTTCAGCGGCTTTTTGTTCAGCCGCTTTTTTACTGGGGCCTTCGGCGCGAGCTTTTTCTTTATCATCAAGTTTCAGGCAAACAATAAAATGAGGCTTATGAGATGGTCCCATTTTTAAAACAAGTTCGTACAAAGGCGTTCCCAGTTTGTTTTTTTGAGTCAGCTCTTGAAGTTTTGTTTTATAATCAGTATCCGTCGAGATCGAAGCGTAGACATCATCTGAAATCCCAGAAAAAAGATCTAGAATCCATTTTTCTGCGACGCTGTAATTGGAATCAAGAAAAATGGCTCCGATTAGGGCCTCAAGTGTTGAAGCTAAAAGGCGCGGATTTAATGGGCTTCCTTGCTTCACTTCGCCAGGGCCAAAGTGAATTTCTTGTTGTAACTGAAGACTTCGTGCAAGTTCGGCTAAAGTTACTTGGTTCACAAGCCCTGCTCTTTTTTTTGATAAATAACCTTCAAATTCAAAAGGGTATTTTTTCACAAGATCAGCCGCAATCACTAAATTTAAAATGGCATCGCCTAAAAATTCAAGACGTTCGTTATGAGGCTTGTCTTTATTTAATTCAATGGAATAACTTTTATGAGTCAGAGCTTCTGTCAAAAGCGAGTTATTTTTAAATTGATAATTGAGCTTTGCTTTAAACATTCTGTAATTGTCCCGACAGTATGATTTCGTCTTGATTAACTTCCACATTCAAAATCTGAATATCGACTTCAGTGTTTTTACACTGCTGATGCATTTGTTCAGTGAGTCCTAAATTTACATTCCAATAGTCACGTGATATGGATTGATGAGTGGGATGATATTTATTCAACACTAAAACTTTTTTTAAAGTCTTTTTTTGCTTAAGCGCTTCGCTTTGGAATCGATGCAGACTGAGGTCTCGTAACCGCGCAGCCCGTTCTTTTCTGATCGTCATTGGAACTTGGAGTGCAATGGCTGCGCGTGTACCTGCTCGTTCGCTGTATGGAAAAACGTGAAGCCGCGTCCACGGAGTTTCGCTCAAAACTTTGTAGGTGTTTTCAAATTGTTCATCGGTTTCAGTTGGAAAGCCAGCGATCACATCAAGACCTACAAAATGAAATGGATTATTTTGCTGAATTTTAATTAATGACTCGCGAACATCGTTTTCTGTGTAGTGGCGTTTCATCTCTTTTAAAACAGCTGTATCTGCACTTTGGATGCTCATATGAAAATGAGAGCACAGTCTTTTGTTTTCAAACAGACTTAAAAGACGATCTGAAAGTTCAATGGGTTCTAATGATGATAAACGCAACCGTGGAATAAGGGTTTTTGCAAGAAGGGTTTCAACAAGGTCTTCAAGCTTTTTTACGACACCATTTGATTCATCAAGATAATCACCAATATGAACGCCCGTCAGCACAACTTCTTTGACGCCTAAATTTTCAAGTTCTTTAATTTTTTGAACCAGCTGCTGAATCGAAATAGAACGGCTTTTTCCGCGCGCGTAGGGAATAATACAAAAGCTGCAAAAGCTATTACAACCATCTTGAATTTTTAAAAAACTACGCGTGTGATGAGATTCGATTCCACCACCGATTTCAAGGTCTTCTTTTTTAAAAATATTTGATTTATAAACTTTTTGTTTCTGATCACTTTTAAAATACTGATCAATAATTTGTGGAAGCATTCCTTTGTGCGAGTTCGCAACAATCAAATTCGCCGAAGTGATTTTTTCGAAAGCTCCGGTGTCCACTTGGGCCGCACAGCCTGTGACTACAACAGTCGCCAAAGGCTGTTTCGCTTTAATTTGTCGAATCATCCGTACGGCTTGCTGTGTGGCCTCGGCTGTCACAGCACACGTGTTCAAAATATGAATCGCAGGTTTTGCTTTTTTTTCTTGTGTGAGACTAAAACCATTTTGAACTAAATTTTTTTGAATAAGGCCCGTGTCGTAAGTATTTACTTTACAACCAAAAGTATGAACCACAAATTCGTGATCCAAAGTCGATGGGGGTTTTAATTCAGCGTGATCCATCCGCCCCCTATTAACTTATGATTTTTATATAGAACGGCCGCTTGACCTGGTGTAACAGCCCGCTGAGCTTGTTCAAATTTTATTTTTAATCCTTTTTCTGTTTTGAAAACTTGCGCTTTTGCGCCAACTTGTTGATATCTGATTTTAACTTCGTATTGAGCCCCATCTTCAAACTCGGTCAGCCACTGGGGTTCGATCACATCAACTTCATTTTTAAAAAGGAATTTTTCATCACCCACCCAAATTGTATTTTGAGTCGCATCGATTTGAATAACAAAAAGCTTTTCATGATAAGTCATTCCAAGGCCCTTGCTTTGACCGATGGTGTACAAATGAATGCCCTCGTGATCAGCCATGATTTCGCCTGTTGGGTATTTTTTAATTTGGCCTTTTTTAGTTTTTAAAATATTGGCATCAACATTTTCTTTAATAAACTGATCGTAACCTTGAGAGCCCACAAAGCAGATTCCCGTTGAATCTTTTTTCTTTGCAACAACAAGGTTTTGAGCTTCAGCAATTTTTCGAACTTCAGGTTTTTTTAAATGTCCAATCGGAAACAAAAGTTTGGGAACAATGCGTGGATCAATTGTAAATAAAAAATAGGTTTGATCTTTCCAATCATCGGTCGAGGTTTGAATCTGAGGTTGGTTTTTTTCATTCATCACAATTTGTGCGTAGTGACCTGTGGCTAAGTAATCGCAATCAAGTTCGTTCATTTTTTTGATCAGATGATCGAATTTTAAATAAGTATTGCAGTTCACACAAGGAAGTGGGGTCTGGCCTTGCAAATAAGCTTGAATAAACGGATCAATCACGCTGGCTTTAAATTTAGCTTCGCAATTTAGAACATAAAAAGGAATATTTAATTTATCTGCAACACTTCGTGCATCATCGACGTCAAGGCTTGAGCAGCACGTGCCGCTGCCTTCCGTGATATCACACGACGAGTAATCCCACACTTGCATTGTTGCACCAATCACTTCGTAACCTTGTTCAACAAGTAAAGCCGCCGCAACCGAACTATCGACGCCACCACTCATCGCAACCAGAACTCGACCTTTGCTAGATTTCATAAGTTCCTTCTTTTTCGTTGTGATTGATCAATCGTAATTTTTCGACAACGCTTTTAAGAGTGCTCACAAAAGAATAAATTTGTTCTTCTGTTGTCGACCAACCCAAACTCACCCGCAATGAACTTTGCGCCTCTTGCGGAGATAAACCCATCGCAAGTAACACAGGGCTTGGTTCAGGATTTCCGCTACTGCATGCAGCGCCCGTGCTGACTGAAAATCCTTTTAAATCCAAGCTCATCAAAAGTGTTTCACCATCAACATCTTTAATCACAAGACTTGAAGTGTTCGACAAGCGCGGAGAAGAAAAGGCGGTGATAGTGACGTCATGAATCTGATTCAGAATTAATTTTTCTAACAAATCTCGTAAGACTCGCATTTTTTCGATGTGCGCAGAGCTTTTGTTCATCAAATCTAAAACAATTCCCAAAGCGGCTATTCCTAAAATATTTTCAGTTCCACCACGCCGACTGCGCTCTTGAGCACCACCATGAATCAGCGGTGTCCACGGAGAATTTTTTCGAACATAGACAAACCCTGTTCCTTTTAGTGCATAAAACTTATGAGCCGAAAAAGTGGCGTAATCTAATTGAAGTTCGGTGAAGTTGATTTTTTCTTTTCCGGTCATTTGAACGCAATCAGAATGCATTAAAGCTCCGTGAGCATGAGCCATTTCTGAAATTTGTTGGATCGGAAAGAGTGTCCCCGTTTCATTATTGGCAAACATCACAGAAACCAAAGCTGTTTTGTTTGAAATATTTTTTTTAATAAATTCCAAATCGATCGCACCTGACTTAAGCACTGGAATAAAACGAATCCGAGCCCCTTCTGAAATTAAAAATTCAGCAGTTTTAATAACACTGGGGTGCTCGACCGAGCTGATCAGCATTTCATTTTTTTCGAAACCCCACTTTTGCCAAACCGATTTAAGAACTGAATTATTTCCTTCACTTGCTCCTGAGTTAAAAATAATTTCAAGACTTGATACTTGAAGTAAGTCGGCGATTTTTTGACGAGTTTCACGTAACCATGTTTTAGCCATGCGACTATCTTGATGAATCGATGAAGGATTTCCGCTGAGTTCAATTAAGTCAGCCCATTTTTCTTTTAGAATTTGGGCGTGCGGAGTTGTTGCATTATGATCTAAGTACACACGATTTTGCATAGCGCATATGTACACGAAATTGAAAAAAATGAAAAGTTCTAAGACTTTAGCCTTATCTGTAAACTTTTTTTTGAGCTCATTAAGTTGAATAAATCGATTGAAATGAAGTGAATTGGCCTATTGTCGAGATTAAAATCAAAATCAAAATTAATTAAGAACTTACAAGTCTGTGTATAAATGACATTAAAAATTGTAAAAACTTAATAATTACAACATCTTAACACTATTTGCTGATTTTAATCGTATCAATATAAGAATCTTTATTGTTTAATTACGCTATTTTTCACCAATCATGAATTTCGTTCAAAAAATCTTGTTCTCAATTCTTATAAAGCCCTCAGAAATTTCAAGAATTCGACTAAAAGCTCCGATAATTGGAATGATGAATTACTTTAATAACCAGATTAATTGGGAGACTTTTTTTCTTCAAGCGGCTCTTGATCTTGAAGAAAAAATGAAGAATCTTGATCCTCATTCGTTGAATAAATCTAAATTAAGAATCGGTCTAGAAAATAATTTACTGGATTGGACTCAGTATGAAAAATGGTACTGTTCGCAACTGGGTTGCAGCAGTTTAAAAATGTCAGCCGAAACCGAGCTTGACAACTTTATTGCCAGCGCTCAACTGACTCGTGACACTTATTCGTCCGAGAATTATTGGAGCGAAGACTTGATTCCATTTTTTACTTGGGATCAACAACTGGTTGTGATCGGACTACAGTACAACGAAAAATTAGTGTCGATTGAAAATCATATTTTTATTTTAGCGCCACCACAGATGCTTTCTTACATCCATCTAAAATCAAATTTACCGATTGAACGAACGGACGTCATCGATGCAAACAGGTCAACTGGACAATTCAAAGTTATTGATCTTGCCGAGCTTATTAAGCTTGTTGAACTTGAAGATTTTGAGGACCTTGATGTTAAAACTGAAATCATCGAGCAAATAGTAATAGATGATTTAGAAGCTCCAGAAAATTTAGTATTTGAGAAAACTGAAGTTCTCACTTTAGACTCAGAACCTAAAGAGCCTATGTCTTTATTTAATGAAAGCTTTGTTGGCCAATTTGATCATTCGACGGCTTTTAAAGCAACAGGCAACAACAATAAAAATCCTTATGGCTCTGAGAATGAAACAAAAATATGGGATTTCCTTGAAGACCGTCATGGCGAATTTACTTTTGAAATAAAAAAACAATTTGATGCTTTTGTTGTACTTAAAATTTCACAAAATAAAACTCAGGTTTTTAAAATGGATCAAGAGCTTGAAAAAAATGGCGTGAACCGCATGATTTTTGAGTACGATCTTACGATTGACGGACCGTTAAAAGCTGTTCATGATTCCGGAAAAACGCAAATTTTTAGTCTTGAATCGCTTAGCATGTCTTTATCAAAATTAAATCAGGTTTGTATCACTCCGCTTAAAAGAGGAGAACTGACTCTTGGTTTTTTTATGGGATTCAAAAAAGATGCTCTGCTTCCACAAGATATGAATCTATTGGATGAGTTGGCCCATGAAAGCGCTTCTTAAGTATTTAAACTAATTTATAAAACTGATAAAGTCGTGAATTTGCTAAAACAGTTATTTGCAATTGATAGGAATCTCGGTCTGCAAACCACTGATCGGCGCCTAATTTTTCGGCCCATTCAATTATAAAAAAATCTTTTTTGTTTTGCAAAATGTCCCAAAAGCCCGACGACTCAATCTGGGTTTCATCTTCAAGTCGATACAAATCAAAATGATGAATCCTGATCTGATCGTTCTGATAGACCTGATGAATTGCGTACGTCGGAGACTGCACTGAATTTAATTGAAAAGTCTCACAAAAAAAACGAGTGAAAGTGGTTTTTCCAGCTCCAAGTTCACCTGTAAGAAGTAAGACAGAACAATTTGAAATCGATTTTTTAATCTCAAGGATGATTCTCTGAAGATGGGCTTCAAACTGAAGCGGGCCTTGATTAGAACCAGCTGATTCATTAGGTATTTCATGACTAAAAATAAGTTTTTTATGAAGTTTCAAAATAAACTCTACTTTTTGAGTTGAGCAATCATGTTTTCAGTGGCTTTTTTAAGCCCCGTCTCAAGAGAATAACAAATTAATGAATGCCCGATATTTACTTCAGCTAAATGTTTTAAGTGACGAATTTTTTTTGCGTGAGCAAAATCAAGTCCATGACCTGCATGAACTCGTAAACCCAATTGATGCGCGAGCTGGCTGGCTTTCACTAACTGGTTCCAGTGCTTTTGTTTTTTTTCTCCGCGCGCTAAAACCCAAGCGCCTGTGTGAAACTCAACAGCTTCGGCATGAGCTTCAGATGAGGCTCTAACTTGAGCTAAATCGGGTTCGATAAAAAATGAAACTCTGATTTTTTTTTTGCGGAGTTGTTGTGACATTTCAGAAATATTTGAAAAGACTTTCACAATATTAAGTCCGCCTTCTGTTGTGAGCTCTTCTCTTTTTTCGGGAACAAAGCACACCCAAGCGGGTTTGTTTTTAAGGGCTATTTTGAGCATTTCATCCGAAACAGCCATTTCAAGATTGATTGGTAAACTTGATTTTTTACATAAGTAGACAACATCACTGTCTTGAATGTGACGGCGGTCTTCGCGTAAGTGAATAGTGATTTGCTGGCCGCCAGCTTTTTTAACTAAAGTCGTCAGCTGAATTAAACTTGGATAGTCTGTTGTGGCTCCACGCACTTGCCTTAAGGTCGCGGCGTGATCGATATTGACGCCTAAAGATATTTTTTTCACGAGATTTCTTTTTCTAAAAAAATCGCCATTTCTTCAGCGATCGATGAAATTTTTTTCTTATCGCTGCCTTCAACCAAAACTCGAATCAGAGGCTCAGTTCCTGAGTAACGAATAAAGACACGACCTTCACCTTTAAGTTCAGCTTCTTTTTCTTGAAGCAATTTCGCATAGCCTTTGATTTGATTAAGTTCGACTCGGCTGCGAACGCGGCAGTTGATCAGGATTTGTGGCACATCTTCAAAGACGTTCGCCAGTTCACTCATTTTTTTTCCGGTTTCTTTAAAAACAGATAAAACATTTAATGCGGCGACAGTTCCATCGCCTGTTGTCGAGTGATCTAAGAAAATAACATGACCTGATTGCTCGCCACCTAAATTGTAACCATTTTTTCGCATTTCTTCGACGACGTATTTATCGCCGACATTTGTCTTACTAACTTTGATTCCGCACTCGTTCATCTTTTTTTCAAGACCAAAATTACTCATTTGAG
>JAYTPD010000063.1:0-3724 GCA_043747435.1 Bdellovibrio sp. | reverse complement strand
GACCAATTATGTGAAGCTCTACATAATTGGTCATATGTTAAGGATTTTTTTATGTTGAGATTATTGTTTAAGTTGCTGGAATCTCTGACGTAGAGAAATGTTTTTCTTTGCATAATTTACTCCTGGAGTTAACCGATTTTTTTATAATTTGTGTCTTCCATTAAATACATGGAGGATATTTGAAACTTATTGATCATCGGCTTCTAAAGCTTAGAAACAGAAAACTTATCTATTTATTTGCTGAATACTTAATACATCACCGTGGCGTAGGGGAATCTACAATTAGTAGCTACTACCTCAGACTTAGAAGATTTCTTCACTGGATAGAGTGTAAAAAACTCGTCGTCACTGATCTGACTACAAGAGATATTCAGCAATTTTTTTCAACTTATTTAAAACGAAAAACCCGCGACGAAAAAAAACAGGTTATTACTGCGGTTCGTGGCTTTTTAAAATTTCTTTTTTTAAAAGAGATCATTAAACTGCGTCTTGATATCGCAGTCCCCGAGATTACACTTTATAAAAAATCCCGCGTGCCCCATTATTTAACTCGCGCAGATATTGAAAAATTACTGAAAGCTCCAGATCAAAAAATCGAATCTGGCCGGCGTGATTATTTGATGTTGTTGCTTTTAGCGCGTTACGGAGTTCGCTTATTAAGTGCTAAAAAACTTTTACTAAAGAATATCGACTGGAAGAAAAAATTAATTACTTTCCCAGCCTTAAAAAATGGAAAATCTGTGACTGTTCCATTGCTACCCGATGTGGCAAGGGCTGTTTTGAATTACATTAAAAAAGATCGATCAACAGATAAAAATCCAGAACTTTTTTTAACTATCAAAGATCGTGGAACTGGAGGCAAAAGTCATGCTCGACGGGCATTAAGCTATTGTAACCACATGTCACAATTTAAAGACTACTATAAAAAAACAGGAATTAAATCACCGCAAAAAGCCTCACACATTTTAAGACATTCATTCGCTACGCATCTTATACAAGATGGCAAAAGTATTAAAACGATTTCAGACTTACTTGGTCATACTGGAATTGATACGACGCAAATTTATACAAAAGTGGATGTTGAATCTTTACGGTCAATCACATCGCCCTGGCCGGTTAAGGCCTAATTATGAAGATTAAAAAAATGAGTAGCTTTACTGAAGACTATTTTAATTTTCGTTCAAATTATGTTAAAATTGAACGCTGGGAAATTAATTCGATAAGAAGATTCTCAGAATATGCAGATAAAAGACGCGTCCACATTATTACACGGCAATTTATAAATGATTTTTTGGATGCGAAGAAAAATCCATCGAGAACCTATAAATTTAGTACCATAAAACATATTCGACCGTTTTCTAAATTTTTGCATATTCAGGATTCAAGACATTTTGTTCCAGAATACCGATTTGTGTCCAGACCAAAAAGATTGCTAATCCCGTATATATTTAATGAGCAGCAAGTCGCAATGATGATGAATTATGCTCGCAATGAACTCTGGAAGGGGCCGCAAAGACTTCTCGTCCCTGCAACTTATGAAACTCTTATTGGGCTACTTTGGACTACTGGCATGCGAATTTCCGAAGCAAAAAATCTAAACATAGGCGATATTGATTTTGAACAAAATATTATTCATATTCGCGAAACGAAGTTTTATAAATCTCGAATTTTACCCGTACAAAAATCAACAGGCATAGCTCTTAAAAATTATTTAATTGAAAGAAATTCATTTAAATATCCTTGCAGATCAGATTGTCCTTTCTTTTTTAACTGGGCACAGCGACAACGAAAAAGTGGTCGTTATACTGTAGGTGGCTTTCATAATCAGCTCCGTAAAGTTATTTTAGCTTTAGATATTAAAGGTGAAAATGGAAAGCACGCACGGCCCTATGATTTAAGGCACTCATTCGCGACGACTAGATTAACAACAATTTATGAAAGTGCATTATCCATACAAAAACTGCCGATAGTCGCAACTTATATGGGTCATTCTAAATTTAGTCACACGCAGGTTTATCTGCATCCCTCAACTGAGTTGTTGGCTAGTCTTGGAAAGAATTTTTTTTCGTTTTTTGAAAAAGGAGCTCGCGCATGAAACAAAAAACATTATTTTCATTGGTTCAACAGTTTTTACTGATCCACTTACGCTCAACAAGAGGTCTTAGTGAAAATTCAATTCAGTCCTACAGAGACACGTTAAGGCTGTTTTTTACTTATATTGCAACAAAGAGAAAGAAAAAATCTTACAATTTAAATTTTACTGATTTTTCCGTCGAAATTGTTTTAGATTTTTTACAACACACAGAAAATGGCCGTCAAAATAAAATACGCACACGCAATCACAGATTAGCACTGTTACGCATGTTTTTTTCATACTTATTAAATTACGATGAGGAACGCGGTAGCATTTACGAAAAAATTATAAATATATCTGCGAAAAGACATTCGCGAAGAGTTATTGAATGCTTAGATGCTAAAGAAATTAGTTCGATCCTAAACTCTATAAAATGTGAAACCAGAAAGGGGCTACGTGATCATACTTTAATTTTACTGATGTACAACACTGGAGCACGAGTTCAAGAAATATGTGATCTAACTTACGACTCATTTTCATTTGATGGAACTCCAAGAGTGACACTGGTCGGCAAGGGAAATAACTCTAGAGTTGTGCCATTGTGGGAAAAAACTTGCGTTGCCATAAAAAATTATCAAAATAAATTTTCTACAAATAAAGATGGCGGTCTATTTCTAAATCCACAAGGTAATCAATTAACAAGACACGGTGTTGCTGATATTCTTAAGCGAAGAGTTAAAATCGCTACGAAATATTGTTTGTCATTAAAAAATAAAAGAATCAGTCCACATGTTATTCGTCATACCACGGCAACACATTTGCTTCAGGCCGGTGTTGATCTTTCTGTTATTCGATCTTGGCTCGGACACGTGAGTCTGAATACAACTAACCAATACGTTGATATTAATTTGAAGGCAAAACAAGAGGCTCTTTCTAAGAAAAGGCCGCCGCAATTAAAACGTGAAGTTCAATCAATAATAAATAAAAATAAAGATGTCATCTCTTGGCTAAAAACTATGGAGTAAATTATGCAAAGAAAAACATTTCTCTACGTCAGAGATTCCAGCAACTTAAACAATAATCTCAACATAAAAAAATCCTTAACATATGACCAGGCCCAAGGCGCTGAAAGTCAGGCTCGGGCTTTAAATGAATGGTGTACCAGAAATAATATAATCGACTTCGAAACTTTCACTGATTATGGTGTTTCTGGAGCGAAAGAAAGCCGTCCAGCTCTAGATAAAATGATGGAGCGAGTGAAAAACTTGGAAGCTGAACAAGTCATCGTTTTTGCCTTCAGCCGGTTTGCCAGATCAACGATGCACCTGCTTAAAGGCTTACAGATTTTTAAGGACTGCAAAACCAGATTCGTTAGCATCACCGAGCAAATTGATACTGACTCTAGTATGGGGGTCGCCATGTTCACGATTCTGGGCTCACTGGCTCAGTTGGAGCGTTCGATGATACAAGAACGCGTAAAAGCTGGAATGAGAAACGCCAAGGCCAAGGGTAAAATCATAGGCCGTTTACGCAAAAGAAACGATGCCTTAATCCACTCGCTTTTAGAAGCTGGTCTCAGTTTTCGCGAGGTCGCGAGGATAGCCCGGTGTTCACACGGCAGCGTAAGCGCGAGCAAAAAAGAGCTTCTCG
>JAYTPD010000062.1:0-43905 GCA_043747435.1 Bdellovibrio sp. | reverse complement strand
ACAAAATGACGTTGACACGAATCAGGAAATCAACGAAGTTGCTTAACACAAACCGCCACTCGACTTTTGAATTTCAACTAAGCGAGGGACAACGCCTTTAAATCCGAATTTGCTCTTAAATTGTCAGCCGTATCCCATAGCTTAGTTTCTAATTTTTTGAATTCTTCCGCAGTCATAGTTTTGCCTTTATTAAAAGTGGTTTCTAATTTTTATAATGTTAATTTAGTAATTCTTCAGATTATAGTAATAATACATCTTTTTTGCAGTATCAAATGTGTCCTATAACCCTCTCACTGGTTATATGGCATCAATTGCTTATAATCAGTTATTGGTCTTGATCAGTTGCTCTGCTAGGCATTTTAGAAGTTTTAGCTTGGTCGGGCTTAATCTAGGCAGAATTTCATGGATTAACTCTAAATCGCTTAACTTTAGTTCAAAATCTCTTACTAGTTTATTATAGACCCTAAAATTCACATCATATGCCTCAAGAAATTTTGACAACCTGCCTTCGACGGGCACATTTTCGCGTCCATTTTCAATCTGTGAAATGTAACTGTCAGAGTAGCCCAATAGTTTACCAGCTTTCTTCATAGAAAGCCCTTTGGCTTCACGTAGCTTTTTTAAAGCCCTAGCTTCGTTCGACATAAACACATAGCTAGTACGCCTGTGCTTATCTATACCCTCAACCTCTGATGGTTTGTTTTTCATGACCCAATCTTACTTAAATTAAAATAAAATGCACTACACATGTAGTTAACGGTGGTTTACGTACAGATTAAAAATCAAGCACAAACTACAATCTACTACAACGCAGATTAGTGGACGTTATGTAGGACGAGTTTCGGTGATTAGGCTATTTTAAGAGGAGAGTTAAGTATCGAGAATGAGGTAAATGAAGAAAAAAATAAGACGGATTTTTAAGTCCGTCAATTGGTGGAGGCGGAGGGAATCGAACCCTCGTCCGCAAGTGATCCACAGAAAGGCGCTACATACTTAGTTCTTGTTTTAATTTATCTGCCTAGCTTCCAAGAACAAAATCCTGACAGACATACCCGCAGAAACTCTTAATCTTTCAGTCTGCAGATAGCCCTGAAAAACGATCCGGCATTGTTAACGGAACTTGAATCAACACCGGCGATTCACCCAAGTCCCGTAGCAGAACTAAGCTGCTAAAGCGTAATTATCGTTAGATAGTACGAGTTTGAATGTTTTTATCGAGGTCCTCATTCTCCCCGGTATGCTCCTCTTGCTTCAGCGCCCACGTCGAAACCATGTCGCCCCCACTCGAAAAAATACTGCTATCACTTCTTGTCAGTCTACTCGATTGCGCTAAACATCGCTATCAATAATCGGCAGACACCAAAATGCGCCGATCAACTTTAGTGAAAAACTTTATTTTTTTAAGTTCGATGTGTTTAAAAAAAGATCAGATTTTTTATTGAATACTTACTCTATCTTTTTAAGAATCTTTCATTTTTTTATCTTTATTTATTCAAATAATGAGTGGTGTCAGGCTAATCGTAACTGTTGACGCATCTAATAATTTAAATTGATTAATAGTCTAACTTTCGTTTAAAAAGTGATTTTAAGAGCGAGTTATCAACCAAACCCACAGAGTTTTCCACAGGATGCATGATTTTACAGAGCCGTTTTGGCTCTGTTTCGTTGATTTCACTTTGTTGGTTTAAGAAAATTTTAACTAATAATTTTTAAGCATCGTAATTTTTAGACGCGTTGCTTACAGGAAAGAGTTGAAGATTTAATTGATAGACACGCTCACCTTTAGAATTCATTCGAGCGATAGAATTATCTTTATTTAAAGTTTTACGAAACTGGCGCAATTTAAATTTAAGATCTTCGAATTCTTTTTCGGTCATGGCTAAAGTTAAAGATCCGAACTCACGCTCGGTCGCAGAATCTTGATACAAAGATTCTAAACCTAAATACATCAACTGCATTTGCAGCTTACGAACTAATGCAGACGGAATTTCATCCGGCGCTTCGTTGGGTTGACCTTTCACGATATGCCCCGTGGCTTCATCACGCACAAGCTCGCCTGATTTTAAAAGGCTTTCGAACGCATGGCTGATCTCGGTTTCAGAGGCTTTACCTCGCAATAATTCCTTTAGCTGCGACGTTGTGAATTTCACGCCAGCTTGATCGACCATCGCGAAAATAATCCAACCAATCCAGTTCGGAACTTTTTCGAAAACTTTGCGATCAAGTTCTCCCATTTTTAATTTATATTCGACTCGGTATTCAGATAATTTTTTAAGAGCGTAATTGCGGTCGGCGGGGTCTTCGCATTGATTGAACAAGACAAGTAATTTAAATTCATCAGTTTGCGCTTTATTCAAACTACAAGCTTTCGCGAATTTTGCGATCATTTCGTTTGATAAATTTCGCTTACCTTCGATAATCATTTTTAAATAATTTGGCGACTTTATATCGGCCGCTGCAGAAAAAATCGCATAAGAATACGGACGAATCGACGACTTCGTTAAAGCTTTTTTAAAATGGTAAAAATCGCCTAAAAATAAGCGGTAGTCCATATACTCTGAAAGATCCGGAGGTAAAATGGAAGTTGTTGAATTTTCTGGCTTTTGACTTAACAAGGTTTCTGTATTTTCCATTTTTTCTCCAAAAAAAAGCGCCCCTTAAATTCTTCGCATGGGGCGCGCACTTTGACAAGATTTATTGATGCTTGGTTAGTAAGAAAGCACCAAAGTAACTCGTTCGACGGTCATGCTACCAGAACTGTACAAGACAATGCTGTCGGCTCCACGACCAATCACCGGACGCTGACTTAACCAAACCGATTGCGACTGAGAATAACTTCCCGAGAACGAAGTCTGACCCATGTTATTTCCATTGATAATCAAATTAATGAAAGCCGTATCGTAATTCGCAGTTCCTTGAATAATCACTTGTTCGATCGCTAAACCGCGGTACCTAGAAAGATCTATGTAACGAGTTAAATCGATGCGATCATTTCCTGAAATATTTTGGTATACGTTGATATCAACACGTTGCTGACCATTGCCGGGTTGCCCTGGGTAGCCCGGATTTCCTGGATAAGGTGGTGGCTCATTTGGCGGAGGAAGTGGCGGTAAACCATTCTGCTGGCTTAAGACTTCAACCTGAATGTCTTCGATGTAAGTTGAACCATTCACAACAAGTTGCAAGTTGCGGACAGTCTGTCCCAGGATCAAGCGAACTTGCGGATTTAAATTAATTTGATAACCCGGGTTGTATTGTGTCGCGATGATTCTTCCGTCGGCGACAAGTTGCACGATCGTGCGACCAGCATTATTGGGGCGTGTGTTCGCTCGTACAGAAAGAACTTCCCAGCCGCGGTAGAAAGAATCAAGACCCGTCAGCTCGCGGAGTGGTAAACGCTCGTTCGTCACATTTCTTTGAATCCAAGCTGAACGCACATCGTGGTCACCGTAGCCTGGGTTGTTTCCGGGATAGCCGGGTTGAGGGTCGTAGGGTGAAGGATCAACGCCTGAACCGGGATCAACCCAACCGCCGTTATCACCGCCATGGCCCCCGCCGTAGCCAGGTTGATACTGGACTGGTTCAGCACCAGGAGCACCCGGAATTAAATAGGCCTGCGCCACACAAGATATTGATAAGACTACTAAAAACGATTTCGCCAAACTTGATAAAAACATAATCCCCCCTGTTGGAATTGTTTAACAAGCTTAACTAAAGCAAGCCGTATGCCGGACGAAAAAAAGGTACCTGGTACCTTTTCACCCCAAAAAGTACCAGGTACCTTTTTTTTAGAAAGGTTTGAGTTTGCTTTCGAATGTGCGGATTTTTTCTACAGATAGAATTTCTTTTTGGACTCGGGCGACGACGACCCAGACAGAGGCTGGCGCAGCGCCTGTTCCTAACTGTAATTGCAATTTGAACTGGCCGCGACCGTTGTTGTTGACGAGCATCACTTGATTCACTTTTTGGCTCAGCGATGAAGACGTCGGATTGGCTGCGCTTATTAAATCGTAGTTTTTTGAAAGATCATTCATTTTTGTCACCGAAGCACTGACTTCAGAATTTTGCGCGCTGACCACCATTGGAATACTTAAAGCCAAAGCCTGATGATCACCCATCATCAACAGCGCGCCCGCCCCGGCGCGACCATTGATGATTTCAAAAGAAAATATTTGCATTCCGTCCACGCGCTCTGTTGTGTTAATTGCGTTAGCTGCATTTAAAATATATTTTTTCCATAAATCAAAACCTAAATTTCCCGTAATTTTATCTTGTAATAAAAAATGCATATCAGCCATCGAGTTTCTAAAAATAATTCGAGTGTATCCACCATCGAATTTGATTTTTGCGTAGGCTACTTCACAAAGCCCGTCGGCATCTAAACATTTTAAAAAGCCGCCTTGAAAATTCAGATCGCCCGTCGTACCTTCAGGCGATAATGAAAGCTTCATCGATTCACCCTCTGAAGCTGCCGTTAAATGGTAATTCTTGATTTCTCCGAACTCATCCATCGTCAATTTAAGACTGACTTGGCCCGAAGTCTGCGTTCGTGTCAGCTTTGCATTCACAATCGCTTTCGCTAAATTAACGTTCATCAGCTGTTGTTCTAAACTAACTTTACCGCCGTATGATTTGAACTCTTCCATCAAACGATCATCACCCACCGAAGTGTAAAACAAATCGTTCGACTGTCCGCCAGTTTTCACAGCGGCTTGCCCAGCAAAATTAAGTTGATAAGCTTTCTGATCTTCTTTAGTCACCGGCTTCAAAGGAGGATTCAACACGCTTGTTAGATTCGCGTTCGGATCAAAGGCAGGTAAGGCCGGCAGCGGAGGTAAAACTTCGGGACCCGTTTGAGTAATCGGAGGTAATTGATTCATCGGAGTACTTGTTGCTGAAGGAAGAGGTGGCAAAACTGTCGGCAAAGTACCAGGCTGTGCGGGTGTTTGTGCCGAAGGCGCAGTTGGTAGAGTTTGAGGTAACGGCGTTTGTAGTGGTGGAGGTGTTGATTGCGCAATCACAGCCGTTGGGGCCACTGATTTTACATCTTTGCTTTTTCCACAGCTTGAAAGTGTGGTTAAAACAACCAACAAGCTTGATGCCAAAATCACTGACTGAGTTAAATTATGACGCATACATCACCTCTGTATTTTTTTATTACGACAAGTACTAAAGCAAGGCCAAGACCACATTTCAAAGACCGGAAAGCCCGTAAAATAGTTTTGAAGATAAAACTTCACAGACAAAGAAGTAAAATATACAAGACTGTGCTTTAACTTAAACACACTTTTAAAAAATTACTTTTTGGTTTATGGACCTGATTTTGTTAAGGTTAAAAATGCTCAAAACCCAAGATAATCAGTTTTACGATTTAGATCCAAATCTTATTTTAGCAACAGCTGAAAAAAACGGATACTCGGTCACCGGTGAATTGATTCAACTGAATTCTTACGAGAATCGCGTCTTCGAAATTAAACTTGAAGAGCGCAATTCGATTATCGCAAAATATTATCGCCCTGGCCGCTGGAGTTCTGAAACGATTTTAGATGAACATCAATTTACCGAAGAACTGAAAAAAGAAAGTATCGAAGTCGCTTCGGCTTTGACACTTAAAAATAATTCCACTTTAGATTTGGCAGAAGGAATTAAATACGCTTTTTTTGAAAAAGTTCGGGGCCGCATGGTGCAAGAGCTTTCGATTTTGCATTTTAAAAAATTAGGTCGCTGGCTTGCGCGCCTTCACAACGTCGGCTGCCTGAAGGAAGCTAGGCATCGCGCGGTGATTGGCCCCAGTAACGATCACAAGTGGAAGCAGCTTGATCAAATGCTTTCGATGGTTTCACCTGAGGTTTCGGGGCGCTACGAAAAAGCCGCTGTTGAAATTTTTGAAAAACTTGATGATCAGCTGCAAGATTTTGATTTTATTCGGCTGCACGGAGATCTTCACCGCGGAAATATATTAGAAGATTCTCAATCTGATTTTGTGATGGTTGATTTTGACGATATGATTAACGGGCCGGCTGTGCAAGATTTTTGGATGCTGATGCCTTCAAGTGAAATTAAGGATAGTCCTGAGTTTGCAACGCTGATTGAAAGCTATTCTGAATTACGCGAATTTCCTTATGAGCAATTGGAACTGATTCCGCTTTTGCGTGGCTATCGAATTATTACTTATGCGATGTGGATTATGAATCGTTGGCAAGATCCCAGTTTTCCTCGGCTATTTCCAGATTTTGGAAGTTACAGTTACTGGGCCGAGGAAACAGAGAACATCGAAAAAATACTTTATCAAATCTAATTATTTTTTAGCTGCATCCAAAGCGGCTAAAGCTTTGGCTTCATCTTTTTCAGCTTGATCAATTTTTTCGATCAGCTTCGCTCTTTGCTCTTTCAAGCTTTGAACTAAAGTGGCATCTTCTTTGTCTTGAGCTTCTGTGATTTTGAGCTCGAGCGGATTCAGTTGATCTTCTAATTCTTTTGATTTTGTAACCGCTTCATCGTGGGCTTTTGTTAATGCATCAAGTGAAGTTGTTTTACTTAATTCAACTTCTTTTAAAGTTCTTAAGTTTTTTCCAAAGGCAGCGCGAAATTCTGTTTTATAAGATGAAACTTTAGCGTCTGCAATCAAGCATTTAATCGTGTAAAACGAATCGCCTTTTCCAATACGCACTGTTAAAACACTGCGATTGTCTACTTTTTTAAGATTTTCAACCAAGTTCACATTCACTGTATCCAAAGCTGAAATTTTTTGATCTTCAGAGCTGATATCAGACAAATAGCAGATCGTTTTAGTTTTATCCGCTTTATCTGTTTCAAATGAAGAAGACTCTTTAATGATCGAAGCATTTTTAAAATAAACAACGCCCATCAAGTTCGCTTGGGTCATTACTGCAGCTAAATCAGCTGACACCACTAACTTCGCACCTTGATCAAAAGTTGAAGTTTCAAGTCTTGTCAGACGCTCTGTTCTCGCTTGAATTAAATCTTTTTGGCCTTGGTCATCGACTCCGGCAAGTTCGCCCGCTTTGATGGTTACGTCATTCATGCCTGATTTAATTTCTTCAAAAATATATGAATCATTTCCTTTTTTACAAGCTTCAGCTTGGGCTTCAGCCACTTTCATTTTATCCATTTCGGCTTGAGTGATTTTATTTTTTTCAATCAGATCTAAACGCAGAGTTTTTAAATCTGTTTTTTCAGCGTCAGTTAGATCTTTGTGATCTTTTTGTGCGTTTGCATCGATCACAATTTTAATTTTGTCTTTAACAGCACGAGACTTTTGAATGGCGTCGATAAAACTTTCTGAGCAATCGGCGACTTTAAGCTTTGCTAATTTTTCTTGAATGCTTTGATCAGAAGAATTTCCTTTTTCTGCTCTAACGCCTCGGCTGGGGGCCTTTTGGCAATTTACCATTAAAAATGTTGAGGCTAAAACACCGCAAAGTAATGCTTTCGACAATGAGTTTTTCATAAAAAAGTCTCCTTCGAACGCTTTCGTTCCAAGAAGAAGGCCAGTCTTATTCTGAGACGTTTTATGAACGTAGTTTTGATTCTGTTCGATTTGAGTCTCAAGACTTTTCCGAAATCTCGGAATGAGACATACCGAAGTAAAAAAGTTGTCTAAACTTTTGATAGGTTAAGCGTGTTTTCGTCTTCGAAAATTAAATGCAGTAACTTTTGTGATCGTTCGAAATGGTTATAATCTTCAAAATAGAAACTCCATTTTCAATCATCACTTCATAACAGGCTCTGTATCCATCGTTCATTCGAACAGAACGCCTTAATGAATTCGATCTAAGTGGTTCATCGTGATATCCGGGTATTTTGCGAACTTCATCTAAACCCTTGGTTTCGACTTCTTGAGACCATTTTAAAAATTTCTCCTTCACTATCGTCGGAAGTTTATTTTTACTAAGTAATTTAGCAACTTCACTGCTATTTTGTATTTTGTATGTTTTTGCGCCGATAGCAGCTACTTTTAGAGCTTTCAATTTCGCAGGACCCAAAATAAGGGCTAAAGCGGCGCAAGAAATTTTTAAACTGTTACTTTGATTCAATAGGCGTGCATCTATTTTTTCATTTTGTATTTTATTGAGTAAAACTTCAGGGTCATTGTCCAAAGGCAAATCCTGTATCGTCGGCGGACGAATACGATTGAAACCAGAGTATTTTAGAATTTCAGACCAGACAAAAACTAAGGGTAAATTCTTAAAGTCTTTTTCACTTTTCAAAGAAACACGAGACGCCTCTGAGTATAAAAAATTTTTGCACTCTGTTTTTTCTTCGCATAACTTTAAAGCCAAACTTTGCAAACGATAGGGATTTAAAAGGGGATCCAATATGGGTTCAATAAATTCTTGCTCAAAACATTCGACTGATACGCGTCTTGTTGAGCTTAAACCCTGGTTTAATTTTTGTAGATAGCCTTCACCGCTGGGGGCTTGAAGTTGACAAGTCTCTGCGTTTAATTTTTGTGTAAAACAAAAAAAGATGATTAATAATAATTTTAATTTATAACCCACACTAACTTATCGGCATAAAGCTGAAGGCCTTGACCCGATGAAAGCCCAGCTTGAAGTAAGTTCTTGTGCTCAAATTAAACACATCTGTATCTGAAAATTTATCGAATTATACTAGACCTGTTTTATTTCGATGACCCGAAGTGTTAACCACTGCTCGATAAGACCCTATCAGCTAAACCCATTAGAGCTAGGTCCCATACGATTGACTGGCTAGTGAATTCCGCCAGGTCCGGAAGGAAGCAACGGTGTCTAGTCAGCTTTGCGATATGGGGTGCCTAGCCTTTTTTTAATTTTAAAATCTAAATCGTGAAGGAATTTTTTTTGTCTTACCAAGTGATTGCTCGTAAATATCGACCTCAATCTTTCGATCAGATGATCGGGCAAAATCATATTACTCAGACTTTAAATAATTCGTTAAAAAATAATCGACTGCCTCATGCTTTGCTGTTTACAGGTTTGCGCGGAACCGGAAAAACTTCTTCAGCGCGTATTCTTGCGAAAGCTTTGCGCTGTTTAAACCCAACGAATTTTACTCCGTGCAATGAATGTCAAAGTTGTCTTGAGATCTCGTCAGGCCGAGCTGTTGACGTCATCGAAATCGATGGAGCCTCAAACAACGGAGTCGATTCAATTCGTGATTTACGCGACAACGTGATGTTTATGCCCTCGTCAGGTCGATACAAAGTTTTTATCATCGATGAAGTTCATATGCTTTCAACAAGCGCTTTCAACGCACTTTTAAAAACTTTAGAAGAGCCCCCAGCTCATGTGATTTTTATATTAGCCACAACTGAAGTGCATAAAATTCCGCAGACCATTTTGTCGCGCTGTCAGCGTTTTGATTTTCGACGAATTCCGCTGAAGCAAATTGCCGATTATTTAAAAAGTCTTTGTGTGCAAGAGAACATCCAAACCGACGCGGCAGCTTTGTGGTTGATTGCTCGCCAGGGTGATGGGTCCATGCGCGATAGCATGAGCTTGTTAGATCAAGTGATTAGCTTTACAAATGGAGTTTTGACTGAAGCTCAAGTAGGACAGATCTTAGGTTTAACTGAAAGATCCTTAATTTTTGAAATTTTTGATTGTTTAATTCATCGCAAAGCCACTGAAATTGTAACGTGTTTAGAAAAAATAAGTCAGTCGGGTCAAAACCCCAGCTTAATTTTAGAAGATCTTTCGAAAATGGTGCGCCATAGTTTAATTTTGAAAGCAGAGCCCACAGCGACGATGATGATTGATCTTCCTGAAGATGAAATTCAAATGATTCTTGAAAAGATCAAGACGATTTCAGATTCTGATCTTAATTTACTTTTTGATATGTTGATGAAGTCTTACCACGACCTGCATCACGCGAACGATGCGCAGATTGTTTTTGAAGTTGCTCTTTTACGCATGAGTCAAGCTCCGCGAATTGCTGATTTAAAAAGTTTGTTGGGGAATACCTCGCCCCCAAAGCTGACTGAGGAGCCGACAAGTTTTAAAACTGTCGCAGCTCCTCGAACGACTCAGGCGTCAGCTGATGCCAAGCAAATAGGTGCTGATGCAAAGCCAACCGCTCATCAAGCTAAGCCCTTCTTTCAAAAACCCACAGATATCGGAGCTGATCGCTGGTTGAAGTTTATCGAGAGCTTAAAACTAAATGAGGCTTTTTTTGCGGCTAAAATTGAAAATTTAATTTTTGTGGGTTGTCAGAATTTAAAAATCTCGTTACAGGCTCCAAACAATTTGGCTTTTTTGGCCGACCAACTTGAAGATTCTGAATTGCGCCAAAAACTTCAAGGATTGATTGATTCAGACTTCGGCCAGGGCTACACTTTGGAAGTACTTAAAAGTCGCGCAGACAGTCAGGGTGAAACAGCTCAGACGCTAGCCACTAAAAAACAAGTGCTCGCCAAAGAAAAAATGGAAGAGCAGTTAAAAGAGCAGTGGAAACAAGATCCGCGCGTGCAAAAAGCGAAAGAAGTTTTCAAAGGCGAAGTTCGACTGATTAAGCCGACTGATAATTGATTAAAGGCTGATGATTAAAAGGAGTTTGTATGAAGGGTATGATGGGCGGAATGGCGGGGCTGATGAAGCAAGCCAACCAAATGCAAATAAAAATGAAAAAGATGCAAGAAGAGCTTGCGACCCGTGAATTTACAGGAACTTCAGGCGGCGGCGCTGTGACTGCAAAAGTAAATGGCGACAATAAAGTTTTAGCTTTAACGATTAATCCAGAAGTTTTAAAATCAGGCGACGTTGAGATGTTACAAGACCTTGTCACCTCTGCGGTGAATGATGCTTTAAAAGTTGCAAAAGAAACCTCAAGCCAAGAGATGTCTAAAATCACTGGCGGCTTAAACATTCCAGGATTCTGATTTGTTACATATACCCGCTTTAGAAAAATTAGTTCACGAACTCAGCCGTCTTCCAGGCATCGGGCCGAAGACTGCTCAACGCCTGACTTATTTTATTTTGAAATCGAAAGATTCTTACACGACTCAGTTGTCGGAAGCCCTTCAACGTGTGCAAACCGAAGTGCACACATGCACCGAATGCTTTAATTACACTGATCGTGTGATTTGCAAATACTGCGAAGATTCTCATCGTAACAGCGAAGCTTTGTGTTTGGTTGAAGAGCCTTCAGATATTTCGCGCGTTGAAGCTTCAGGCGCTTTTCGCGGGCGTTACCATGTTCTGCACGGAGTGATTTCTCCGCTGGATGGAATTACAGCGCGTGATTTAAAAATTCCCGAACTGATGACAAAGATTGATGAAGGCCTGAATGGTCAACGTCCACAGATTAAAGAAATTATTTTAGCTTTCGATGCAGATCTTGAAGGCGATACAACGGCTTTGTATTTAGCTAAAGTTTTGCAAGGCAAACAGCTTAAGCTTTCGCGCATTGCTCACGGAATTCCAATGGGCTCTGATATTGATTTTATTGACGATCGAACAATGGGGCGCGCTTTAGAAAATCGCGTAGAGCTTTAATGTCTTTTATCAACCACAACGCGAAAGAAATTCACTGCAAAATCGTTTATTACGGGCCTTCACTGGGCGGTAAAACAACGAATATTCAATGGGTCTACCAAACTCTTGCACAAGATCAAAAATCAAAGCTTGTGGCCTTAAACACCGAAATCGAAAGAACTTTGTTTTTTGATTTTTTACCTTTAGAAGTCGGTGAAATTCGCGGCTTCAACACCCGCTTTCATCTTTACACCGTTCCAGGCCAAGTGATTTACGATGCGTCCCGAAAATTAATTTTAAAAGGATTAGACGGAGTTGTCTTCGTGGTTGATTCACAAGTTGATCGTTTAGAAGAAAACATCGAATCGATGAAAAATCTTGAAAAAAATCTGGAACAACAGGGTTACAACATCAAAGATATTCCCCTTGTGATTCAGTACAATAAACGTGACCTTCCAAACGCGATGCAAATCAGCGAACTTCGACGTCACTTAAACTTTTATAATGCACCTGAAATTGAAGCTTCTGCTTTTGAAGGTAAGGGCGTGCTTGATAGTTTTAAATTGGTGTCGAAGAATGTGATTCAGATTCTTAAAGGCGGATCGGCTATCTAAGTCGGCCTGGGCGGTATAATGAGTTTCGATTTAATTTCAGATATCCAAAAATTAAAAAAAGAAAAAGATGTCGCTTTACTTGCGCATTATTACGAAGATGGCGCCATTCAAGACGTCGCTGATTATGTCGGAGACAGTTTTTATTTAGCCAAAATTGGCCAGCAGATTCCGCACAAAAATATTCTTTTAGCTGGCGTTGTTTTTATGGCTGAAAGTGTGAAAATTTTAAATCCAGAAAAAACTGTTTTGGTTCCTGATCTTGGCGCGGGTTGTTCACTGGTGCAAAGTTCTCCGTATGACAAATATTTAGCTTGGCGCAATCAGTATCCCCAGGCGATTTGTGTGACCTACATTAACTCTAGCGCCGAAGTTAAATCGATTTCGGATGTGATTATCACCTCAAGCAATGCGGCTCAGATTGTCGAAAGCATTCCTAAAGACCGAAAAATCTTGTTTGGACCCGATCAACATTTAGGTCGTTGGCTTGAAAAAAAACTGAATCGCAAATTCGAGCTGTGGCCCGGTGCTTGCGAAGTGCATGTTTTATTTAACGCAAAAAGATTATTCGCGCTGATTCAAGATCACCCCGACGCTGTTGTAATTGCCCACCCCGAGTGTGATGAAAGTGTTTTAAGATACGCCTCTGTGATTGGGTCGACGTCTCGCTTACTCGACGAAGTTAAAAACAATCCTGCAAAAAAATTTATTGTTGCAACAGAAACAGGAATTTTTCATCAAATGAAAAAATTGCGTCCTGATGTTCAGCTGATTCAGGCTCCGGTCACTGATGAAGCTTGCGCTTGCAACGACTGCCCTTACATGAAAATGAACACTCTGCAAAAAATAAAAACAGCTTTAGAAACTTTTAAGCCTGAAATCAAGCTTGATGAAACACTTCGGTTAAAAGCTTTTACTTCGCTTGATCGCATGATGAAAATAACCTCCGGCCAGACCATCGCGTGGCCAAAAAGTTTCGAGCCCTAAACCGTGCAAGACCTTTTGCCTTTTATAGATTTTATTCAGAAGCAAATCGAAGATGAAAATTTTAAAATTCAACTCAGTGCCGACTGGGCCTCAATTCACGAAAAATACCGCATTAAAATTCGCGAACACTTAGGCGATCACGAATCGGGCCTATTTAGCCGCCAGCAATGGGCCGAGCTCTATAATTTGCATCAAAGACCACAAACAAAAGTAGGCTCGATCTCGATTTCTCACTGCCAAAGAATTGGTGGTTATGCGTATTCAAAATTTAAAATGGGCTTCGACGTTGAAGAAGTCGCAAAGATATCAGACGCTGTGATCACGCGCACATCATCCCAAGAAGAGCGCGCCCGAGCTCCGCATTTAAAATTTTTATGGGTAGCCAAAGAAGCCGCCTTTAAAGCCTTGCACAGCGAAACTGAAGATGTGAACACGCTGATTCTAACAGATTTAATTTGTAAAAACTGGCTGCAAACTTCGGATCTACAAATTTGGTCTTATCAAATCAACAGTGCAAAAAAAATCAATACGACTCAAAACATCGGTTACGTCTTCAGCGTTGAAGATTTAATTATGTCTGTTTTTTTTAAGTAACACGATTTACCGGTTAAATCGCTTTGTCTCGAACTGATACAAAAAAACTTTAGCCTTGCATTCGTTTTAAAAAATTTATTTTTTAAAATTTTCATGAATTTAATCGTTTGTCGAAATTATTTAACTCTTTTTTTACATAATCTCAGTTTGAATATAAACTTTCGTCCAGCTTTGCCCGATGAGTTCAGTATCTGGAGGTTACTAAATGAAGAACCAACGCAAGTACCGAGCAGCACCGCGAAAAGAAGTCACACCACTGACTTTAGATTCTTTCGCTTCTCTTGAAAATTTACAAAAACTAGCTTCCTACGGAGAAGTCCTTGAAGCTTCGGCCTCGGGCATTTTACTTAAATTCAAACGCGACGACTTCGTCGCCAAAGAACTTCGCTCAAACCTAAATCTAGACAATCTTCTCGGGCACAATGTCTATTTCAACATCCACGAAATGAACCTAGAAATATCCGGCAAAGTCGCACGCACAAAATTTCTAGGAAAAAAAGAAGGCTTCATCATCGCGATCGACTACAGCAACGACGCGCCCGAGTACTGGCGCGAGTGCTTGATGGATTTACTGCCGACGGGGTAGTTATTTGGATGTTTTAGTTGTTGTTTTTTTCCCATCATAACTTTTTAGAGGATCATTCAAAACAGAGCAAACTGGGTCACTTGCTGATTTAGTATCACAACTACATGAAGAAAGCGCTCTTTTACGAGCTAACTCTGATTTACCAATAGCATCTTCAGCTTCCGAGTAAGCGTCTTCAACTTCAAACTTGTCAACTATCGATAGTTTTTGAATTTCAGAATTAAGCTCTTGAATTTTTTCATTTGAAGCTTGTGTTTTAGCATTTGTTGATGTGATCAAATTCTGCATTTTAGAATTTAAATTACTAAGTTTTTCAAGTTTTTCAGTTTCTTCTTGTGATTTTTCTTTATCTGTTTCAGCTTGAATTTTTTGAATATTTTCTTGATCTAAGCTTAAATTCTTTTTTTCGTCATTCATTGAATTTTTAAGCTCTTCGATCTCATCTTGAATATTTTTAACAGCTTGAGCATTAACCATTTTATTTTTATTACGTCGAGAGTTAGCTCCTTCAAAACAAGCCTTACGTGTAGATAAAAGCATTGTTTTTAGCTCACCAGTTCCGCGAATTCCTTTTGCTTTATACTGCGCTGCTAATGCTGCAAGTGCTTCATAGTTTTTTTTATCTTCTGGTGATGCGTTAGCGGGTGCACTACCTACTTTTGAGCTAACGATACCAGCTTTTAAACTTTCAAATTCTTGCTTACATTTTTGATTAACCTTATCGTCGGTTAATTCCAACATAGACGTTTGATATTCAAAATTTACATTCGCTAGTTGTTGTTGTTTTTTAGTAATATTTGTTGCAGCAATTCGTAGTCTTTTACCTACATCAACTGTATTTTTAGAAATTTTAGCAATTTCCTCTCGCATTTCTTTATCTTTTTTTAAAGCCGATTTTTTATTTTCTGCTTCAAGTTCAGTTTGTTTTTCTTTAACAGTATTAGTTTCTTTATCTAAATCTTCCTTAAATTTAACAATATCGTCTTTTTCTTTTTTTATTTTATCCATTAAATCACGACGATCACGGTCTTTATCTTTTTTATCTTGTGCACGAGCTTTTCGATCAATTGATTTAACACAAGCTCCGCTTCCATCGCCGTTAATACCTTGACCTTGTAAACCAAGTTTTTGATAAACACCTTGTAAAGCTATGCTTTCTAAAGCACCAACGCCGCTTTGTGGATTTTCTGGATCAGTTGATTCATCCGGTGAATATGGTTGAGTTAATGCATTGATTTTATTTGCACAAGCATCAACTTTAGATTTACATGATTTTCCTGTCTCTGTTTTTTCAAAAGCAGAACAAGCTTCATTTCCTTTTGTGGCTACTTCAGAATATTTATCGTAAGCGGTATTACAAGAATCTGCTACCTGCTTAACATCGTCTTTGCCAGATAAGTTTAAAGCACCGCACAACTGTTCTTTCTTATTATTTACACATTCTTTTTTTGCTGCTCCAGCACTCAAACTGTATGTTTCAGTAGTTATTCCTTTGTCATTCGTCGATTTCTGTAAGTTCCTGAACTCTAAAGCCTCGTTATCATCACAGCTTGCAGATATTCTTTTAATACAATCTTCGATTGAACTATATTTAACGTCAGCCCCCCATCCCGCATGGGTGAAAAGAATCATCGATACAACTGTCAAAACTTTGATTAGTGAAAAAGCTTTCATTGGCTTCCCCCTCTTTCATGAATAGATAAAGCAATTTGAAGACCAAAATTGTCATTCCGAATAATCATTCTACGTTGCAATTTGAGACATGTCTGTATGGGCTAGACTTTTGTAGTACCTACGAAATAAGAATTATTAAGTCTGTTAGCGAGATAGGTATCTTGTTGTTTTTACTCAGAAAGTATTAACATATTTTTTATTTAACATATTGGATTTACTTACTAAATAGTGGTATTATAATAATACTTATTTTGGAGAACTAATGAATGATATTTTAGAGCAAGCTTTAACTCAACTGGATAAAGAGTTAACAAATAATAATTTAAGTATAGAAATTGTTATTTGTGGTGCGTATGCACTACATCTTTTTGGTTATTCTCGTTCAGAGCATACTCTCGATGTTGATAGTATATTGCAGCTTAATTCAAATGAGATCAGATCTATCATCGAAAAAATTGGACAGGAATTAGAAATTGGTGACCGATGGTTAAATGATCAAGCATCTACTGTCAGCTTGCCACGTGGAATATTCTCGAGAGCCATCTAAAACAGCGGCAGCAAAAATTTTAAAAGAGTTTGAGGATACACTCAATGATCTTAAAAAAATCACAAACTAAAATATCAAGCGAAGATTTTTCAGAGATGGCTTACTATTTTGGAATTGGTCTTCAATCGTCTTTAATGAAGAAAAATCTTGATACCTCTTACGTCGATATTGAACAGTTTGTTCTTTCTGCAACATATAATCTTAAAACCTCAAGGATTTCTGAAGGATTTCTTTGTTGGTTATTACTATTTGGTCATTTGCTAAGTCCATCAAAAATAAGACGACTTATTCATTCAAATCAAGCCTACAATTCTGCTGTACTTGGCAGCTTTATTGAGTTTTTAGTAGCAAATAAAATTAAGCCTGAGCAATGGAAAATTATTAAACCCTTTTGTAAAAAAAAGAAAAGTAAAGAGTCCTTATTAGATGGACCTACACCTCGCTTACTCAACCCTCATTTTTTAAAGTATGGTATTTTGGCTCCTCAATTTAAAATTGAATCGTCAAAATTTTTACGACCTACAGATGCTATATTTAAAAATTGTTTGGAACTAAAGAATCGTGCTTTATTTGGATCAGTCGTCAATGCAGATGTATTCAGTTACTTACTTAAACATTCGGATAGCACGGCTTACCAAGTTGCAAAAAATACTCATCATCACAAAGCTCGGGTATTTGAAATTTATCCAGATGTTTTAGCAGCAAGTTAATCCAAACCTAAACTTTTAGAATACTATCAAAAGTAAAATAACTGATCGGATTTGTTAATCGAGTGCCTTTGATTGTGGATTCTGTTTTGTTTTCCATTACAATTTGTGTTTTTTTGGGTATATTTAGTTTTTTTTGGAAATAGTCCAGATGATTTGAAAGGTTTTCTTTTTTGTATTTTACTTCGATCATTTCGATTGGTTTGTTTTCAAAGTTAATTAAAAAATCGACTTCGTGTTTTTCTTTGTCTCTTAAAAAATGAAGGTCAATTTTATAGCCTTCGTAATCTTGAATATAGTGAACTTTTTGTAACAGATGAAGCGCTACTAAATTTTCAAATTTAGCGGGTTCTCCGTTTTCCACTTCAGCAATATCATAGAAATAACATTTAAATGGTTTTTGAACTGAGCGTCCTAGCCCTTTTGTATAAGCTCTCACTGTGAACACAAGATACATTTTTTCAAATATTTCTATCCAATTTTTAATTGTGTGTGGAGATACTTGTAAATCTTCCGCTAATGAATTGTACGAAATCGTGGAACCAACACGCGCTCTTAAAGCAAATAGCAGCTGCTCCATGGTATCCATTTGTTTAATGTTTTCTAAATCTCGAATATCGTCTCTTAAAATTCGATAAGTTCGTTCTTGCCGCCATCGTCGAGCTTCGCGTTCTGAATTATCAAAAAAAGGTTCAGGAAAGCCACCAACACTCATCAAACGCTTTAAGACCTCTTGAGGTTTTAGTTTTTCTGGTATTTCAAATAAAGAAAAAGGGTGCAGTCTCCAGTGATGATACCGACCTAGTAATGAGTCTCCACCTCGTCGATAGACATCTAATCTTGCAGAACCTGTAATAATAAAATTACGTTTTTCTTTTTCAGTGTCGTAGTAGCCTTTAACTAAATTTTTCCAGTTTTTATATTTATGAATTTCATCGAATGCGACTAATTCAGTTGAATCGTCCCAAAGTCCGTCAAGAATAATTTTTTTGTCTTTTTTGTTGTCCCAATTGAGATAAAGACTTTTTTTAGATTCTTCTAAGAGATGTTTAACTAAAGTGGTTTTACCGCACTGCCGTGGCCCCGCAATAAAAACCATTTTTTTCTTAAGGTCCTTTTTGATTGCAGATTCAATATAGCGCATATGACTAATTTGCACCCTACTGCATTTTAGTCAAGACTAATTTGCACTACGCTGCAAATTAGTCGGGTTTCAAAAACTAAGTTTTAGCTGGCTCAACCGGTACGACGGGCTTCTTAAATTTGTTCGAGTATCTTACAACCAAAAAAAGGACGAAGGCGATGATGATAAAATCGATAACGTTTTGCATGAAGCTTCCGTAGGCTAGAACTCCGGTTCCGGCTTTTTTGGCTTCTTCGATCGAGGCGTATTGTTGACCGTTCAGGGTTATAAACTGGCCGGCGACATTGACTCCGTTCATGGCTAGACCAATGACGGGCATGATGATGTCGTTAACAAGTGAGTTGACGATTTTTCCGAACGCACCGCCGATGATAACACCGACTGCTAAATCTAAAACATTTCCTTGTGCAATAAATTTTTTAAACTCGTCAACCATTTGAATCTCCTTGATCATGTTCTTTCTTAAATCATAAATTGATCGGTCATTAAGACAACTTCAATTCAAAGGTCCTAATGCTGCGCAATAGTTATTGTGAATTCAAGACGATAGCCTAACTTGAAAAGCATGAAAATGATTCGCGGAGAAAATTCCGACCTTTTTATTAGTGGCCATAAAATTCATATTCAAACTGAAGACTGGGGTCCTGAAAAACAAGTTTTACTAAGCCGCGTTTTTAAAAACGGAAGCGTTTTTAAAACATTTAAGTTGTCTTACGATAAGATTGCCGAAGTTGAAAAAGAAAATCAGCGCCTTAAAGCCCTTCAAAACTTTCACCAAACAATCATCGATTGGTCCTATCAAGAAATCTAGCCTATTCGATAAGTTGTTTTTGCATGAAAATAAAGATGTGATTGAATTAAAACACGTCTATAAAACTTATCAAGGCGATCGACACTCTTTGCGCGATCTGAGCTTTCAAGTTAACAAAGGCGAATTCGTTTTCTTAGTCGGCCCCAGCGGAGCCGGTAAAACAACTCTGTTTAAAACAATTTCAGCTTTTGAAAAAATAAGCTCGGGACAGATTTCTGTTTTTGGTCACGACTTAGCCCATTTAAAAAATAGTCAGATTCCTTTTTTAAGACGTAAGATCGGTTTTGTATTTCAGAATTATAAACTTTTAAAAAATAAAACCGTTCGTCAAAATATCGAGCTGCCTTTAGTTTTGATGAATCAGTCTTTACGTGATCACAGACATCAAATTGAAAATCTAATAATGCGTCTAGGTTTAGACGAACACGCAGATCAATACCCTGATTTTTTGTCAGGCGGAGAACAACAACGCGTCGCCATCGCACGCGCTTTAGTGCATAATCCGCAGCTGATTATCGCGGACGAGCCCACTGGAAATTTAGATCCAAAACTCAGTGAATCACTGATGAATTTATTTTCAGAATTTTCTGACAACGGAGCCACTTTTATCATAGCCACCCATGACGAGCGCTTGATTAAGAAAAAAAATGCGCGCATTATCGAGCTTGAAAAAGGTGGTTTAGTTAGGGATTTTATTTTATGAAAAAAAAATCCCTTAAATTAGCTCTTTTTTTTATACTCACAGCCACTCAAGTATTTGTTTTGAGTTTTTTTCTGACATATAAAAATTTAAGTTCTATTTTGGGTTCATGGTCAGGTACAACAAGCTTAACTATTTACTTAAAAACTGACATCAATGAAAATGAAAAGATCGAAATCAATCAACGTTTATTAAAGAATAATCAAATTTCTGATTTTAAAAACATTTCACGCACACAGTCAGCTAGCGAGTTTCAAAAATCAATTGGTGGATTTGCTGCAGGATTATTAAGCGAAGAAGAACTGATTGATCTAGTTCCCGAATCGATTGACGTTCGTTTGAAGAATGCAACAGGTATTGACCAAAAAATTAACTTATTTCAAGCCCTATCAGACGAATTTAAAAAAGTATCAGGAGTTGAAGAGGTTGTATATGGATCAAGTTGGCTTAAAAGATTTTCTAAAATAAATTCGTTGATCGACAGTTTAGGAATTTCAGTTTTTAGTATTTTGTTTTTGAGCATGATTTTTTTAGTTTTTTTGATGATTCGGGTATCTATCGAAGAAGCGCGCAGTGAAATTGAAATTTACAGCCTTATCGGCGCAACCCGATGGACCATTTACCGACTTTTTTTGAACGAGATTTTTATTTTGATTGCGATCACTATTTGCTGTGCTTTAGTTTTTGAGTATGGACTATTTGCCTACTTAAAAAATATTTATTTAAAAAAAGCAGCTTTGTCGTTTGTGTCTGAACAAATGATTTATTTAAATTCTCAAGAGATATTGGCTCTTTGTTTAAGTATGATGACCTTAGTCGTTGTCAGTAGTTTTTTTGCACTTTCGGGATCAATGAATAAAATAAGTAGCCTTAGCTATGAAAATAATTAAAATTAATTCGATGATTATTTGTTTTAGCCTATTTTGGGGAACTGTCGCACTTAGCTTGGATAATAATGCCGATATCGAAAAAGAAATTAATCTTAACTTAGAAAATAAAACAAACCTCGAACAAGAAAAAATGCAACTTGAATCAAAAATATCTGATTTAAAGAATTTAATAAAAGAAAAAAAATCAGTCTTGTTAAAACGAGCAAAAGCTTTATCTTATCAGCGAAAATTTCAATGGGGCAATTTGCTGAGTCAAATTGAGGATCCGACTCAATTAGATCGAAATATAAAAATATTCAATTTGTTAAGTGAATACGATCTTCGATTGTTTAAAACTTTACGACTTTCTTTAAAAAATCTAAATTCAACACAAGATGAATTAAAGCAGACCCTCATTTTTATTGAGGACGTGAGTGAAAAACTAAAAAAACAACAAACTGAACAAGCTATCAAAGAAAAAAAATATCTTTTGCAACTTGTTCAACAAAACTCAAATTCATTTTTGAAACTCAAAGGGCATTTAACAAGACCTTTAAACGGAAAAATTATTTCGGCTTACGGCTCTACAACCGACAGCACAAATCAATTCAACTTTATGACAAAGGGTTTATTGTACGAGACAAAAGCAGAATTGCCAGTTCAGGCGATCGGTCCAGGTCTTATCATTTTTAGTGACGTCGTTGATCACTGGCGAGAAACTTTAATTATTCAACACGACGATAATTATTACTCTGTCTATACAGGTTTAAAAAAGAGTACAAAAAAATTAAATCAACTTGTTGAAGCAAATGAAATCATCGGCGGCACAAGTTCGAATGAATTTTATTTTGAACTAAGGCATTTTGATACACCAATTAATCCAAGCCATTGGTTTAAGGAGTCTTTGTGATTAAGAAATATAAATATGTACTTTGCATTTTATTGATTGTGATCGCCTTCGGCGGAAAACCTTTGTTTTCATATGCTGAAGACCGTTATGCAGAACTGCAAAATTTTAGCAAAATTCTTAATCTTATACAGCAATATTACGTTGAAGAAACGGATACTAAAAAACTGATCTATGGCGCGATCAAGGGCATGTTGCGCGAACTTGACCCACACACAAATTATATGCCTCCAGATATTTTTAAAGATTTTGAATCTGAAACAGCCGGAGAGTTTGGCGGCTTAGGAATTGAGATCTCGGTTCAAGCCGGAGTCCTAACAATTATTTCCCCGATCGAAGATACTCCAGCTTGGATCGCGGGAATTAAACCGGGCGATAAAATTGTTGCGATCGATGGACAATCTACAAAAGGATTTAGCCTTGTTGAAGCTTCGGCTTTACTTAAAGGAAAAAACGGAACACGAGTTATTCTTTCTGTGATCAGAGATTCGCAAGAAAAGCCCATCGACTTTACAATCGTTCGCGGTAAAGTTAAAATTAAATCGATTAAGCCAACTTACCTAGAAGACGGTTTTATCTATGTCAAAATCACAAGTTTTATTGAAAACACAAGCGCCGATCTAGAAAAAGCTCTTAAAGATTTCAAATCAAAAAACAATGGAAAAATCGAAGGCATTCTGATTGATCTTAGAAGAAATCCGGGCGGGCTTTTAGAGCAAGCGATTAAAGTCAGCGATTTATTTTTGAAAGATGGAATTATTGTAAGCACAATGGGCCGCGATCAAAAAGGAAAAGAAGTTTCAAGCGCGACCAAAAGGGCTCCATTCGCAGATGTTCCGATTGTTGTATTAATTAACGAATTTTCAGCTAGCGCCAGCGAAATTGTTTCAGGCGCGCTTCAAGATAACAAACGCGCTATCATCGTCGGAGAACGTAGCTTCGGAAAAGGCTCGGTGCAATCTGTGATTAAACTTGGTGACGGCAGTGGTTTAAAATTAACAGTCGCACGTTATTATACTCCAAGTGGTGCTTCAATTCAGTCTGAAGGAATTAAGCCAGACATCGACATTGAAGACATTGACGCCGAAGCTTTCGCAAAAGCGGTCAATCAAACAAAAGGGATTCGCGAAAAAGATATTTCAGGGCATCTCAAAAGCGACAAAGAAAAAACAGCCGAACGAAAAAATCAAACCATGCCTAATCAAGAAAAAAATGCGGTGGCCTGGTGGAAAGATATCGGCAGCAAAAAAGATTCTGAACTATCCGAAAAAGAAAAATTATTCAAAAACGATTATCAAGCCTACCAAGCACTCAGTTATTTAAGAGCCTGGAAGACTTTGAAAACAATGACAAAGTAGCAAAATGATTTAATTCAAAGTCGACAGGTTTGTAAATCCGTCTATCGACATCGCAAGCAACCGCCACTTGAGACTAAGCGTCCTCATACAAGGCGCCAACTTGCATTCAACCCGCTTCATGGGTATCGGTCACACACACCAACATTTCAAACAACAAAACTTTTTTGCAACAAGCAAAAACTTTAACCTTTCCTACGGCGGAAGTCTTCGCAACAAAAGAACCGGTCGCGGACGAAGACCTTTATCATCAAAAGACCCGCTACACGCCGTTTTTAAAATTCAGAAATCAAAATTAAGACTCATGAGCTTAAGAACTTCAAAAAGTTTTTTGCTCATTCACTTACTTATTAAAAAATATTCGAAACACTTTGCCGTTAAAGTTGAACAGCTCTCGATTCAGAACGATCACATCCATATTCTGATTCGCACATCCAGAAGATCGCAGTTTCATCACTTCTTTCGTGTGGTCGCAGGTCAAATCGCTCAACGTTTTGAAAAAGAAGGCTTACTTCGCGCGACCGATACCCCCAAAAGCACCGAGCGAAATGGTACAAGGCTTTGGAAACACAGGCCTTTTTCGCGTGTTGTGAGGGGTTGGAGTGCGATCAGGATTGTGCGTAATTATATTCAGCTCAATGAGCAAGAAGCTCGTGGTTTGATTAAATATCAAAAGCTTCGGCTAAAAGGACTTTCAAGTAGCGATTGGAAAATACTGTGGGCTTAAAGTTTTCGCGGGCCCATTGGTGAAATTGATGTTGGCAATATTGAGTAGTGACTTCGAGTAACGAAGTTGAATAATGACGCGTTTTACGGAGGGCCACATTTGGGATATCGTTGTTCGGCAACTGTCTAAGTCTGAGACAGTTGCCAGTTGAAGAAAATCAACTAAGCGGCGCTTGGCAGAACTCAGACAGAAAATCAACTTATACTAGGTTTCATGTAATGGTCCTTCATTTGCAATTTCGTAGAGATTATGAAAAAAATAATTCTCTATTTAGTTTCAGCTAGTAGTCTATGTGGCCTAAACGCACAAGCTTTTGGACGAGCCACTCTAAGTGTTGATCAAGTTGTTCAAAAATCTCTTAATTATTTAGCACATGAACAATATCAAGAAAAAGATCATCTTTATTCTGCGGGCGAATGGCCAGCGAATATGAAAGCTTATTTATTACCGGCTGCCTTAGGCGTCGGAAAATTATTTTCTACGCCGACTGAAGAGCCCACTGCTTTTGCGACATCTTCAATTTTAAATTTGTTGTCTGAAGCGTATTTAGCTGAACCGAATTTGCAGCAAATTCCTACGCTGCTTGAAAAGGGAATTTCTAGTTTAGATCTTTACAGGGAAGGTGATCTTTACAGTTATTATCAATCGCAAAATTACAAAGGAGTCAAAGTTCATGCACCCCTTGCTGATGGTTACGTCCCAAACTATATCAGGGGCTTAACTAATGTTCCTTTGGATGCTGACACAACTTCGGTTTCGTACATGGCAAGAGCCTATTTTGATTTAATTAAAGAGCAAAAAAATATTTCAACATTTACGGTGCCCCAAACAGCTTTGGATGCATTTAATACTCACCGTGATTTAAATAGAACTCCACATTATTATAATTTTTTAGATTCAATCAAAAATAGCGGCGCTTTTTTAACCTGGTTTCAGCATGATCACGACCCTAAAATGCCCCGCGGGGTTTTTGCAAAACCCGATAAAGGCACTCGAATTCCTTTTGGATTTAATGATGTCGATTGCGTCGTAAATGCAAACGTGATGCGTTTACTCACTTTGACGCAAAATTCTTCACACCCCGGTTACAATGACTCATGTAAATTATTAAATTTTTCGATTCTCAAAAATAAACAATCCCAATGTGGTATTTACTATCCGAATTCATATGCGGTATTCTTTTCGACTTCGAACGTCTACAAAGCGGGCGCGAAGTGTTTAGAAGAGTCAAAAGAAGCAGCTCTTCGTTTTATTATTTCAACTCAAAACGATGATGGCTCTTGGGCGAACGAACCTGGAATTGGTCGAACAGATCTTGTTCAATCAACGGCGCTGGCGCTTAATGCGCTGATGAATTACACGGAACCAAACACCCCGCAATTTCGAAGTGCCATCAAAGCGGGAGTACAATTTTTATTACAAGCTCGAAAAGAAAAAAAAGATTCAGAAATTTACTGGCCGGGCGAGGTCTTTTTTTCGGCTGTGGCCCAAGCTCGAAATACAGTTCTGTGGAGATCTGATTCTTACACAACAGCATTAGTTGTTTTAGCTTTAACTAAAGCACAAAACTATTTAGGCGAAAGCTTATGAGCAAACTAGGCCTTTTTTTTATTTTATTTATTTTTCTTCAAAATGCTTACAGTTACGAAAACGTCATTCGAGACTCAAACGGCTTTATAAAGTGCGCTGAAATCGGACGCGATGCTTATATTTTTGATTGGGACTCTTTTATTAAAACAAAAGTAAAAGATGTTCGGTACTTAAAAGTTAAAAGTTGTAATGAAGTTAAATTTCTTAACGAAATCTCAGCTGAATCTTTGCAGCCGATCTACCAAGTCAAAAATCTGCTCAGCGATGAGATTCGATTTTCAATTGAACAAGTTTCTGAAGGAGCCACAAAATTTCGAAAAGAAAAAACAGCTGAACAGTATATTTCAAATCATCCTGAAATCTTTAAACCAAATTCGCCGGACATCCTGATTCAAATTAGACCGAGCTTAGGTGATTCATTCACTGAAAAAGTCATGACTTTGTGGATGAAAACTTTGACAGCGGGTCAAACCACTTGCGAAAAGTTTATTGGCACTTGCGATTTTTATCTTTGCGAAGAAAATTTGAATCCCTGCGGACTAGATGCTTACAACTTAAGTTATGGCTACAAATACTGTAGCGCTAGTAAATTTAAACTGTACGACCAAATGAAATCCATCGAAGGCAAAACTTGGGTAGAAGACGTTTTTACTTGTTTGCAACAAAAAAGTTTTGATTTTTCAAAAAGTTTAAATCATTCAGATAATTCTTGTGCGCTGATAAAACAAAGCTCTTTTGATTCGCATCCAGACTGCTACGCGAATGCAGGATTTTGTGAATTAAACATTTCAGAGAAAGAAAAAATTTTTAACACGATAAAAAAAGAAATTGTCTCGCCTGAAACAATCCATCAAGGAACTCAACTTCTTAAAAAATGTGCGGAGAGACAAAATGAAAAAGGCTAACTACTTTATTTTTACAATCGCGATTTCGATTTGCTTAAGTTCATTTGCCGAAAATAAAATTCCAGATGGCACCTTTCAAGAGCTACGAAATTTCAAATCAAGCGATAACCTTTCGCTACCAGAAGACTACGTAAAGACATTTCCTCAAATTATACTCAGTTTAATGGAAGCTTCAGAAACTAATTTCTTAAAAAAATATGAGTCGGACTGTAAAGACTCGATTGATATTCAATACATTGATCGCATTACAAAGAATCAAAATAAAGTCGCTGAAGAATTTGAATCCAATATGATTAAAATTGATGTTTCTAAATGTTTCCGTAACACAACAGCACAAAAATTAATTGATATCACAACAAATACTGAGTTTTTGAAAAAAGCTATTCCTAGCCTTATTGAATCAAATTTTGCCAATGGACGGTATTGCGAAAAAACATCAACTCCGATTATTGGCAAATCTAGTTATTGTTCGCAGCTTGATGTTGATTTAACAAATGATCGTTATATAAAAGCTCTCAATTTTAATGACTGGAACGATGCCAACTCGAAGTTTAACTTAAAAATCTACTTCAGGTCGGGTTATGTGACCTCAAGACAAATCAATAACGACGCTGTTTACCACTTGGTCACGTACATACGCGGGCCTAGTTTATCAACTTTTGAGCGTTTTTTCGTTAAAGACTTTATAGCTCAAGCTCAGCAGAATACATTCAAACTTGTTGAGCAAGAGCTCGTTAAATAAATTAATTTTGTTCGTCTTTGATATCTTTTGCGTCGACTTCTTTAACTTTTGCTTTGTCAGTTAAAAGCTTAACCACTTTTTCTTCGGTGATCATGTAAGTTAAACGGCTCATTTGTTCGGGCTTTGCATACCACTCTTTAATACGTGAAAGCTCGATCCCTGTTTGCTTTGAGTATTCTTCGAATTTTTTATCTAAGTCTTCTTTTTTGCAAATCAGATCTTGATCTTGAGCTAACCGATCAATCAAAAAGCTTGATTGAATCATTTCAGAAGCGGTTTTTGCAAAATCAGCGTCCCACTTTTGAACATAGTCTTCAAATTCAGTTGGCTGCATGCCTTGTTCGCCCATACGCTTTTTAAAATCTTCGATCAATGCTGCTTTTTGATCTTTCATCAGTGAATTCGGCACATCGACCGGATTTGCCGCTACTAGTTTTTTAAGAAGTCTGTTTTTAAAACTTTCTTCGATACGCTTTTTATCTGATTGTTCCATGTCGGCAACAATTGTTTTTTTAAATTCTTCGACAGTTTGATTTGCTCCAACCGATTTTAACAAATCATCTGTTAATTCAGGTAATTCTTTTTTCTTGAGACCCTTCAAAGTCACTTTGAAATCAACAGCTTTTCCAGCTAAGTCAGCCGAATGGTACGGTGAAGGAAATTTTAAATTGAGCGTACGAGTTTCGCCAATTTTAATTCCAACAAGACCTTCTTCGTAACCATCGATAAATTGTTTTGAACCCAGTTCAAGGTTTTGATCTTGACCGGCTCCGCTGGCTAAAGGTTTACCGTCCACAAATCCTTCGAAGTCGATCACAGCAACATCACCCATCACGGCGCCTCGTGTTTCAAACACATCAACGTAAGCTACTTTTGAAGATCGAACATTTTCTAAAACTTGGTCGACTTTCTTTTGATCAAGAACAAATTTTTCTTTATCAACTTCAAGGCCTTCCCATTTTTTTAATTTTACTTCAGGGCGAATATCAAATACTGCAGAAAAAGAAAAATCTTTTGTCTCGGTTGGGTCTTCAAATTCAAATTCGGGATAATTAATCGGCTCAACTTTTTGATCTTTAAGCGCTGTGGGATAATGCATTTGTATTAAATCTTGCGCAACGTCGGCTTGAACACGATCTTTGTACATTGTTTTGATCGTCGTTAGTGGCGCTTTGCCTTTTCGGAAACCTTTGATTTCGACTTGGCGCTGAATGGTTTGATAAATTTTGTCAAAAGTCGATTTCACTGTCTCGAGAGGAACTTCGACATTAAGTTTTCTTTGTAAACCCTCAGTAACTTGAATTTGAGCTTTCACGAAATCTCCTTTGCGTGCTAATTTAATAAAGACAAAATAGAAGAAGGAAATTAGATTATTCGTTAAGCAAATGCAACGTATATCAGTCAGGTAACATGGTAAAAAAAGCGCATTTTGTAACAGGTAAAGGTGGTGTTGGTAAGTCGCTAGTTTCTGCGTCTTTAGCGACTCATTTTAGCCTTCAAAAACAGCATGTTTTGCTGGCCGAACTGAATGAGTACAGTTTTTTCAAAGACTTTCTTCAATTAAACCAAATTTCATACAAGCCAAGTGAGTGGAAAAACAATCTGGATATTTGCCAGTGGAGTCCTCAGGACTGTTTGAAAGAGTACGCTCTTCATCTTTTAAAAATTGAGAGTTTATATAAACTTTTTTTTGAAAATCCGGTCTCTAAAAGTTTAATTCAAGTGGCTCCAGGTCTGCAGGAGCTGGCCTTACTTGGAAAAGTGACTTCGTCTCCGCGCAAGCATGGCCCAGCGATGAATTATGATACGATCGTGATCGATTCGTTTGCGACAGGACATTTTTTAAGTCTTTTGCGGGCGCCATCAGCCATGGCTGAAGCCATTCAGTTCGGCCCAATGGGAGAACAATCGCGCGGAATTGATTCGTGGATTCGAAATACTGATTTTACTGAAATTCACATCGTCAGTTTAGCTGAAGAACTTCCGATGACAGAAAGCCTTGAGCTTTTTTTGCAACTTGAATCAGAGTTCAACATTCGGCCGAAATTTTATCTGAATAAACTTTCAGGGTTGGTTGATGCTGATCTAAAAAATCTATCGGCTGCCGCAAAAAATGATCTGGGTTTAATAATCGAAAACGAAAACAAAGCAATTTCTTTACTACGAAAAAATAAAATCGAATTTGTTAAACTCCCCCTTGTTCCAACGATTAGTCCAAAAACACTGGTTCAGAAATTAAGTGAGGCGCTCCTTGATTAATCTTGGGTCAACGACAAAAACACTCATCTGTATTGGCACCGGCGGAGTTGGAAAAACAACTTTAGCCGCGTCAATCGCCGTGGGTTTTGCACAGCAAGGTCGAAAAGTTTTGGTCTTAACAATTGATCCGTCGAAACGATTAGCCCAGACGCTGGGAATTAAAACTGATGGCGAAATTCACAACGTCCAGATTTCTGGAAAAGGCAGTCTGTCAGCTTGCGTGATCAATCACCAAAAAACTTTTGAATATTTTATTCGCTTTGCTTCGCAAGATGCTTCAATTGAAATGGATGCTCTGTTAAAAAATCGTCTTTATTTACAATTGTCAGGGCGCTTAAGCGGATCACAAGAATTCACCTCGCTTGTTAGCCTTTACCGACACGTTAGCTCAGAAAAATATGATCTGGTCATTTTAGACACGCCACCTTCACAACACACTTGGAATTTTTTAAAAGCTCCCGAGAAAATTGCAAATTTATTTAATGATGGAATTACGAAATGGTTTCGCGATATCGATGGCGAAAATACCGGCCTGCTTAAAAAAATTGTTAATGTGGGAACAACTCAAGTTTTAAAAGCTCTTGAAACTTTAACCGGATCACAATTTATTAAAGAGCTCTCGGCTTTTTTCAAAGCGATTCAAAAGTGGCAAAAACCTCTCGAAAAATATGTTTTGAATTGCCATAGGTTACTGATTTCGGCCAACACCGAGTTTTTGCTTGTGACGGCATTGGATCCTTCCCGCCTTGCTGAAGCTCAGAAATTAAGTCGCGAGATTAAAACTCAGGGCTATCGACTATCTTCAGTGGTCATTAACCGAGTGCCTTCGTGGTTAGCTGAAAAACCCACCTTGACGTCTAAGCGGATTGACGAGCTTTTTGATTACTATCAAAGTCTTGAAAATGACTTGAATTCACGCCTGACACATTTCAGAAACCAACTGAAAGTATACAAATGCTTCGAGTTAAGACAAAATAATGAAGATGTTGAAAATTTACAAAAAAATTTCGATCAAATCACTTCCATTGAGTAAATATTTTTTACTGATTTTAACTTTTGTTTTTCTTGGTTTATCAAGCTGCCAACTATTTTCTGAAAAAAAAATCGAGCATCACTTAACCGAACGTGAAGAACTTTACGAAAAAGGTCTAGCGTTGTTTAATCTTTCAAAATATTCAGAAGCTTCTTTATTTTTTTTGAAAGTCACACAGGTGGCTTTAAGCGATCAAGATGAAGTTTACAATAATTCGCTTTGGCATTTATCTTTTATTTACGAGAAATATGGAGAATTCGATAAAGCTATTTTTGCTGTGTCCGAGCTTGAAAGTCGTCGACCTTTGGCTCTGTCACCGTTGATGCTTCGACTTTCACTGATGAAAAATTATATTCGTGTGGCTAATTTTAAAATGGCTTTCGATATACGTAAAAAAATTGATTCAAGCATCGCCAAGGGTCAAGTTGGTTCGTCTGAAGTTTTTAAGTCGCTTTATGAAAGCACTCAATTTAATTATGATCTGATGATGAAAGAAGAGTTGCAATTTTTAGGTGAAATCCAAAAGTATTTTATCCAAATAATGGAAAGCAACGATCAAAATTTGAATGAAAAGACAACGAATCTTTTAATCACGTTATATAATGTTTTTTTTAAAGCTCTTGAAAAAGATCAGTTTAAAATCGATTTTAGAAAATTAATTGCGGCTGAACTTTTAGATCAACTGCGCCGCTTTGATGGTTATAAACTGGATTATTCAGATTCGAACAAAAAAACGATTGATCAGTTTTCTAAATACTCTCAAAAAAAACAAAAATACTTAATTGACTGGTTGCACAAATGAACTTAACAGATAATTCTAAATCTCGGGAACACATTCACGACCAAATTTGTAAAAACATTTCAAGCGTCCAAGCTTGGTTTGCTTCTAAAACAAAGCAATTATCGTACCCCATCTATTCAAGTTACGACATTCGTGATGCTGGCTACAAAGTCACGAACGTTGATGCCAATGTGTATCCGGCGGGCTTCAATAATATTTGCCCGACAGACAAAGAAACATCCATTAACTTATTTAAAAAATACATTGATGTGCACTATCCTTTTAATGTTAAAAAAATTCTATTGATCACCGAAGAACACACCAAAAATCCATACTATCTTGAAAACGTTTACACAATTTCGAATTTACTGACTCAAGGTGGTTTTGAAGTTCGGCTTTCATTCCCCCGCGATCTTCCCGAGGTTTTGACTTTAGAATCTGTAACTGGTCATTCTTTAAAGTTTGGAAGTGGCTATCATAATTCAAGCTGGATCAAAGATTTTAATCCAGATCTAGTCATCAGCAACAACGATTTTTCTTTAGCTTTAGAAGACTGGGGCTCGCAACTGGATAAGCCGATGAATCCACCGCGTGAATTAGGTTGGTATCAAAGAAAAAAATCGCGCTATTTCAAAAATTATAACCAGATCGCTACTGAATTCAGTCAGTTGATTCAAGTTGATCCTTTTTTAATGCGAGTCGAAACAGAAGAGTTCACAGAGTTTGATATCACCAGCGATATCAGCCGCGATCATTTATCAACACAAGTGGATCTTTTTCTAAAAAATCTAAAAACAAAATACGCCGAAGAAAATATTTCTCAAGAACCTTTTTGTTTTGTAAAAAACAACTCAGGAACCTACGGCTTAGGCGTTGTAAAAGTCAGCTCAGCCCAAGAAATTAAACAGTGGACTTACAACGCACGAAAAAAAATGAAAGCCGCAAAAGGCGGAAAAGAAATCGAACAAGTGATCATCCAAGAGGGAATTCCTTCTATTGTGATGTCAGAACAAGCTTCTGCCGAGCCCGTTATTTATATGGTAGGTTGCGAACTTGCGGGTGGTTTCTTGCGAACTCATGCCGAAAAATCATCGACAGAAAGTTTAAATTCTCCGGGCGCTGTTTACAAAAAACTTTGCGTTACCGATTTGTATGACAAGCGCATGACTTGCCCGAAAGAAAATGTTTACGGATGGTCAGCAAAGCTGGGTTTACTAGCCATTGGTCAAGAAGCTGAGCAAATGAAAGTGGTCTTTGATAAGTACGTTAGCGCTTCCTGCGGGACGATTTAATTCTAAGGAGCTCTAACTAAGTCTAGATCTAGTGGGTTTCGCGTATTTATTTAAAACTTCGTTGTAAGATTAAATGAAGGGGTATTTATGACCTTACAAATGAAATCAATTGGACTTTTTATTTTGTGTTTTACTTTTGGAATCAGTTTATTTTATTCCATTTCTGAAAGATCACTGGTTCAACGTGACCCGGCTGCAATCAACGGAAAAGTTTTTCAAATTGCGAATCTTTCACAGGATCAAATCAAAGATCATATCGCGCAAAAAATAAAAGTTTTTCCGACGATCAGCGGACAAAAAGCGATTCAGTTTACAGGGTTCTCTTCAAGTTTATGCAAAACTTATTCTGAAGTAGAGCTTGAATTTCAAGCCGAAGGCATCGCCGTTGCTGGTGAAGCCACCACAATGACAGTTATTTCGCCTTGTTCAGTGGGCCAAGACCCCTCTGAAATGGCGCAAATTCAGCTACCGATCGATAAAATATTAAAAGAAAAACCTCGTAATGCTGAATATGCGTTTGATGGCTTTATTGCTAAAGTAAAAATTAAAAATGCCGCAGATGAATGGCCAAGACAATGGGTTTTAAAATCTGTTCACTTCAAGGGGCAGTCAGGCCAAGACAAAGCGGCTTATTTTAAAAATGAAAATAAAGCGCAAAACGATTTTGACCGTCCCGTTGTCTTAGAATTTTAAGCGTTGGATTTCGCAAGCTCTACAAAAGTTCGCACCATAACTCCGGTTCCGCCCTTTGGCGTACAATAATTTAGTCTGTTTCCACAGCCCCAACCGGTTCCTGCAATATCAAAATGAGCCCATGGAATTTCAGAATCAACAAATTGCTCAAGAAAAGCCGCCGCCGTTGCCGAGCCCGCTCCGCCTGAATAAGAAATGTTCGAAAGATCTGCGTAGGTTCCTTTAACATCTTTTAAATGCTGGTCGGTTAAGGGAAGATTCCAAACCAATTCACCCGACTCACTAGACGCTTTTTCGATTTTAGTTTTTAAAGCCGAGTTTTTTGTAAAGTAGCCCGTGTGAATATTTCCTAAAGCCACAAGCATGGCTCCAGTTAAAGTTGCCGCATCAACAATAAACTGCGGTTTTTGTTCAGAAGCGTAACTTAAAGCATCTGCTAAAATCAGACGGCCTTCTGCATCGGTGTTGTTCACTTCAAAAGTTTTTCCATTTCGAGCGGTGTGCACATCACCTGGCTTTGTTGCGCGCGAGCCTGGCATATTTTCAGTTGAAGCCACGTAAGCAATCGCATTAATTTTTAATTTAAGTTTTGCTATCGCAAGCATTGTTCCAATGACAGCTGCTCCGCCCATCATGTCGTATTTCATTTCTTCCATTTTAGCGCCCGGCTTAAGACTGATTCCGCCTGAATCAAATGTCAGACCTTTACCTACAAAACAAACTGGCTTTTTTGTTTTGGCTCCACCGAAATATTCCATCACAATAAATCGAGGCTCTTGCGCAGAACCTTGAGCAACCCCTAATAGCCCACCCATTTTTTCTTTTTCGATTCTTTTTTTATCCCAAGCTGTGACTTTCAATGCTGTGCCTTTAGCCGCTTCAATCGTTTCTTCAGCCAAGATTGTTGGAGTCATTAAATTTCCAGGAAGATCACCCAAGCGCTTCGCAAAGTTCGTGCAGGCTGCTAAAATATTTCCTTCGTTGAAAGAATTTTGAATTGATTTTTCTTTTGCTGCTTTTGTAATAAGATGAAATTGGATTGGATCCGATTTTTTCTTTTCACCTGATTTCAATTCGTCAAAAATGTAAGAACAAAGTTGTAAACCCTCGACGAAAGCTTTCATGTAAGAACTTAGATCTTTTTTATTTCCTGTGATCCCATCAAACTGCACAAACACTTCAGTGCTTTTGATCGATTTACATTCTTTGTATAGCGCCGCTGCTGCTTGGCGAACGACTTCGTGATTTAATTTATTTTCAACTCCAAGGCCGACTGAAATCACATTTCGAAAACCTAAAAAGCGCGCTTCCCGAAAACTGATCACTTCTAAAGAAGAACCTGTAATAATTTTTTCATCTAACGCAGCAGAAATCGCTTTTGCCGTTTCGGGGTGACTTAATTTAGCTGGCTTATCTTTGTCCGACTGAGCTTTCGAAAACACAACTAAAGTCTGGCCGCTCAGGCTTGAGATATCTTTTGCGTGAAGATGAATTTGAGCTAGAGATTGTGATTTAGACATTTAAGTGTCTCCTTTGTCTTTTTTAAAGAATTAATTATGTCCCATTTTGAGAAAATAATGAAGAAGTCTTCTTATTCGTAAAAACTCAACTAGACTTGCTGTGTTAATTTAAAGATTGGCCGAAGATGCGCCGATTTAAAAACGTACACAAGGTAGTAACACTCAACCACTTCCACAGGAGACGCCCGTGCCACTTATACCCTATGTTATTGAGCAAACATCTAAAGGCGAAAGATCTTATGATATCTATTCGCGTTTACTAAAAGATCGCATCGTTATTTTAGGCACAGCGGTCACAGACGAAGTGGCCAACGCAATTATCGCTCAATTTTTATTTTTAGAAGTGGATAATCCAGACAAAGACATTCATTTTTACATTAACTCGCCAGGGGGAAGCGTTTCAGCGGGTTTAGCGATTTATGATCTGATGCAATTTGTAAAATGCGATGTCGCGACTTACTGCATGGGAATGGCCGCCAGCATGGGGTCATTGTTATTAACAGCCGGCGCAAAAGGTAAACGCTATGCTATGCCAAATTCACGAATCATGATACATCAGCCTTTACTTCATGGCGGTGGATTACAAGGCCAAGTCACTGATATCGAGATCCATGCGCGAGAGCTTATTAAGACAAAAGAAAAATTAACTAAAATTTACGAAACTCACACAGGCAAAGACTACAACACATTATTTCATGCGATGGAGCGAGACAACTTCATGGATGTGCAGACAGCTAAAGAATTTGGACTATTAGATCATGTTGTTGAATCAAGAAAAACGAAAAAAGGATAACTCAAAATGTCGACTACAAGTAATTCTACTTTAAGATGTTCGTTCTGCGGCAAAGGTCAAAAAGAAGTTAAAAAATTAATTGCAGGTCCAGGTGTTTACATCTGTGACGAGTGCATTGATTTATGTATGGATATTATTGACGAGGAAAAAGACAAAGAAGTTTCGGTTAAAGGAGCATTCCGCGTTCCTAAGCCAGCCGAAATCAAAGCTTTCCTTGACGATTATGTAATCGGTCAGCTTCAAGCCAAAAAAACGATTGCTGTCGCTGTTCACAATCACTACAAACGCGTGAACGCATTGCAGGGAAAAAAATCGACTGACGTTGAATTACAAAAGTCGAATATTCTTCTGGTCGGCCCAACAGGTTCTGGTAAAACTTTGATCGCGCAAACGATTGCAAGAATTTTAAATGTACCTTTTGCAATGGCCGATGCGACAACATTAACTGAAGCCGGCTATGTCGGTGAAGACGTCGAAAATGTCGTTCTTAATCTTTTACAATCAGCTGATTACGATATTGAAAAAGCAAAAAAAGGAATTATCTATGTCGACGAGATCGATAAAATTTCTCGTAAATCAGAAAACCCTTCGATTACTCGCGACGTCAGCGGCGAAGGTGTTCAGCAAGCTCTTTTAAAAATTCTTGAAGGCACCGTTGCAAATCTTCCACCTAAAGGCGGCCGTAAACATCCGCAGCAAGAATTTATTCAAGTCGATACAACAAATATTTTATTTATTTGCGGCGGAGCTTTTGTTGGCTTAGATAAAATCATCGAACACCGTACAACAAATAAATCGATGGGAATCGGCGGAGACATCACTTCACCAAGTGCCGATCAAACTGAACATTTACTTTCTAAAGTTGAACCTGATGACTTAGCTAAGTTTGGATTAATCCCCGAATTTATTGGTCGTTTGCCTTGTATCGCAACTTTAGCTCCTTTAAATGAATCGGCTTTACTTGATATTTTAGTGCGACCAAAAAATGCGCTTGTTAAACAATATCAAAAACTTTTTTCTTTCGAGAACGTCGATTTAAAATTTACAGATGCTGCATTGAAAGCGATTGCTCAAGAAGCTTTAAAACGCCGCACAGGAGCCCGCGGACTGCGCGGAGTCATTGAATCTTCGATGCTTGATGTGATGTTTGATGTTCCGGGCATGACGAATGTTAAAGAAGTCGTCATCGACGAAAAAGTCATTCGCGAAGGCAACCAACCCATGATGGTTTACTACACGGACGAAGAAATGAAAGCGCGTTCTGAAATCGAAAAAAATAAGAAACAAAGCGAAAGCGCTTAGTCCGCAGTTGGGGCTTCTGGCAAATCTTTATCCTCGAAGCTCTCTAAATTAAAGTAATTTGGTTTATATTCAAGCTGGTCGGGACCGCCCAGCTTTTTAATCAGCAGTACAAGCTTGGTTGAAATCAGATTGCGAGCCCGATTCGCTTCTGCGTTGATCCAAGCACTTTTATTTTTTGCGTTTTTTGGTGCCGGATTAACTTCAACATTAAAAAAGAAAAAATGATGACCTGTTTTTGCTGAAATCATTCCCGCTAAAGTGATATTGGTTCCGATCGTCCCCGTCTTTGCGACAACGCTTAAATTTGTAAAATGATTATTGTAAGTTTTCCCGCTGACCGTGCTTCCGATATCTCCTCCGACAACAGACATCGCATCTTGCAACTTTACGTCTTGTGCTTCTAAAGACTTTTTGAGCGCTCGCACAGTTCTCACAACCATCGAACAAGTGGCTTCGTTGTAGTCACGGCCATTTCCGTCTAAGTTTGCATTCTGGCCCGAGCCATTAATAAAGCGTACGTCTTTCTCGGAAAACCCCAACTGTTCGTAGAAAAATTGATTAAATGCAGTTATTCCCCCACTTAATTGAAGAATTTGATTGGCGGCGTGATTATTTGAATTCCAATTCATTAATTTTAACATGTGAAGTAAGTCTGCCGAAGCCACATAGCCTTTTTTTGTGTTGGACAAACTTTGAAAATCTTTAGAAAAAATAATTTTAATGTTGCTGGGTTTAAAAATAATTTTTTTCGGAAGCACAACTCCATTTAATAATGCATCTTTGACTGAAAGATTATAATTCTTAAGAACTTCACTATTTTGAAGTAGTTCGCTTCGGACGTCTTCGGGTGACGGCGCGTCGATCTGGTCTTTCCCCGAAACAGGGTTTAATATCTTTCGACCAATTCTGATCATCTGATCAGGGTCATGATAATATTTAAAGTTCTCATCGAAACTTAGATTTCTAATTTTGAAAACTCCAGCTTCGTTGAGCTTTGCTATTAGCCAATGAATTGATTCTCGACCAAAGTAGGGCTCATGAGCTCCTTTGATATGAACATCGAATAATTGATGACCGACTTGAGTGTAATAAAACTGAGTGTAGATTTTGCGATGAACAGAATTATGAGTGACAGCCAAAAGAGATGTAAAAAGCTTCGAAACTGAAGCAATCGGAAGTCTTTCGTCGATATTTTGTCCTATGAAAGAGTTTTGGTCTTCCGGCATCGTGCAATAGCTTTTAAGTCGAGCCGACATCGCATCAAGCGAAATAAAAGAAACAAAAATCAATGTTAAATAATATTGCAAGCACTTCATATTTTCGGTTACGTCCTAAAAACTTCACTTGCAAAACAAAGACTTTCTCAAGTCTTATTAATCGTTTTTAAGAGCTTGTTTTCATTAATACGCAGTTTGGATCTGGCTACTTTTTTGACAGAGTTCTTTTTGCGCCGTCACTAGGTTCATACGCACATAAAACTCCCACAAAACTTTTTCTAATAGCAGAAATAACTTCAACTCGATAAACCAGGTCTAGACCTTAAAGTATTATGACAATTCACCAAATTTTCTTTGCGGCGCAAGCAGTAAAAGATCTAAACTGAGTTAAGGCCAATGTCTTTAAAGTTCCAACATCACGGAAGGAGTCTTCATGAGCGAATCGAAAACACAACAACTGCCCTTACTTCCACTCAGAGATCTGATCATATTTCCACATATGATGATGCCACTCTTTGTAGGACGCGAAAAAAGTATCAACGCTTTAGAAGATGCCATGAGCAAACAGTCTGACATCGTGTTAGCGGCTCAAAAAGATGCAAAGACCAACAATCCCGACGAAAAAGATATCTATGCTGTTGGAACTGTTGGAACGATCATCCAATTACTACGCTTGCCTGACGGCACAGTGAAAGTTCTTGTCGAAGGAAAACGACGCGTGCGTATTAAAAATTTCGTCGCACACGAAGGTCATTTTGTCGTCAACTGCGAAACCATCGAAGAAGATGTTTCAAATCCGACAGAAGCTTCGGCTCTTGTTCGCTCGGTTAAAGGAACTTTCGAAACTTACGTGAAACTGAATAAGCGAATTCCACCTGAAATTTTAATGCGCGTATCCAGCATCGAAAACCCCGGCGAGCTTGCAGATATTATTGTCGCTCAATTAAATTTGAAGCTTGAAGACAAGCAAGCAGTGCTTGAAATTTTAGATCCAACAAAACGCCTTGAACATTTATTAAACTTAATGACAGGCGAAATCGAAATTCTTGAAGTCGAGAAAAAAATCCGCACTCGCGTTAAAAAGCAAATGGAGAAATCTCAAAAAGAATATTATCTAAACGAGCAAATGCAAGCGATCCAAAAAGAACTTGGCGAAAAAGACGACTACCAGGCTGAGCTTGATGATTTGTCTGCAAAATGCCGAGATAAAAAAATGCCTCAAGAAGCAAAAGACAAAGTAAATAAAGAAATCAAAAAACTCAAGATGATGTCGCCGATGAGTGCTGAAGCCACTGTGGTAAGAAACTACATCGACTGGGTTTTATCTTTACCTTGGCAAGAGTACTCAACGGATCGTCATGACGTAAAAAATGCTAAAAAGATTTTAGATAACGACCACTGGGGCCTTGAAAAAGTTAAAGATCGCATTCTTGAATATCTTGCCGTTCTTTCTTTATCAAAAAACATGAAGGGCTCAATCATTTGTTTAGCGGGCCCTCCTGGAGTTGGTAAAACTTCTTTAGCTAGGTCAATCGCTGAATCATTAGGTCGTCCGTTCGCACGAATTTCTTTGGGCGGAGTTCGTGATGAAGCTGAGATTCGCGGTCATCGTAAAACATATGTGGGTGCAATGCCGGGTAAAATTTTACAAGCGTTGCGTAAAGTTGATAAAGGGAATCCCGTTTTGTTACTCGATGAAATCGATAAAATGGCAAATGACTTCCGCGGAGATCCAGCCTCTGCCATGCTTGAGGTTTTAGATCCAGAGCAAAATGCTAATTTCTCTGATCACTATCTAGAGCTCGAGTACGATCTTTCAAAAGTGATGTTCGTGGCGACGGCAAATAATTTAGGAACTGTGCCACGACCTTTGCTTGATCGTATGGAAATCATTTATTTAGATGGCTACATCGAACAAGAAAAATTCCATATCGCTAAAAATTATTTAGTGGCGAAGCAAATGGAAGCACACGGTTTAAAAGATTTTAAAATTTCGATTCAAGATAAAACGATTCGCGATGTGATTCGCTTTTACACTCGTGAGGCCGGAGTGCGAAATTTAGAACGTCAGTTCGCGAATGTTTTTCGTAAAGTGGCTAAAGAAATCGTGATGTCTCAAACGATCGATGATTTTAGAAAAGATGCTCCAGCAACAACAGAAAAATCCGCTGTGAAATCAAAAGCGGCTAAAGCTGGTAAATCAGCTAAAAAGTCAGCTAAGAAAACAGATGGCTATGTTGTTACTCCAGAAAAACTTGTCGAGCTCATCGGTCCGCACAAATATAAATTTGGCGAAATCGAAAAACAAAACGAAATAGGTTTAACAAACGGAATGGCGTGGACAGAAGTCGGCGGAGATTTGCTTGCTGTCGAAGTCAGCGCAGTTCCAGGAAAAGGCAAGTTCACAGTCACGGGCCAATTGGGTGACGTGATGAAAGAATCTTGTGTGGCCGCGATGTCTTACGTTCGATCGCGTGGACCGTTGTTTGGTTTGGATAAAGAGTATTACTCAAGCGTGGATATCCATATCCACTTTCCAGACGGAGCCACTCCAAAAGATGGCCCCTCTGCGGGTATTGCTTTAACAACTTCAATTGTTTCTGCGATTATGAAAATTCCCGTTAAACGAACAGTTGCGATGACAGGCGAGATTTCATTGCGCGGAAAAGTTTTACCGATTGGTGGATTAAAAGAAAAAGTACTAGCGGCTCACCGAGGCGGTATTAAGACAATCATCTGCCCAAAGGAAAATGAAAAAGATCTTCGAGACATCCCAAAAGAAGTACTCAGAGAACTTAAAGTGATCCTCGTCGATCACGTCGATCAAGTCTTGATCAACGCATTGGACATCAAAAATCCAAAAGAGCTGTTCAAGGCCCAAAACGAACGCGAATTCGGCATCAAAGCCCACTACACAGGCCAACAAGTCCACACCACCCACTAAAAGGTACCTAAAAGGTACCTGGTACTTTTTAGGGGTAAAAGGTACCAGGTACCTTTTTTTTAGTCCGGATCTCGAAGAGCAGAGTGTCTTATAGGCCACTCTGCTCTTGTTTTATGCTGGCAAGAAAAATTTCTTACATGAATCGTCAATTCTAAAAAGCTATTTTATTTCCGCTATTAAGCTTACTTTTTTTTAAATTATGATTATGAATAGAAAGTTAGTTGACCATTTATTTCAGAATCTGTAAAAAAGTGACTTCCTTCAAAGGTAATAATAAATGACAACTCAACCAGAGCGCTTATTGGAAATCGGAAAACTCTATTGTGATCGAGGAGATTATGCTTTGGCATTGCCAAATCTAAAAGAGGCCTCCACTTCCTTTTTGATTGAAAAAAAATTCGACCTCTATCTTAAAAGCATTCAACTTATTCTTCGTATCCACGCCGAAAAAGATGAGCAAGAACAAATCACGACGATTAAAGAAAATCTGCACGACCTTGTGATTCGCGAAAATATAGATTTAAATTCGAAAACTTATTACACACTCGGTATTTGCGCAAATTTCAAAGGGCAAATAGAAAGCTCTGTTGACTATTTTAGACGAGCCCTAGAGATCGGCTTAAAAGCCAACGATCAAGAAGATATGTGTTATGCAATTCTTGGTTTGTCGATTTGTTATCGACAACTCAAGCGCTTTGATGAAGCTCTTAAAGAAATCTACAATTTAAATATATTCTTACAACTTTTAGATATCCCAGAACTTCGCATCGCATCTGCAAATTCTAATGCGCTAATTCTTATGGATTTAAAAAAATATGATCAAGCTTTAGATGTGTTATGGCAGGCCTACGACGAGTTGAAAATCACAAAACAGCTCTCAGTTGCCGTTGGAGTTTTATCCAACATAGGAATTATTTTGTTCGAGCAAGGTCAAACAGATCTCGCTAAAGTTTATTTAAATTTAGCAAAAAAATCCATCGAAACTTCAAACAACAAAGTGGCCCATAATAAAATTGAGTCTTATTTAAAACTTTTAAATAGCTCGAACGAAGATGGTGCTGATCTTGTTTTCGACCTCGAGAAACACTCGGTCGTTGAAAGAAATTTAGGTTCAATCGATTTTAAAAACCAATTTATTTTACTTGATCTGTTGAAGCTCTTTATCAGCAATCAAGGTCAAATCTATTCAAAAGAATATTTGGTCGAGCATGTTTGGAAGCAAAATTACGACCCCGCAGTTCATGATAACAAAATCTACGTTACAATTAAAAGACTGCGAAAACTGATTGAGCCCGATTACGACAAACCAAAATATATTTTTAGAGCAAAAAATGGTTACTATTTAAATAAAACAGCACGTGTTGAGTTAAAAGAATTAAAAAATTTGGGGGCCTTATGATGATTCGATTTTTATTTGCAGCGGTTGTATTTTTAGGACTATTCGCAAACGCACAAACATCTGTTTCATTCCGTAATGAGTGTAGCGCGCGAATTCAAGGCGGTGTTGATGTGTTTCCTTGGTCAGTAGCAAGACCTTTTCCATGGAATAATATCCAAGGAGTTTGGATGCTCAAAGACGGCTTGAAGCCAATTTACATAAAAGCCAAAGTAGTCCGAACGACTTCAAATAGAAAAATATTAAAACTTTCGGTCATTAATGGGGCAAGCTGCGCAAAACCACTTGCTGAAGGCGTAGGATACATCGACACTTCCGAAAAAAATGTCGTCCGAGCCATCATCAACGACGGTGTTTCGAAGTATCAGATGAAGCTTGCCCTTTTCGACATCAAAGATCTTCATATAAATACTTACGGATGCGAAGAAAGTATTTTAGCCGCTTCATTACAAATGATTGGAGATACACAATCCAGTCTTGTTTCATTCGGCGGCTTAACAAACTACGAATTAACACCTGAAAATCTTATGCTTAAAAAGATTTCAAGCGATTTAGGTTCAGTTTGTAAAAAGATCGGCAGTCGGTAAAAAAGACCTTGAGTCTTAGACCCGAGCAGACTATAAAAAATAAATTCCTAGTGGGGTCAGTTCTTTGAAATTTAATTCGTGATAAGGTGTTGAGATTACCCCGTAATCTCAAATAGCAAATAAGTAACTGGTAGAAGTGTAAAAACTATTTAGTAAATAAAAATAAATAGGGAGTTAGCTCAGTTGGTAGAGCGCCACCCTTACAAGGTGGATGTCGCAGGTTCGAATCCTGTACTCCCTACCAATCTCTTTAAGAGGTTGGAATTATTGAAAAGATAAGAGACGAAAATCGATTCGTCTCCATTTATCCCCAGCCTGCTAAAAATATCATGACACATTTTCATTCTTAACTAACTTTAAATGCTCTACTTTGCGTTCAGCTTTTAATGTTGCATCTTTTGCACGACTCGAACTGATTTGACCATAATGCAATGCCATCTGCTGGTTCTTCCAGTTTCCCATTTGTTGAAGCGCCAGCGTATCGCCAGTCTTTTCTAAAAAGCTTGTGGCGCCTGTATGGCGGCATACATGAGTACCTCTGAAATGGAATCCTAATCGTTCAAAAGCTTTATCGTATGCATGTTGTATTTTTCGATAAGTTAAAAGCGATCCACCATCATGAAAAATTAAATCATTATCTTTCTTCAGCTCTAAGACTGAGCTCAAGGCTTCTACTGATTCAGCCTGAAGAAAAGTACTAAAAACTTCTCCTGATGTGTTCGTTTTTGTTCCAGGTAAAATTTCTGCTGGTGCACCATTAACTCTTGGCCAGATAACATGCTCAGAAACAATGTAATCTCTGTGTGCTAAATTTAATTTAGACCACTTCATTGCGCAAACCTCTGAAACTCGAAGCACCTGATAAATTTGAACAACAGCTAAAAAATAATACAAAGGATTCCCTTGTTTTAATTCGTTAAGCCAAGCAACAATTTCTTCATCATACATAGCTTTACGGGTTTTTTGTTTTGCTGGTCGCACCCTGAACATAAGTTGGTGTCTATCCTTGAAAGGACTTCGAAGCTTAGTATCGTCAGTGCGATCAATGTACCAAGTAATTGGTAGCGTCTTTTTTTTTGTGTCTACGGGTTTAATGTATAAGTTTTTCTAATACATCTTCGATTTGGTTTTTGTTTCTGATGTGTTCTAAATTATTAA
>JAYTPD010000061.1:0-9679 GCA_043747435.1 Bdellovibrio sp. | reverse complement strand
TGTGAAATTTAAAATCTAAATAAAAAACTCTAAAAACTATTTTTTACTTAACTGTATTGGTTCTGATTTTTTAAATGCTGGTTCGGGTACAGGCTCATATAAGGTGAATGATGAAAATTTCCTAGAACACATCTGTCTTCGTCTTGAAAGTTTTTCGGATCTATTTCATTCGTAATTTCGCGGCATGAGTAGCTCATGACATTGGCGCGATTTAAGTCAACAAGTTCACTATGATCGGATTCAGAAATTTGAATAACCCCTTGCTTGGCGATTTGTTCATTCAATTTTTTAGCTTTAGCTTCTATTTTTTGAATAAGCTCATCGCGATTCAGTTGCCCCGCTTTACGAATAATCCCAGTCAATTGAACCAATTCTTTCATACAATGATGAGCATCACGACACGCTTCTTGGGCGGCCGTCTTCGTCGTCATATTTGGTCTTTTAAGACTGGCGTCGGCAAGACCCTTCAGTTGTGTCGTCAACTCAGCCGGTTGTAAAATATTCGAAACTGCCCCTTGAGCGTCACACTTAAAAAATATTGGATAGGCTTTAACTTCTAAAGCCAAAACGATTATCATAAAAATGAAGAATATCTTTTTCATTGAATGACCTTTTTTAAATCGATGAAACATTTTTTTTGATTTGATTCACTTTTAAAAATAAATTGATGGGTTGATTTTTTGTCAATGCATTCAGCCGTGATAGAGGGTTTTCCAGGATGGGCTGACCCCAATAAATCAACAGGCTTTTTTTGCTGACACAAGAAATCTAAATCTGTGTCGTGAAATAGACGGCTTGCTCCGACTTCCGTTCGAAGACCATTCACGCACAATCTAAAAGCTAGGCAAGAACGCACATGACCCTCGGGAAATTCACATGTCGTTTTATAAGCTTGCACACTTGTTTTCACATTTTTTACTGACCAGCTTAAATCACAAAGCACATTTGCAACGCCTGAACCACAATCTTCGTCCTGAGCGTGGGCCACTGAAAAAATCAGAAGAAAAACAACACTCATCATTAACTTCATCTGGTGATTCTCCCGACAATTATTTTTTGAATTTTATCTAGAGCTTCGCAGCGATGACTCAGGCCTTTAGTTTCACTATTTGATGACCAATAACAAACACCAATATTTTCTCCGGCTTCATTTTTTAAATAATTAGAGAAAATCACCGAATGTCCCGAGCTATTTGATCTCCAGAACTGAACAAAATCGCCTGCTGAGGGCCAATTTTTATTTGAGCAGTCGTTGATCTCAGATTTATTAATCATCTTACCTCGGCCAATATCCAATTCGGTCATCGCTAAATCAGGTCGCGCCATATCGTTAAAATACTTCCAGCCTTTAGAGCGCGTATGACCTAACTCTTCGATATTCACATCTAACGGAAGCCGACCTTTACTTTGCATTTCGCGTAAGGTTAATAAAAAGACAGCGTAAGAAGCAGACGTGCACATCGTCGTTATGCAAGTATTTTCAGGTCCTTTTTTTGGATTCAATATTGAGTCTAAAAATGCATTCACCTTAGGCCCTTTCAAGCGCGCATCGTAACGACAGCCTTTTTTAAAATTGTGAGTTCTTGAATCAATAAACTCAGCCAGTCCGCGATCGTTAACTTCTAAGCATTTTGACTTGTCGCCATCATTTGATCGCAAACTTGATGGGTGATTGAACTTATTGATTTGCTGAATTTCTGCAGCTGGAGTTGCGGGTTCAAAAGAACAACTGACAACCGTTGAATTCTCGAGCGGGCTTGAAAGATGAAAATTGGCAAGGTGACTTGTGCTGCCTAATGGACAAGTGCATTCTTGAGCTTTCGCACACTGCAAAATATAGGGGCGATTTTCGGCCAGAGGTTCGCTGACACAGCCAACGTCTGCATGTGAATATCTCATTAAAGATATGAAAAATAAAAAAATCACTCTTTTTTCAATTCTCTGTAAACCAGTTCATTTTCATCAAACTCAAATTTAAAAATCGATGGGCCACCGTCGATAGATTCAGATTTAGACCGAACTTTTAGATGGCTGTATCTTTTATTTTCGCCGCCGGTAAAAATAAAATCTCCATTAAAAACCAGAACCAACTTTGGACATTCTTTCGACCGAAGGTAACTTAAAGTTGTGCCGCAACCTTTAGCGGAGCATTGAGATTGATGAGTTGCTTGAGCAAAAGTTCTTCCAGAAACACTGACTTGATTGACATAGACATTGCGTGCTTCAGTATCGGCTAAGCCAAATTCCTGAATATAATTTTGTTGAATACTTTCATTGACATGACTGCAATCTTTATCGGAAGTTGGCTTCCTCAATAGTTTGGCTTCTTCGACAGATTTGATTTTCGGGTCAGCCAATACAGAAAAAGAAAACCCGATTTGAAATCCTAAGAATACAATCAATAAAGAGTTGAAATTTTTCATCTGTTTCTATCTTAAAGAGAGTCCGTATTCATGTCAAATTTTCGCCCTTGGTCCAGTCGAAAGCGGCATGGTAAAAAGACTAGACTGATTTAATTTCATTTTAAAAAATTTTAATTCACGCTAGTGTTGTTAAGTGAAATGCTATTTTAAGAGAAAAATTATTTGTCTTCTGTTTTATTTTATTTTGTCATCGTGTGCAAATGGCTATATCATGGCGCGGAAAAGCACATACACGGAAAAATCAAAGACGTCCATTCAAGCAAATCTTGAAAAAGCCAATCCGGGGTATACTTTTAGTCGCATTTCAGGGCCAATCGATACGATTGATTTGCAATCTACAGGATTTACTTTTGGAAATGCTTGGATCATTAAAAAATTTGTAATTGATTTTGATTTCTTTTTTGAAGCGTCCACACCCATCGAAGCCACTTACAGTTACACAGGCCCTACAAGCGGAAGAAATACAGCACGCTATGAACCTTCAATTGCAGGTTTTGATCTGTTATTTGGATATCAACTACTGGAAAATATAAAACCTTATTTGGGATTTCGTAGCGAAGGTTTTACGCAAACCGCAGCCGTTGTGACCAGCACAGGCTCAGTCGGCTTAATAACTGTGAACTATGGTGTCCGCTTTGCGCTTGCTGGATTAAGCTTTCAATATGAAATTGATAAAAATTTATATTTAGCTACCCAAATTGATTATGGGACCGCGATCAGCTATAGCAACGCAACCGATATTGAATCTGGACGTATTTTTAATGCACAAATAGGTCTTCGTTGGACGACAAAATAAGTGTGACAAAGGACGCCGATTGAATTTGATCTGGCCCCTTATCGAGCAATAGTCTTGGTCGTTGTCGTATTTTTTTACTTTGATTTTGGCATTCATTTTCCAGATTCACCACTTGTTCGTAAAAGATAAGATTTAAAACAATTTAAAGGAGTTAACATGAAAAAAATGAGAGCTGTTTTAAACGATTTAGTCGAGGAATCTTTATCTCCAGGAGAATTCGTTAAGGCAATAAGAAGTAATTACGGTATCACTCAAGATCAAATTTGTGAGGTGACTGGCCTTCAAAGAGCAAATTTAAGCGCTCTTAAAAATGAACGGCTTGAAATGACAGTGCACTACGCTGAAATTTTAGGTGTTGCGCTTGGCCTTCACCCATCAACTATTTTATTTCCAAACGGTTACTATGAAAAATCTAAAGATATTTTAGAAATTGAAAAAAAGGCTCGAGCTGTTTTTAAAAAGGTTTTAGTTGGATAAAAAAAGGGACCGCTTTTTCAAGCAGTCCTTTTAAAAATAAGTTGTTATTATAACAAGTTTTTAATGACTAAAAACTGAAAGCTTCAAGCTGTCGCCAAGCGATGAAGTCACGTTTTTAGCTTCTTCACATGTCTTCGCTCCTTTAAGGACGAAATCAAAAACATCAATAATAGCTAGCCAATGGAAATATGTTGTTGCTGAGGGTGACAATGCTATTGACTGCAGTGTGACCTAGATTGTCATCCTTAACTCTGGTTTGAAGCGCAAATTTCCTACGAAGCCAACTTTGACACTTGCGGATGCAGCGGTATTTGGATCACGAAGCAGGTGTTGGCTTCGTTGGTATCAATTTGCAGTGATCCACCATGGCTTTCGATCAGCCCCTTCGAGATACTGAGCCCCAGACCCGTGCCTTTTCCGACACCCTTGGTTGTGAAGAAGGGTTGCATAATTTTTTCTCGAAGTTTTTCTGGAACGCCTAACCCGCTGTCGGTCACTTTGATAAGCAATGTCTGAGATTGAATCGACACCGAAAGCTTAATCCACTTTTGTTCAAGTGTAGCGACAGCATCAAAAGCGTTATTCAGTAAATTTAAGAGGACTTGCTCAATTTGATGAGCTCGGCACGACAAGGTTTCTGCCGGAATAGGGTCAATTAAAAATTGAATGCCGCTATTTCGAAACCTTTGTTCGCAAACGCTGCGGACATTCTCGATTAATGTCAGCGCATCAATTGAATCAAGTGGTTCGTCGGTATTAACGCGCGTGAATGAAAGTAAGCCCTGAACTATTTTTGCGATTCGAGTGGTGGTTGAAATTATTTTTTCTAATTCGAGCTTCTGTTTTTCGATTGGGATTGCGTCTTGTTTGAGGCGCTCTAATATAAAGGACGCCTTTCCTTGAATGATCGCCAGAGGGTTATTGATTTCATGAGCCACCCCGGCCGACATTTCGCCCACAGCCGCAAGCGACACCGTGTAAGTTAAGTTTTGCTGAAGAATTTTAAGTTGAGTGATATCTTGTAAGTAGGCCGCAAGGTAGACAACGTTTCCGGTTTGATCGGTGATGCGACTGGCATTCACTAAACACCATCCTAAGGTGCCATCGGGCCGCATAAATTTTCGCTCGAACGCGAGCATATTTATTTGACCCGCGAGCAGCTTTTTAATTTCGTCTGAGTGCAGATGCCGATCTTCAGCCATAATTAAATCAGCGACGTTTCGACCAATCAGTTCTGATTTTTTGAGTCCATGAAACGAAGCATAGCGTTCATTGCATTCGGTAATTGTTCCATTTAAGTCGGCAAAAACAATACCCGCGGCACCTTGATCAAAAATAGATCTAAACTTTATTTGTGAATTTTCAATTTGGGCTGTTAAATAGTGTTGGATTTCTTGACTTGAGCGATCAAGCTGAAAAAATAAAAATATTAAACCGCTCAGGCCAATCGAAAAAGACAAAGTCACGTTCGAAATCATCACAAGCTGGCTTGCGAAGGCATCCAGGGAAAGTTTTTCGATGGGAGAGTACTTGAAGTCCGTGACCCACAAAAAAACTAAACAGCCACAGGCCGTTGCGACACTTGTGACTAGATATCGACTTTTAGTCATATCGAACAAAACCAGTGATAACGCTATTCCGGTCAAAAACCAAAACTGCGTATTACATTCCGGGCCCAGCGCAGCCGAAAAAATATAGATCGTCACATACCCGTTCAAAAATAAAAGAACACGCGAGAAATAATACTGGCGTAAAGAGTTAACTAGAATACACAGACAAAATACCAACGACACAGTGAAAAGCAAAAAACCAGCCTGTTGTTTTTGAAACAAAAAGAAAAGAGTTCCAATAAAAATACAGCTCATGCTTAAGACCAAACTGTAAATATTTGTTAAGCGCACGCGTTCATTTTCGAATTTAAAAAGTAATGGATTTTGACCCTGAGCTAAAAGTTTTAAAAAAGGGATTTTTAAGTGGCCGATCATATCGAAAGTTATCGGTAAAACTGCCTTAATTATGTAGGCATTTTATTTACTTTTGATCAGCCAGACTTAGGTCTGAAATCTTTTATTGTTCGACACAAACAACCGCGCCACTGTCTGAACAGTTTGGAAATCCATTTGCGATAAAAGTTCGGGTGCCACTTTGGCCGGTGTAGATTCCGAACTGAGCTGATGATAACTTAACTTTTTTATCAAAAAGCATCTCGCAGCTTTTAACCTGCGCCATCGAGTAACAAGAAATAAACAAAGTAAAATAGACTGATAAGAATAATTTTATATTCATAACATGTGAATATTCAAAGAAAAGACCTCGTTGTAACGATTTTAAGCTAGATGTAGCCTATCTAAAGTTCTTGCTGGCGCAAAATTGTTATACAGATTGATGGCTCGATAACAAAGTCTCAATATGAGATTTTATTATCGGTGTAACTCGATCGAAGATAGTCATTAAAGTATAACTAGTTTTTTGACGATACCTTTGTATGGTTTTGACTCAATTAACGAAGATCAAAAATAAAGACGGCATGTCACTAATCGAGGTTTTGGTTGTCATTTCCATAATGAGTATCATTTCAATCGCTATGATCTCTTTGCAAAATAATCAGATGAAAGCTAATAATTATTTGGAGTTTAAGCTTAAGCAAACTCAGCTGCATGGCACGATATTGGGTCAATTCCTCAAAGATCCAAACAACTGCGCCTGTTTATTCAAAGGAGCCTCTAATTTTCCTATCGCAGGGATTGCGGCACTTGCTGGTGTTTCTCCCTCTAACATTGGTTTGTATACTTCAGCAGCCCCAGTCTGCGGACCACCAACTCAATTTTTTATTGATAACGCGGGAATTGATGGTTTGAAAGCGACTTCGATTAGTCTTCAAAATATTGTACCTACAGCAGACCCCAATACATACACGGGACAATTCAATATTAATATTGAAAGCACAAAAGAAGTTCTCGGTCCAAAAGCCTTACGTCCGATTAGTGTTCCTGTCAGTGTCTCGACATCACCTGCAGGACCAAATGTTACTTTTCGAAGTTGTTCGATCTCTAACCCATATGTCGCTGCGCCAGCAGCCGTTAAAATAAACTGCTTGTGGACTGTAAACGGCGCAATGGGCAACTGTGTGCCACCGCCCTGCCCGACTGGTTTTGCAGACAGCGGACTTGTTTACAACGAAGTCGTCAGCGTTGTCAGTTCGTGGAATCAAGGTCACAGCGTCCGCAGCTGTTACAAAAATTTGACCGGCACGCTAGTTACACCTAAATGTCCATGGACCTTACAGCACGCTTTTGGCAACTGCACGCCACCGGCTTGCCCAGCGGGCTTTTCTGAAATTGGCGTCACTAAAGAAGTTATGATGGCCAATACTGCTGGTTGGAACGTCGGTAATAACATTCGTTTTTGCCAAAATTGACCTTTCTTCCAAAAATTTCTAGAATCGCTTCATTATTTGCAAAATTCTAGTAGAAGACTTATAATTCAGTCGAATGATATCAATTTAATATTAATTTTTTCGTTTTATAAAATTTTTATTTTATTTATTTTTAGATGTTAAGGATAAAAGCACTTCATTTAGTTTGCTGATCCCGCTTTGACGGCTGCAGCTTTTTTTTCAGTATCCAGAATTTTAGGTTCATTGGCAAAAATCCAATCAAGCGATTCTTTGTAATCAATATTTCGCATGGGGGTGCCATGCTTACCGCCTTCAAAAATTTCCATACGTACAGGATACTTCGAATCCACTTTTAAAATAGCTTCGTATTGGTTTATGTAAGTCTGCACTGGCACCAGAGAATCCTTACTACCGTGCGAAAAAATCAAAGGAAGTCGCATTTTAAAAGCGTCCGTGTTTTGATAATCGTAATCGTCTCTGGCACCTCCGACAAAAATTAAGCCAGAAAGATTTTTTGAGGTCTCTGCGTCATGAGCCACAGACCAACAAACACGAGCCCCCGCCGAACCACATATAAAAACAATTTTAGCGTTCGGAGAATTTCTTTTGATATGTTTTACAAGCTCAAACATATCTTTTGGTTTTGACGTAGGAAGTTCAACGGATGGACTGTAGTAAACGCCATTGTTACGCGTAGCTAAACTTTTAAGGCGATTAAAATTTCCACCAAAACTTAGATCATTTGCGCCGAGTTCTTTACTTCCATTGGCTCCGTGAATAAAAATGGTCGCGAATTTGGCTTCTTTAGGATTTCCAATTTCATAAGTATCTATTTCGCCTTCGCTGTATTTAATTTTTATGGCATTTTGCTTCTTTGATGCTTCAAGGTCTATGCGCTCAGGCTTAGCAGCCACACCAGGTATAGCATCACGGCCATTCACGTCTTCCATCTCATCCCATCTGTATCTTTTGTAAGAGCCCTTATTTCTTTGTTCAATCGTAAGGCGATCTTTATTTGAAAATAGAGTTTCATTATATGAATCGAAAGCCTGAACTGAAAGATTTAAAAATAATATTGCAACAAAAAATAAAAATCTTTCCACACGCACCTCAATTAATTTGCGCTTTTAACCGCGCTTGACGATTTAGATTCTTTGATCACTTTATTAAAACCTTGGCAAGATTCGCGGAATGTCACCGTGTACCTGTCTGATTTTTGCGAAGACATAAAGCCCACTTTACCTGGGTAAATCTGATTAAGAACTGAATACATCGTTTGATCAGGAATATAGACTTTATCAACACATGTCGAAGTTAGAAAGCTAGAAAGATTATTTAAAGTTTGACCTATGTTCACGCTGCAACGCTCGTCTGTATTTTTAATATCAGTATCATTTATATTAAGCGTGGCTTTGATAAGATTTATTTTCTCTGCCCAATTAACGGATCTTTTTTGTTCAGCGCTCAATCCATTATAGATCTCACATTCTTCGGTTAATTTAATAACAAAGTCAGTATTTTGTTTTTTAAGACCAAAAACTAGATCGCGAGTCTGACCTAATTGATAATAGAGAAGATCCTTGGCTGAATAACTTCCATCGCTTTGAATCTGCCCACAACTTTTTGATAAGCTCGCAAGCTTATCGGCGTTCTTTTTATAATCTGCACCAGTTATTAATGGTAAAGATTTTCCCGTGGACAGATTATCGCTTTGCAAAAAGCTACTAATCTCAGAGTAATTACCGAAACAATTATTTTCACAAAGGTATAAATTATAGAAATTGTGTAATGTAGAATTAAAATTTTGAGTATTGGTCGCATTTCGTTTTAAATAATCATTTAATTTTTGTCTGAGCTGTTGTATTTCCTTGCTCGAGAGTTTTGAGCTCGAAAACAGAGGCACTCCGTACCCCCCGCCTGCTTGATTATTTATATCACAATCAAGTGAATACTTTGCAAATCCTCTATTAGAACTTTTTCCTCCGCCATTGGTCACGAACACCAAACCACCAAACTGTTTATCAATTGAACTAATATTATACTTATTTTTTTCTTTAACTGACTCGACGCACGTTGGCTGTTCGTATTCGCATTTTCTAGAATCTTGAACTGCAAACTTTGTCGTTTTTTTTTCTAAATCGGATTCTTTAACCCAACCTTCATTATTTTTACTGTCTTTAATTAAAACCCAAGGCTTCGAATCACAATCAAGATGTCTATTTAAAATCTCGATCGGCCCGACTTCAGAAACAATATTGACCATCTTAACATCATTTACTTTCTTTATTTCTCCTTGTACTTTTTGTTCACAGAAAGGAGGATTACTTTTTAAATCGAGGCTTGAATTTATGCCATCAACCAAATCATAATCGTCATCATCTTTAAATTCTGACTTTCGCATGGTTGTGTTTACTGATGTGATTTTACTTAACTGATCAATATGCATATTTGTAAAAAAACCGAAAAAATTGACTTTAGGTAAAGCATTGTTCGCTTTTGCATTCATCGCCTTTTGCTTCACACTGAGGTTACCCTGTTTTTCCAGCCATTCGGATCTAGAGTTTTTCCGAGTTAGTTAATTCTTTT
>JAYTPD010000060.1:0-3487 GCA_043747435.1 Bdellovibrio sp. | reverse complement strand
TGAGTATAAAATTGTTTCTTTTGAAGTCGAAATTAGTAGAAAAGCTGTAGATCGTTACGACCCTGTTTGTCAGTATTATCAGAAAAATACAGATATTGATTTTGTTGTTTGGATGATTCGAGATTCAACTTTGATGAAAGTCATCCAGGAAAGAATAATTTTATCAGCTGATAGTTTAAACCGACACGGCTTTATCCTGGTCGAAGACTTCAAAACCAAATTTTGGGATGCTGCGGTTTTGATGCACCAAAAGGGGTCTGTCAAATTTGTGGATCTCATGTCGGATCTTGTAAGTTTACCCGTCGAAACAATATCGGAAACCTGTCGGGAGAGCATAACTTTAAATTTCGAGAAAATGCTCTCAAGTAATTGATTTTTAAATCATTATCCAGAATTCGCAATCAGCGTGATTCCTGTGACTGGGTACCCCTACGGGGTCGTTTCAAATAACCTTAATTTAATCGGAGAACCTATGAACTATATCAAGTTTCCTCTTGGAGCCATTGGATTCCTATTACTTGCCGGCTGTGCTCACTCAAGCAAGTCAGCAGTTACTATCATGGGCGTGGATAAGTCGCCACCCAAACTTACAAAACCAATTGCTCGCCGTATATGGATTGAGCCGCAAGTTCTTGAGAACGGCTCGGTCTACGTCGACGGCCATTGGAAGTACATCGTTCAAAAGGAGTCAACATGGACGAAGTAAAGAAAAAACCAAAAACTGACAAGCCTGTGATTCCGCCAGACCGAGTGACATTGAGTCCAGCAATCAGTCAAAAATTAAATGCTTGGATCGAACAACTCAATGACAAATTTAAGGGGCTCATCGAGATCAACAAGTCGGATCTAGCAAATTACTTTTTAGAAAAGCAGCCCGCCGTTTTAAATAGAGACCAAATCGAAAAAATTAGAGCCGCTCATTATGATGAAGTTCGTTTTATGAGCTGGGCTTTACAAAAAATGAAGGAGTCTAAAAAGAGCGGCGAGACTCTTTCATTAAAAGATTTAATGCAGTTGTCGCAGACTAAAACTAACGATGACATTAAAAGCACAAAGAAGGCCAAGAGCACAGAGTCATCTCGTACTACCTCACAAATCAAATCTGTTGAGCCTGAAAATACGAACCATGAAGCACCTGCAAAGCCTGATCTAGCTTAAGTTATCGGCGATTCCGCCCTTTCAATTTTATTGAATTTTTCTGGAGAATATATGAAGATGATTTTAAATAAGTTGCCCACTTCGGGCGATGCGTTCTTTGACAATTTGGCGAAGGAAAAAGTGTGGCTGTCATCTGCTGATGCAGCTCAATTTTTAGGATTAACACAAAATGCTCTGCGAATTTTAGTTTGCAGAGGTAAAGTTAAATTTTACAAAATGGGTCGAAGACTTCGGTTCCTAAAATCTGATCTTGAAAAGTTGTTCAAGAAAGGAAATTAAAAATGGCAATTCGAGGATACATAAAAGATGGTAAAAAATATTTTATTGTAGAAGTGAAAATGCGCGGAGTTGGCGGAAAGCAGATGTTCAGAAGTAGGCAAGGAATAGTCTCAGAGCGAAAAGCGCAAGAGGCTGAGTTTGAGTTAAAAAAAGAGCTTGATTCGATTATTGAAAAAGGTCCGTCTCTTTTTTGGCCAGAGTGGGTCAAGGCGTGTGCAGAAAAGATGAAAGTCAATTTTGCGTTTTCAACAGTTTATGACTATGAAAAAAGCTTGAACAAATGGACAAAAAATATCTGGGAGAAAAAATCAATAAAAGAAATTACCAGAGAGGACATTCATCAAGTTTTATATAATGAAGCAACGACCATATCAGACAACAGTAGGAGAGATTTACTTAAGAAAATTAGGCGAATTTTTCAAATGGCTGTCGAAGACGGTTACCTTGATAGAAATCCCGCGCAGGGAATTACTGTCAGAGTTGCTGAAATTACAAAATCAGTTTTGACGAATCAAGAAGCTGATCTTTTTTTAACAAAAGCAAAAGAGATTGATCATCCATTTTATCCTATTTGGGTGACTGCTTTAATGACAGGGCTGCGGTCTGGAGAATTAAAAGCTTTGTGTTGGACAGATATTGATTTTGAAGCCAAAACAATTTCTGTTACAAAGCAATGGTCTAGCAAAGTTGGGTTCACTCCGACGAAAAGTCGAAAGAACAGAGTGGTTCCAATAAGCGAAGATTTTTTAGCTTTTCTGAAAGAGTTAAAGATTCAGTCTCAAGGTGATGTGTCGTTTGTTCTTCCGCAGCTTTCGGAATGGGCCCACGGTGAACAAGCAAAAGTCATTAGAGCTTTTTGTGCGAAGATTGGAGTGACCCCTATTAAGTTTCATGACTTAAGAGCGACGTTTATCACGAATCTTTTAGCTCGCGGAGTGTCGCTTGCAAAGGTGATGGCAATAGTTGGGCATACCGAGATTAAAACAACGAACGTTTATTTGCGACTTGCGGGAGTTGATATTAAGGGAGCCACTGACGACCTCGGTTACAAAATCCCGAGTTTTCAAGAAGCTCAAATTTATCAGCTTAGGTCGAAAAAGTAGGTTTTATTTGACAATGGTAGGGTTTGGTAGGAAACATTTTCTAACGGCCTGAAATCAGGATGTTTTTAGAAGATCAACCTTCTGAGCCATTTTAAGGGGTTTTATGGGTTCCCAAAAAATTCCAAGTCCAGCAGAAATTCAAAAAAAATTAAAGCTTTCAACGGAACTATTTGCGGCTGCTTTTGAAATCAAAAAGCATCAACTGGAAAAGAAGCATCCTGAAAAGACTCAAAAAGAATTAAACGCCATGACCATGGAACTTTTTGAGAAAGGTTCAAAATAGTGCAGTTAACTTCTATCATGGACGTCTTCCGAGAAATCTTGGAAAAATTTGAAACAGAAAAAATACCCTACATGGTTGTAGGCTCGCTTTCGGCCATTGTTTATGGTGAGCCTAGGATGACAAAGGATTTGGATATCGTGATTGATATTCAAGCGCAGGACGCTGGTAAAATTGAACAGTTATTTCCTTTGGAAGGATTTTATTGCCCCCCGTCTGAAGTTTTAAAAGCAGAAATAGTTTCGCGCGGCCAGTTTAATTTGATTCACCATGAATCGGGTCTGAAAATTGATGTCATGATTCGTAAGAAAAGTCCGCATGCGATCGAAGAATTTAACAGACGACAAAAAATCTCGTTTTGGAAAAACTTTGAAGCTTGGCTAGCAACGCCTGAAGACATCATTATTAAAAAACTGGAATTCTACCGCGAAGGCGGATCTGAAAAACACCTGATTGATATTCGTGGTATTTTAGGGTCCATACCGGACAGATACTTTACACTTTGTACCGGACACATCCTTTACACTTATTGCCAACCAAAAGGATCATCTACAGGTTCAACTCTAGGTCCCTTTTCGTCAAAATATCCCAGATCATAATCCATAAAACTTACGACCCAGATACCGTCTTCCATTTCTTTTATTCCGACTTGTTGACCAGCAAATGA
>JAYTPD010000059.1:0-129164 GCA_043747435.1 Bdellovibrio sp. | reverse complement strand
TTTTTTCGAGTTTACAAATCAGAGGCGCGTGAGCGTTGGTTTGCTTTTTTTATGTGGACCAATATCAGCATGCTAGTTTTTGTTTTTGTTCCTGTGATTGATAAATGGAGTTTTTTATTTGTAGGGCGGGTTTAGTGAATCGCCCAGTTGTCATAGCACTTTTTGCAGTAGCTTGTGCTGTCGGTTTTTTTAAATTTAAAGGTTTTTCTCGTAAAATTGGTTTTGTTTCCATGTACCAATTGCGTGGGCCTTTAAGTGATTACAAAGTTGATCAAGGCCCTCAAATCGACAAATGTTTAAGTCGCAGTCAATGTGTTTTGATGTATGTGGCTCCGTGGTGTCCGGCCTGTCACCAATTTTTAAACGATTATCAAATGATTAAAACTCAACTTGATCTAAGAAATGTCGGAACATTAATTATTGTCGGCGGAGACGAAATTCGAGCCAAAGAAATTGATATGAAGGAAGAGCTCGGTGCAGAAGCTATTTTAGATACACCCTTAAATGATTTTCGTACAAAAAATCATATCGATATGTTTCCTTATTTCGTCGTAACAAATGCCAAAGGTGAAGTGTTTGTGCAGGGGAATCCTGATGGATTCGCCTACATCAATAAAAAGATGAACGAGTAAAAATCTAGTTATCAGACTTCAGCATCGGTGGCGGAATTTCTTCTTTTGAAATTTTAGGCTTCATATTTTTATGACGGTCGTCAAGTTCTTTACGAGCTTGTGCAACGATTTTAGAAATACTTGGGTCTTGGGGTACATCAACATTTTTAATAATTTCGCCAATTCTTTGTAAGTTCGAAGTGAAATCGGTGATAATGATTTGATTATTTTTTTCATAAGGACTCATTTCACCGTAAGAAGAAGTCAGTAGGCGTAGCTGCTGTTGGATCTCTAAAGCTGACGTGTGTTTCATGCTGATAATCCATGTGGCCATACGCTGTGGCTTGGCTTTCGGTAAGCTCGTGAATGTTTCGATATTATCACGCTGCGCAGATCGAGCATTTCGCACAGTCATCACATCGTCATTTTTCACAATCGCAAAACCATTCAAAGCAAGTGCTTCTGACATTTGATTGAAAGCTTCTTCTAAAGATACTTCGCTTGAATTAAAAATAGTGATTTTACCACGAACCGTTGAATCGATAATAAATTTTTGTCCAGAAGCTTTCGAGTAATGTTCGATAATATTTGTGATCTCTTCGTTTTTAAAATTCATTTTCATTTTTTCTTCGGTGTGACCCACGATCGAAAATAATAAAGTTAGTGCTAGAATAAATTTTTTCATAAAATCCTTTCAAGATTTGTGTTCTACATAGATAGATTCAAAAAAAATAGTCGTCAAAAAATTTACTCTACTCTGGGCACAAGCTGGACCTAAGTCTTTGGCTCGGGTGGGGTATCTATTTGATTCATGGGATGAGCTTTTTTGAATGCATCTAACTTTAAACAGTCCTGGTTTATTTTCTTGAGGCGTGGAAAAGCTGCCATATCCACATGAAATCTTTCGGCTGAAAAAATTTGGGGAATAATAAATAAATCGGCCATTGTGACCGTGTCTCCGAAAGAATAATTTTTAGATGTTATTTCCAAAATTTTTTCGACGGCAGTTAGGCCTTGTTGAATCCACTTTTGAATCCATTGATTTTTTTGGTCTGTATTGAAATGATTATTTTTTTCAAGGTGCTGCATCACTTTCAAATTTGTTAGGGGGTGAATGTCGGCGTTGATTGATTCGCAGATTTGTCTAATCTTAGCTCGAGCAAAAAAATCTTTTGGTAACAGTTGATAAGTTTGTGGAAAAGCCTCATCTAAATATTCGATGATCGCGAAAGACTGCGAAATAATTTGGTTGTTGTGGATTAAAGTGGGTACTCCGCCTGAAGGGTTAAGTTTTTTGTAGGTTTCAGAATTTTGTTCTCCACAGTTATTTATTAAATGGACTGGGATATATTCGAAATCTAAATTTTTGAGATGAAGAGCGATGCGAACCCGATAAGATGTTGAGCTTCTAAAATAATTGTAGAGTTTGATGGGGCTCATTTAAAATCCTTCTGTGGACTTTAGACTAACAAAATTAAGGAATAAGGTGCAACTCGTGGCGAATCAACACACCTTGCCGCACAGGGTCTACTGGTCATTGAGATGAAGACTTGCTAGGATTTAAAACAACAAAAAAGGAGTGCTTATGAAAAATTTAATCGCACTATTAAGTTCTATATGTTCATTGGGTCTTATCGCTTTTTCTTCAACTGTATTTGCTCAGGCTAAACCCAATGTATCTTACTCGATGCCGGCTGTTGAGTTTGGATTTAAATGGAATTCTGCAGATTACGATTCTAATGTTGTTGCTCCGGGTGTTACAAATAAGCAAGAAATCGGTTTTCAATTAGGAGCTTCGGCTGTTTTTGATTTTGCACCTAGTTTTGGTTTGAAAACAGGATTGTTCTACTCTGAAAGACCCATTACAACTGAATTGGCTGGCGTGACGACAAAATCAAAAGCTTCATATTTTGAAGTGCCTGCTTTTTTCATGTTTAAATTTGAAGAGTATGCAGGAATTTATGCTGGACCATCTCTTGCGATCAAAATGGCAGATGAAAATTTGATTAGCGCGAAAAGCATGATCATTCCGATTACTTTTGGTGCTCAATTTAAATTTTTACCAAATGTAGGCGCAAATATATTTTTTGAAACTGTTCCAAGTGAAATCGCAACAGGTATTAAAAGTTCACGTGCTGTGGGCGCAAGTTTGTTGATTACTTTAGATTAATTTAGATCGGATATTTTGAATGAAACTTGCAACACTTAAATCAACAAAATCTTTAGACGGAGAATTAATTGTTCTATCGAAAGATTTGAAGACTTTTGTGCGAGCTTCATCTGTGGCCGCTTCCTTACGCGAAGCTCTGGAAAATTGGTATGAAAAAGAATTTTTACTCAAAAAATTATCTGATGAATTAAATTCCGGTATTGCAAAGAATATTGAAAAAGTTTTAGATGAAAAAATATTTCATTCCTGTTTGCCAAGAACATGGCTTTTTGCCGATGGCTCTGCTTTTATTCATCATATTCGATTAGTTCGCAAAGCACGTAATGCGGCTGTACCTGAAACACTTTTAACGGTTCCGCTCATGTACCAAGCTGAAAGTGGAAGGTTCTTGGCGCCCACCGATGATATCCCCCAAGTTGATTTCAATCACGGAACTGATTTCGAAGCTGAAGTCGGCGTCCTTGTTGATCATGTACCAATGGGAACAAATTCTGATGAAGCTTTAAAGCATATTAAATTATGCGTTTTGATAAATGATATTTCTTTGCGGGGTTTAATTCCTGAAGAATTAGCCCAAGGCTTTGGATTTTTTCAAAGTAAACCGAATAAGGTCTTATCGCCCGCTGCGATCACTATTGATGAGCTTGATGTCGCCTGGAAAAACGGGCGTATTCATCTACCTTTAGATGTTCGCTTTAACGGAAATTTTTTTGGAAAAGCCAACGCAAAAGAAATGCACTTTCATTTTGGACAGCTTATTGCGCACGCGGCACGAACCCGAGATCTTCCTGCGGGAACATTGATTGGTAGTGGTACAGTTGCCAACGAAGACTCAAGCGTCGGTTCAAGTTGCTTAGCTGAAAAAAGAACTTTAGAGCAAATCAATCAAGGCGAAATTAAAACACCTTACATGAAACCAAATGATACGATTGAAATTGAAATGAAGAATTCTTCAGGGCAAAGTTTATTTGGCCGCATTTACCAAAAAGTAATTACAAATTCTTAAAAATGAAAAACTATCAAGTTCAGCCTTCATTTTATAAAGACTATAAAAGTTTAAGAGCCGAATTCGAAGAAAACTTTAAAAACCCAAAATCGACTCATCAAAAAAGATTTGTGTGGGACTTTTGGTACGACGAAGATCAGTATCATTTAATTAGAACACCGGCTTTTTATTATTTTCAAAAAAAAAGTTATCAAAAATTTCACTCTTATTTGGTGCAATGGGGCCGCGAAAACTTAGGTTGCCACGATATTTCACCCCCTTGGTTGTCTTATTATGTCGATGGGTGTTTTCAAAATTTACACTCTGATGTTCCCCATGGCCCTTGGGCCTTTGTTTATTCGCTGACGCCCAATGAAAAAGAATTTCGAGGCGGGGAAACACTCATCTTAAAACCCAAAACTTTAAATTATTGGGAAGACTTCAAAGAAGATAAAAATTATGAATACGACAGTTTTGTGGATCGCATACCTTCAAAAATGAATCAATTAATTTTATTTGATCCACGTTTTCCTCACGGAGTCAGCGAAGTGAAGGGAACTCGGGATCCGCTTAAAAGTCGACTTGTTTTGCATGGCTGGTTTGTAAATCCGCGTCCTTATGTCGTGGGTGGTTTAAGTACGGCTCAGGTTCAAAAAGCGTTGCAACCTGCTTTTCAATTTTTAAGTCGTGTTTTGTCTCAGATGGAAATGCTCAGCGGAACTATTTCAATTCGTTTACAAATTAGTTCAAACGGAGAAGTCAAAAGATTCAAACTTTTAACAAATACTTTAATTGCACAAACAAAATCTAAAGATGATCTTATTTTAATTAAAGAACTTAAATCTATTTTTGCTCAGATTTTATTTCCAAAATCAAAAAGTTCGTCATTAATTACAATTCCGCTCTTATTTAAAACATGAGGTTATATGACACTCACACAATTAGGTTACATCGTTGCAGTTGATCGATATAAAAATTTTGGCTTAGCAGCTCAACATACACAAGTAACTCAGCCAACTTTAAGTATGCAAATTCAAAAATTAGAAGAAGAAATAGGATTGATTTTATTTGATCGATCTGAACAGCCCATTAAGACAACTAAAGTTGGTGAAGTTCTAATCGCGCAGGCTAAAATAATTTTAAGAGAATCGGCTAAGTTTGAAGAACTTGTTTTAGAAGATAAAGACGAGTCTCGTGGTGAAATTAGAATCGGCGTGATTCCTACTTTAGCTCCGTATTTAGTTCCACTTTTTATAAAAAGTTTTATTAAACAAAATCCTAAAATTAAAATTGTTATCGAAGAACTTCAAACAAGTCAGATTTTAACAAAAATTGATGATGGTGATCTGGATGTAGCCTTATTAGTAACTCCTATTGATCATCGAGGTCTAAAAACTGAAGCTCTTTTTTACGAGCCTTTCTTGGCCTATGTTTCAGAAAATTCAGTATTGAATAAACAGTCCAAAGTGGATCAAAAAGATTTAAACTCAAATGAATTGTGGCTTCTAACAGATGGTCATTGTTTTCGCGAGCAGTCTTTGCTGCTTTGTAAAAATCGTAAAAAAACTTCAGATCAGAATAAAAATCTTTTATTCGAAAGCGGAAGTTTAGAAACTTTAAAACGAATGATTGATCAAGAAAGTGGTTTTACTTTACTTCCCTTTTTAGCCACGATGGACATCAAGAATTCTAAAAGATTAAAAGAGTTTTCAAATCCAGTGCCCTCTCGTGAAGTCAGCCTGATTTACAGTCAATACTTCAGAAAAGAAAAAATTAAGAATAGCTTAATTGAAATAATTCAAAATAATTTACCATCTGAGTTAACTTTGATTCAAAATAAAAAACTTCAAGTTATTGATTTGCCTTCCGGCCATCAAAAATAATGAATTCTCTATTTGTAAAGTTATCTCAAAAATACAAAACACCCCGACAAGTTCAAAAATTATTAAGTAGTTTTGAATACAATAAAAAAGATACTCAAAAATCAGCTTTGACAACTTATAAAACTAAGTCAGCTCATTGCCAAGAAGCCGCTTTGTTAGCAGCAGCTATTCTAGAAAATCATGATTATCCACCACTGGTCATGAGTTTTGAAAGTAAAGATAATTTAGACCACGTTATTTTTGTTTTCAAAAAAAGTGGTAAGTGGGGGTCTGTATCGCAGTCACGTGATCAGGGCTTAAAAGGGCGTGCTGCTGTTTTTCATACTTTGCGCGATTTGGCGTGGAGTTATTTTGATCCTTATATTGATCATACAGGCCGAATAACAGCCTACCAACTTGCTTGTTTAGATGACATCAAAAATGTTGATTGGCGCTTCAGTCAAAAAAATGTTTGGAAAGTTGAAAATTATTTAATTCGACTGAAACATATTTCGTTAAAATCTTCCAACAAACGTTATCGTAAATTTCATCAGCGATTTAAATCAAAAGGTCCCTTACCAAAACGCAAAAATTGGTGGGTTTAGTTTTTTAAAATCAAAGACTGTAGCGAATTTCAACAGGAACTAAAATGTCTGGATGCAAAGATTTTTTAACAGGACACGCGTTTGCAACGTGTTCTATTTTAGAGCGATAATCTTCTGGAATATTTTTTGGCAATTCAATCACCGTTTTCAGACTTGCAATACGGCGAGGATTCACATTCATTTCTTTTTCAACTGAGATTTTCGAATTCTTAATATCGACGCCATCGCGTTCGGCAACGATGGCGAGTGTAGTCAGAATACAAGTACCTAAAGCTGTCGCAACTAAATCTGTCGGAGAAAATTTTTCTCCGCGCCCTTGGTTGTCCTTGGGCGCGTCAGTTTCGATAATCGACTGAGAAGGTCCATGTTTAGCTTGGCAATGTTTTTCGCCCGTGTAGATCGCTGTCATTTTGACCATAAATAAGATCCTCGTTCCAATTTGATAAATCAATGTTCAGTGCATTCGATAGAACTTCATTGATATGCTCAACAAAAGTGAATTCTATTTGGGATTTTACATCTTCTGGAACATCTTTCAAATCTTTTTCATTTCGTTTTGACATGATAATTTTATTTACGCCAGCTCTATGCGCAGCAATAACTTTTTCTTTAATTCCACCAACCGGTAAAACTTTTCCGCGTAAACTAATTTCACCCGTCATCGCAAGTCTTGAATTCACCGGAGTCCTTGTAATCAATGAAGCCATTGATGTCATCAAAGTGATCCCGGCCGAGGGCCCATCCTTTGGAATTGCTCCGGCGGGTAAGTGAACGTGAATATCGTATTTATTTAAATCAAAAGTTGGTGCCATCGCATGCATGCGTGCTTTGACTAAAGACTTCGCAATTTGTGCGGACTCTTTCATAACGTCACCAAGTTGGCCCGTTAAAATCAGTTCGCCTTTTCCGGGTACTAAAGCACTTTCAATAAATAAGATATCTCCACCGACAGGTGTCCAAGCTAAGCCTGTTACAACTCCAGGAGTCGCTAATTGATCGGTCACTTCATAAGTGAATCTTTCAGTTCCAAAAATATCTTCGATATCTGAAAGCTCAACTTTAATAACAGAATCAGCTTTTAAAACATTTTCGCATCTGGCGCGGCAAACTTCGCTGAGCTTTCTTTGCAGATCGCGCACACCAGCTTCACGTGTGTAATGTGAAATCAGTTTCATTAATGCCGAGTCTGAAATTTCAAGTTGATCTTTAGTTAAACCATGTTCTAAAAGTTGCTTCGGCCATAAATGATTTTTAGCAATATGCATTTTTTCAGCTGTTGTATATCCACTGACTTCAATAATTTCCATACGATCCAACAAAGGCAGTGGTATCGAATCTAAAGAATTCGCAGTCGCAATAAACATAATTTTTGAAAGATCAAAAGTGGCTTCTAGATAATGATCTGAAAAAGTATTATTTTGTTCTGGATCTAAAACCTCAAGTAAAGCCGCCGATGGATCGCCTCCATAGCTTCGGCTGAGTTTATCGATTTCGTCTAATACAAAGACCGCGTCGTTTTCTCCGGCTTTTTTTAATGAAGAAAGAATTCGACCAGGTAAAGCCCCAATATAAGTACGACGATGGCCACGAATTTCAGATTCATCTCGAACTCCTCCTAAACTGACTCTTTGATATTTTTTTCCTAAAGCTTTTGCAATACTTTGTCCTAAAGAAGTTTTACCAACTCCCGGAGGCCCAACAAAAAGTAAGATCGAGCCCTTTTTTTCTTTTTTCATTTTTAAAACGGCTAAGTGCTGCAAAATTCTTTTTTTAATTTTGGTTAAACCATAATGATCTTCATCCAGAATTTTTTGTGAAAACTCTAAATCAATTTCTTGCGTGGAAGATGATTTATTCCATGGTAAAGCTAGCATAAAATCTAAGTGAGACCTGATCATTTGAAATTCAGGTGATTGAGAATTTGAATTCTCGATTTTATTAAGTTGTTGATTGGCAAGCTCGAGCGCCTCATCTTTAAGGCCTGCTTCACTTATTTTTTTTCGATAAGTATCAGCTAGGCTTTGTTCATCTTTTTCGCCAAGTTCTTCTTTAATGGTCTTGAGTTGTTCACGTAAAATATGATCGCGTTGATTCTGACCAATTTTTGAATTGAGTTTTTGCCGAATGTCTTGTTGTACCCGAAGGCTTTCTTTGAAGGAATGCAGTAAACTGAGTAAGTGCATGACACGAACTCGAAGTTGAGTCATCTCAAGTAAATTTTGCTTTTCGGTTAAACTGATTTCAGAATTAGCTGCAGCCATGTAAGCCAGTAAAGACAAATCTTCGATTGCATCAACCATTTCTTGCACTGAATCTGTATTGCCTGGAATAAGCTGCAGAACTTCTTTTGAAACTTGTTTCAGACTTGATAGCAAAGCCGATTCAGTTGCCGTGTCTAAATCAACGACATCCTCTAAGCGATCAACAAAAGCTTCAAATATTTCACTTTCAGGTTTAAATGAAGAAACTTTCACACGATAGTAACCGCGCACGACAATAAAAAAACCCGATTCTTGATTTCCTTTAATGGATTCGATTTTACATAAAGTTCCAACATCATGAAGATCGTCAATATTTTCGACGTTTTTTTCAGGGTTTCTTTGTGTCAGTGTAAAAATCCAGTTATTTTTTTCTTTAGCTATTTCAACAGCTTTAATACTTTTATCGCGGCCTACTTTCAGAGCTTGTGTCACTCCGGGATAAATCACCGTATTTTTAAGAGGCAAAACAGGAAACGAACCAGCTGGAAGAATCATAGGATCTCCTTTAATAAAGCTGCACAAGAAACTACTTGGCAGCTTATTCTTAAGGTGTGGATCCATTTGTAACTGTCAAGGTGACAATAAAAAGAGATTGCTCGACTTGGCCAACAGAGTTATGTTTTCTGTGATGAGTCAATTTAAAGTCATGCGTGTTATTTTTGTTTTAAGTTTTTTTTTATGTGCTTGCACAAAAAATAAAGAACTGGGATCTAAAGAAAACCCACTTAAATTTTATTTAATTCCAGCTCAAGACATTCAGGCCTTATCTGATAACGGAAAAGTTTTAGAATTATTCCTTAAAAAAGATTTGCAGATGGAAGTCAAAGTAGAGCTTCCTGTTAGCTATATCGCTGTCGTTGAGGCATTCGGCTCAAAGCGAGCCGATGTCGCTATTATCAATACATTCGGTTATATTTTAGCGAACGATAAATACGCTGTTGAAGCCCGGCTTAAATTGATCAATCGTGGTCGAGACGAATATTACGGGCAAATTATAGCACGAACGGACGGACCTAAGTCGATCAAAGAACTTAAAGGTAAAAAGTTTGCATTTGTAGACCCGGCATCAACATCAGGCTATCTTTTGCCTCTTCGATTATTCAAACAAGAAAATATTAATATCAAAGAACATGTTTTTGCGGGTCGACACGATACTGTGGTAACGGCTGTTTACCAAAGACAAGTTGATGCAGGAGCCACGTTTTACGTACCGCCTGACGATGATGGAACTTTTAAAGATGCGCGTATGCTTGTTAAAACTCAGTTTCCTGATGTTTTTGATAAAATTAAAATTTTGCAATTAACTGGACCTATTCCCAACGACCCTGTGGCTTTTCGAAAAGATTTACCCGAAGAGCTTAAAATTAAAATTATAAATTCTTTAGTGAAGTATATTAAATCTGAAGAAGGTGCTAAAACCATGCATAACATGTATCACATCACAGACTTTAAAGTGGCATCAGATAAAGATTACGATAAAGTACGTCAATATTTAAAAGACTTAGGGCGTTCGGCTCAAGATTTTATTAAATGAATTTGAAGCTCTTTAAATTTAGTCCTTGAATCTACTTCACGTTTAAATTCAAAATTCTTTAGCTCAAGTAACACAATCTCGCATGTCGTATAAATTAAATTGCTATCGACAAGATGGCCACCGATCACGCCACCGTTTTGATCAGCCACCGAAATATGAATGTGGCAACCATGAATCGATATCGTTCCTGTCACTGAAACAATTTCAAAAAATTCTTTTCTTTCTAAAAAAGCCACTGAATTTGCCAAACGAAGACGAAGCTGCGTCAAGCTTCCAACAGCAGATAACACACAACCTGCTTTGATTTTATTTTTTTCACAATACGAGATCACTTCAGATTTTAAATCTTGATTTGGCGTTAAGCGAAAACAATGAAGCTTTCCGTTTTCCAATTTAATTTGTGTAATCAAGTTCTGTGTAAGTTGAATAACTTGGTTTGACTAAGTTATTCATTTTAACAGTTGGTAAACCGGGTAATTTTATTTCAATTGGAGCAACGTAAGAATCACTTTTAGTTGATCTTGGGTCTTCGATACGACCCGTGATATTGATGCGTAATCGGTCAAATGGATCAGCTGGTGTTGCAGACTTCGAAACAATATCAACAGAGTGGATTTCAGTCTTATCACCCAGAATAATTTTATAGTCGCTTGTTGAAGCTCTTGAAATCTGTGTTTTTTGATCTGTCATGAGGTCAATCACATTTTTTTCAAGACCGTAATCGTTGAACACCCAGTTTTCTAAGCCCATGGTACCATCGTCGGCCATATATTTCTTGTTAAAATATTGTGGCGGAAAAGAATCAATTTGTCCTGGTTTAAGTTTGATATGGATTTGAATCGCAAAAGTTTGAAGAGAATGAATCATCGCGCGAAATTCAATATGCTCATTCACATTCACCGCTTTCATTTTGTCGATGATGTCTTCTTTTGCGGATTTATCGCAATCGCTGTTTTTGCAATTTGAAAGTTGTTCGACGATATATCGGTAAGTTGGATGTGTGCAAGTTTCAACCTGAAGGCATGTTTTGTTAATGTAAGCCATGCTTAACGTATTTTCATTATCAAACGGCAGGTGACTGCTTTGTGTAAATAAAAATTTAGAACCCTTCATCAAATGCGAAAAGTCTTTATATTGGTTAGATTCGATCGTTAAATTTTGACTCACATTTTGAATGGGAGCATACAGAAAGTTCCATCGACTGCTTGGAACAGGAACGGCAAGATCTGACTCGAAATTTTTATCCTTAGCATTTGGATTATTGATAAATCGTTTGTAAATATTATTGATGATATCCATCGTAAAACCAGATATCAGCGCGCCTGATTGGCTGGTTGACGAGAATAATTTTTTTTCGTCTTGAGGTAAAATTCCTGTGATGTTGATTAACCGAACCGGTAAAGCTGTGATCAAATCACTTAACTTTGGATCTGAATCCATTTTTACGGCAATTTTTCTAAAAGTGTCGACCGTATCACTTCCAAACGCTAAATCAGAAATTTCATGACGGGTCATTTTAAAATTCGCAGGAGCAAAAGCCTTAATCAACGGGATGACATCTGGGTTTCTTTTATCAGTTAAAATCGAAGCAATCTTGGTGCCCCAAAATGGAGTACCCAAAGTTATAATGCTATCCGTTTGCTTGATGTACTTAAAATTTTCATTTTGATTAATAATCTGCGCAAAAAACCAAATATAAGCGATCACACCACCCTGGGAGTGACAAACAAAAGAAATTTTATCTTCTGAAGTCAAAGGTTTATCCTTAAAGTAGTTTTGAATAAATTGGTTGAGTCCAAATTCTGTAGAAAAAGCAAAATCGTAAGCGCCGTTTTTTTCGTTTTGGCCTGATGGATAAATAAAATTAACAACTTGCGTTTCATATTCAGGATGAATTTGCGACAAATATAATTTTGTAGCTTCACCAAAGTAACCAAAAGTTTCAACATTACCCGCTAGGCCGTGAACTGTAAATATCACATGACGAGGTTTAATGCCAGAATTAGAAGGAGTTCTTAGGCCCATGTTTGAACAAGAAATACTAAAAATGATAGACAACGATAAAAAAATTATTTTCACGATGAACCTCTTCGCTCTTTGTTTAAATTGTGACATGAATAAAAATAATAATGTATTAGACTAAAGTCCGACTTTCAAAGTGACATCTGAGCGACAAAAGATTCAACCATCGTTCTTGCTGAGCTAAAAAATAAACCCAAACCAAAGATCAGCAAAGAGCTTCCAATTTTAACATTTTTAGTCGTTGCCTCATTGGTATAAGAATGTGAAAGCATCTGCACGCTAAATGATAAATCATTCACAATACGAGCCAAGAAAATCTTTATTTTATAAATTAAAATTCTGATGAAGTTTAAAAAACCTTTTTTCTTATTTCGAAGATGCGTAACTGTCCAGAACTCTTTTTGAAACTGAACCCGTCCCTCAATAGATAAAATAATTAGTCCTGCTACAATAAAGGCTCCGTCGAATGGAAATGTAATTAGTAAAAATCCAACGAAATATCTGAGGAGTGAATATAAACTGTATAAAAAATTAACAACGGAACTTAAAACACGATTTAAAAAATCACCATCTTTTTCAGAAAATTGCTCGTAGGGATCAATAAATAATTTTTGAAACCGTGTGACTAGGCCCTCGCGTGCGATTTCGCGCTTTGTTTTTTCGGCCTCTTCGGCAAGTCCGCTTTTTGTTTCATATTTGTATTTAAAAATTCGCGCTTTAGAAAGCGCTTTTGCGTCTCCACGAAGAGTGTAAACTTCATAAGCGTTTTTTGCTAAGCGCACATAAAGCTGGTTTGTAATATCACGGTAGACAATAGGATTCGTCGCTTTTCTAAGGCCCAGCATCGAATAAGATGCTAAGAATTTCTCGATTCTTTTTTTGTAGAGATCTTTTGTTTCGTTCAACCAAACTCCACGCAGCTTTTGATTTCCTAATTCAACGATATCAACAGGGTAATTTAGAAAATAAGCCCACATATAGTCCCACCAAAAATCCGTCATCGTTACAATACTTTTTTGATCACTTGTAATCAGTCGACCATGTTCAAGAATTAAATTCGTTAAAACATTATAACCATCTTGCGGTGAGCCCACTTGAACTTTTTTAATCGATTCGATAGTGTGAAGTAAACCAATGAAAGATGTTTGAAAATAATTTCGTATAAAAATATTATTTTTACTTTTCGAAAAATATTTTCTGTGAAGAATCAATAAATTTTTTGTATCAGTTGTCAGTTCAGAGAGAGTCAAATAAGGCTCAGGCGTGTTCGGACGAAGATTAGCTTGATAATCCAAATCAAAATAATCTGCCGCAAAACCGCCATCAAGAACTAAGGGATTCGAAACTTTATCGAATTCATTCTCAAAATAATCGATGACCGACTGCCCTGAGCGAATATACTTATCTAAAGATTTTTCGGAAAAAGTTTTTTTAATATCAGCAAGTTTAATTGTTTGCGCATAACAAAATGAATTTAGTAAAATCAAAAATAAAAAGACAATTCGCATAATTTATTTTGCACGAGAATGTGGGCCCGCGACAAGTCGTGACAGACCAGTCAGCTAGCGAGACGTCTAGTTTATGCTTTAATAAGATCGAATCAATGCTTTCACAAGGCCGCGAATATCAACTTGTTGTGGTTGATACCACATTGAACTCAATTTCTTATTAGCAGGGCGTAATTCAATGAGTTTACCCAAGGCGGGTGTTTGCGGGTTTGTTTTATTGTAAAATCTTTTAACGGTGGCTTCGTCTTCAATACTAGCAACAACAAGATCTCCGTCACGAGCGACTTTTTGGGACTGAATAACAAGAGTGTCTCCATCAAAAATGCCTTCTTCGATCATTGAATCGCCTTCAACTTTTAAAGCAAATAAGTTTTGCGTATTTTTCACCAAATTTTTTGGAATATCAATAAACTCGTTGTCAGTAATGCGTTCAATCGGTTGACCTGCAGCCACTTTACCTAAAAAAGGTATTGGCAGAACCTTCGAATGATCTTCGTTACGATAAGAGCTTGGGGAAGACTGACCATCGAAGGAGACATGAGAAGGCTCTGCCGAAACCTGTAATCGTTCAACTAAATCTTTTTGAAAATCTTGGGCTGAATGCAAAATTTGAATCGCACGTTTTTGATTTTGTGCGAAACTGACATAACCTTTGTTGGAAAGCTGTTTCAAATAATTTTGAACGGAATTAAATGAAGCGAACCCAAAGTGATCGCAAATTTCTTGATAAGACGGCGAGATACTTTTTGTAACAAGCTCGGTTTCAATGAAATGAAGCACCGCTTTTTCTTTAGACGTTAGGGAGGGGAGGAGCGTATTCAGTTTTTTCATACACATAAGTTACACTGTAATTTATGTGTAAGTCAATAGCCTTAATTCAAAGTCTAGTTTTCTCGAGCAAATTCTGGTTTTACATCACTTGAAGCCGTTTTGTTGACCGCTGAAGTTGATTTGTTTTGTGAAGTCTTTGGGGGCATCACTGAGCAATTCTGAAAGAATAGCATTATGAAAGGATTTGCAATCAGTAAGAAAGCCAGCAGATAGCTGCTTTTATTTGCCACGAGAACCTCCAGACCTTTGGTCTAGTTATCTTTTCGGAGAAGTTACAAAAAACATGAGGACTTTTTTAAGCTCTTATGATGAACTTCCCAAAATGTTTCATTATATCTTTCTCTTTTTATTTGGCCTTTCAAGTTTTGCCCAAAGCGAGCCTCTCTCTTTGAGACAGTCTTGCCTTAATTCTTTAAAAGCTTACAAAAGTTATTTTAAAGAAGAAGCTTTAAGCCAAGTTTGTGATCAAGTTGAGCAAACTGAAAACTGCGCAAGTGTTGACGGAACTCCGATTTTTCATTTAAACCGACCAAGTAAATTGAAAGATCCTAAAAAAATATTGGTCATCAGTTTAATTCACGGCGATGAAATTCAAGCGGGCAGCCTGGGCCGATTTTGGATGGAAAGATTAATGAAAGTTGATGCGCGAAACAGTTGGCGTGTCATTCCGGTCGTGAATCCTGACGGAGTTAAAAATAAGACACGAGCTAACTCGCATGGTGTTGATCTTAATAGAAATTTTCCAACAAGTGATTGGGCGGCTGAAGCTCTGAAATTTTGGCAAAATGAAGCTCACAAATCACCGCGTAAATTTCCAGGAAATTCAGCCGGAGAAGAGCCTGAAGTAAAATGTATGATGAAACAAATTGAAGAATTTAAGCCTGATTTCGTAATTTCGATTCACACGCCGTTGAAAGTACTCGATTTCGATGGCCCAAGGTTAAAAAACCCACCCTCGTATTCTTACTTGCCTTGGAAAAGTTTAGGAAATTTCCCAGGAAGCTTAGGTCGCTTTTTATGGGTTGAAAGAAACACACCCGTTCTTACAACTGAATTAAAAAACGACTTGCCGACAAGTTCTCTTCCCTTCGAACAGTTGCAAGATATTGTTGGTTCGCTCGTCAAAGCGGATTTGAAATAGTTTAAGTTAATAACTTCAATTTAATTTTTAATGGATCGTTTTGTTATCAGAAGCTTGTTGAATAGCGGCTATTCGATCTTTTGGGCTTTCAACTTCTTCTTGAATTTCAATCAACCGATTCACCAGTAAATCTTTAGCCATTCGGATGGCTTCAAAAATATCATTGTTATAAGCTTCTGCTTCGATTGAATGTTCTCCATCTTTTAAAATAATCGCAATTCGAAATTTTAACTTTTTTAAATCTTCATCGACTTCTTCGAAAGTCTCCTCGTCATTCATTTCAGTATCGTGAATAAAGTCTTCACTTTCATCTTCTTCATTACGTTCGTGTGCAGAGGCAATGGTTTGATAAATGCCTTTGGGATCGCGTGCAATCACCATCACTAAAGTTTCTGGAGTAATAAAAAGATTGAACTCATTGATCTGTTGATAAATAAAAGACTTTATCTCAGGGTCTGTTTCGATCAGGTCAAGGGTGTTTTTCAGAAAGCTTGAATCTTGTGACATACGTACCTATCCCTTCTGAAGTTTAAATTAGTATTAGAATATCACGGTGCCTATTTTTTCTAAAGTCTGGTTGGCCCAAGCCGCCTGAATGTTTTTTAGACTCATCTCATTAATTGATGTGTCTCGACTTAAGTCGTTGTATCAATTAAATACATGTCACAAGTTAAATTACACGAAAGCTGGAAGCCGTATTTAAATTCTGAATTTGAATCAGGTTATATGCTTGAACTTAAAAAGTTTTTACAAAACCAATATGACCAAAAAAAAATAATCTTTCCAAAAACGAATGAATATTTTTATGCATTAGACCAAACACCTTTAGACAAAGTGAAAGTTGTGATTATTGGACAAGATCCTTACCATGGTCCAGGTCAAGCTCATGGCCTTTCTTTTTCGGTCCAAGATGGAGTTAAGTTTCCGCCTTCATTAATGAATATATATAAAGAACTTCAATCGGATTTAAATATTTCATTACCAAAATCAGGTAATTTATCTCGTTGGGCTTCGCAAGGTGTGCTTTTGCTGAACAGTGTTTTAACTGTTGAAAAAGATTTAGCGGCTTCTCACCAAAAAAAAGGTTGGGAGACTTTTACAGACCGAATTATTTCTGTTGTGAATGAAAAAAACAAAAATGTCGTTTTTATTTTATGGGGAGCCTACGCTCAAAAAAAAGCGGCCTTTGTCGATCGTAAAAAACATTTAGTACTTGAAAGCGTTCATCCATCTCCACTTTCATCGCACAGGGGCTTTTTTGGTTCAAAACCTTTTTCAAAAGCGAATGCCTATTTGCGGGAACATGGAAAAAAAGAAATTGATTGGTCGTAGTATATTGTTTTAAAAAAAGACTTAGCGCCACCTGCGTTTTCTCAGCAAATGCCCGACCTTGGTTTGAGATCTATTAACTGTACATGTTGGTAGGCCTCAAATTAGCTCAGGATTTCTTTAATTAAGAAGGGTGTAGATTGTGCTAACTAAACGAGGAACGAGCTAAACCAGTCATTAGTATTAATGTGTTTTTAAATGATTCTACATTTTTAATTGAAACTTCCATAAAACTTGTGAATAAAGAATTTTATAAAAGTCAGTGCATAGTTTGCCGATACAGCACTGACAAATTTTTAAAAATACTTATAAATCAGAAGCTTTAATGAGTGCGAGTAATTTTTTTTCTGAAACTCCCTTATCTTTAAACGTAGCAAGATTCAGAGCTGTGTAGTTTGTATTTTTAAGTGTACATGAAATTGATGAAGCTGATTGTTTATCTCGGATTGATCGAAAATTTGTACAGCTTAAGTTTGCAACTGAAACAGTTGACGACCCCATAGGTGCGGATTTAATCAACGCGGCAAAAATAGATTCAGCCGTTTTACCGGTAAAGGTGATATCTTTATTAAAATTAACAAAATCAAATTTTTGATCTGGATTTATTTTAACTAAAACTTTTATTGAACAGTCATCTTCTTTACACTCGATTCCGAAAGTATCTCCATCCCATTCAAAACCAGCAAATTTTTTATCAACATCATTAACTTCTACATCAAGTGCATTATAAATAGCAAACGCACTTTCAATTGAGTCTTCCTGTGGATCGGCTTGATTTGTTGCACCATCTTTACCAAAGCCACCAGAAATATAATAGTATGAGCTAATTGGCTCAGCTTTAAGTTTAACAGTTTTACCGACTGGCTTAGAGATTTGAACACATGAAATGCCGTCAACTTTTTCTGTGTTAAATATATATTTCGATGATTTTGTACCACGCAGAATTTTTAATTCCGTCACTATCATACTTTCGCCATGTGAAGTTAATTTAACTAAAGGATATGCATCTTTACACCGGGGAATAGATACACTGACAATTGCTTGAGATTCTATGCCATTATAGTTACATTTCAAAACTTTAGCTTTTAAAGAATCTGCATCAGTCATACTGCTAAGATATGTTACTTCATTGCAGGCATTAGCTATTTGAGCTGAGCCTATCATTAGAAATACGGCTGTTAATTTTAATACGTTTTGAGAAAACATTGAGAACTCCTTTTTAATTGTTATTGAACTCACAGTGCGTGGGAATGCCAACAGGGTGCCAAACATAGAAAAAATTGTTTGACTAGTTTATCGTGCTTTAAAGACATTAAATTTTGCGGGAAAACTTCGGCTTGTACGAATTTCAAGACTACCTTTTACGACATTAAGTCGCTTATCGTATTCTGTTTTGATTACAATTCTATGCCCTTCAAGATTAAGGCTCTTGTTATCAATAAGACCATTTCTTAAGGCTAATTCCGCACAAACCCCCGTACATTGATCGAGTGTTTTATCGGCAGAAATATAAGCAAGTTCGCCATCGGCATCGTAGAATATAACGGATGTGTAATTACGATTAGTTATAGTAGATTCTGCCTCAAGACAAATCGACGTAGCTTTGTTCGTGAATTCATAATTTCCAATACGATCAGGACCATTACCATTTACGAAATTGAAACAATCAGCAAATGCACCTGAAGTCAGGGTTAACACTGTAAGCATCAGTAAATTTTTCATAAAAAACTCCTTTTGTAAAAATGGATACCGATACCGTTCCGGTACCGTTCCAAATGTTGTGGGATGAATTTCCCGCTTTTCAACTAGAACGATCTTTCAACATAAGACTATGCGACTGTTGTGCCAGCGGCCTATGTTAGTTTTATTCGTTTTAAAGACAAAACAGGTGTATCGGAACTATACAAAGTGCCGTGACCAATCGAATAACTTTTTGACACACGGTTTTTTTAACGTGATTCAAAGGACTTAAGGCTAGCAGCTTCGGTAACACTATTTACCGGGCAACGAGTCAGCTGCTGATATTTCGTGGTCTCAGATTGAGGCGCTTCGGTAACATTTATTTCTGGGCAATTCGTCATCACGATAACCATTAAAATAACTTTAGTTTTTTCACCATATCTCCGATATTTCTTACAGTTGGTAAGATTGTCCGACATACGTTTTCCTTTCTTTTGAGGTCGGGCGTATGTTGATTATATGCGAGATGGCGCAAGTCATACTCGCATTTTGCCTTTTTAGTGCCAGAATTTATTGCTTGAGTTGGTTGAGTTCTTTTTCTTTTAGATCTAGATTTTCCATGTGAGTTAGAAGAATGTCCTCGGTCTCGTGTATATTTTTTGAAATTTGTGAGGACTCGATTGCAAGTTTTTGTGCTTGCTGACCTTGCGCTGATAGTAAGGCCGTATTTATTTCTTCAAGTTTTTTGTTTTGATTAAATAAAATTTCTTCTGTTTTTAATATTTTTCTTTGAATTTCTTTGATTTCAGAGCTGACGCGTTTGGTTTCTTCTTTGTAGTTAAATTTTTTATCTGTTTCAGTCGATTGTACTTTTTGAGACTGTTGAAAAACTTGATCGGCTGTCTCGTAGCGTTCTTTTAGAGCTCCATTTTCAAGGCTCCATAGATAATCATCGTAAGTTCCTGGGTAAACTTCGACCGACCCGTTGCGAATTTCAATAATTTTGTTGGCGACTCGTTTAATAAAACTGCGATCATGGCTGACAACAACTAAAGTGCCTTTGAATTCGGCTAGGGCTTCAGCTAGTGCATTGACCGTATCAAAATCTAGGTGATTTGTAGGCTCATCCATTAAAAGAAAAGGTTTTTTTTGAAGTAAAATTTGTCCCAGAGCGACTCGCGTTTTTTCTCCACCTGATAAAACTTTTACTTTTTTGTAAATGTCATCTCCTGCAAACAAAAGAGAACCTGCAATATTTAAAATTTCTTGCTTGGTCGTATCTAAGTAGGCTTTTTTTTGAAGAGAATCTATCACTGTGTCTTCAGCTAATAAGTCTTCTGTTAAATGTTGGGCGAAATAAGATAGATCAACTTGATGACCTAATTTTCTTTCTCCAGAAATCATTTCTAAACGTCCGGCCAGTGACTTTAATAAAGTTGATTTACCAGCGCCGTTAAAGCCGACAATTCCTAATCGACCTCCACGTTCTATATTTAAATTTACTTTATTTAAAATTGTTTTATCGGTGTAACCCAATGAAGCTTCAGTTAGTGAGATCACTTCTTTGCCTGTTTGGATCGGAGTCGGTAAATGAATTCGGCTTCGCACCGGTAACGACTTAATTTCGATTGATTCCATTTTATCAAGTTGCTTCATGCGGCTTTGTGCCTGGCGAGCTTTTGTAGCTTTGGCTCTGAAGCGATCGATGAAATCTTGAATGTGTTTTCGTTTTGCATCTAAATTTGCAGCTTGCTGAGCTTTGATTTTTTGAACTTCTTCTTTTTGTTCGAAGTAATCGTCAATGTGTCCGGGAAATTTTGTGATTTCTTGGCCTTCAACTTCTAAAGTGTACTCGGTAGTTCGTCTTAAAAATTCGCGGTCATGAGAAATTAATAGAAAAGCTCCTTTGTAGTCTTGCAGAAATTTTTCAAGGGCCATGATACTTTCTAAATCTAAAAAGTTTGTGGGTTCATCCAGCAACATTAAGTCAGGCTCTAGACCAATCAAGTACAGTAACTTCATACGCATGCGATAACCGCCGCTTAATGAAGAAAGTGGCTTTTGAAAATGTTCTTCAGTAAGACCCAAAGATTTTCCTAGCTGTTTTAAATCCCAAATAGGCTTTACGCATTGTTCAGTTAAATAATTCTCTGATGAGACATCTAAAGTCCATTCAGACTCTTGTTCCAAGTAACCAATACGAAGTTGATTTGCTTTAGTCAGTTCGCCTGAATCTAAGCTTTCTTGACCCACAATAATTTTAAATAAAGTTGTCTTACCCGCGCCATTTGGGCCGATCACGCCGACATGCTCTGCTTCATTCACAGCAAATCGAGCCTGTTCAAATAGAATTTTTGACCCGTATTGTTTAGTTGCGTTGTGAAGTTGAAGTAGGTTCATTCTTGTGCCATCCTACTTGATAAATATCTCTAAAAAAAGGATTTGATATGAAAAATATATTATTCTTCATCGGGTTTCTGGGCTTGGCTCTGCAAGCTTCTGCTGCTCAAAATTTTATCTATTGTATGGAGGGTAGCCCCTCTTCATTTAATCCCCAAATAGTCAGCGATGGCGTGAGCATGAATTCAAGCAGCCAAACGATTTTTAATCGATTGGTTGAGTTTAAAATCGGTACGACTGAAGTGATTCCAGGATTAGCTGAATCTTGGACGATTTCTAAAGATAAAAAGACTTACACATTTAAATTACGAAATAATGTATCTTTTCACTCGAATGAGTTTTTTAAACCGACTCGTGTCTTTAATTCGGATGATGTTGTTTACACATTTAAATCTCAGATGGACACAAAACATCCGTTAGCCATACCAGCAGCCAACTACGAATATTTTAAATCCATGGAGTTAGATCAATTAATCACTGATGTTAAAAAAGTTGATAACTTCACAGTCGTTTTTGAATTGAAACATCCTGAAGCGCCTTTTTTAGCTAACTTGGCGATGGATTTCGCCAGTATTCTTTCAGAAGAGTATGCCCAGACTTTAATTAAATCAGGCAAAGGTCTAAAAACACTAGAGACCAACCCAATTGGTACAGGGCCCTTTGTTTTTAAGTCTTATCAAAAAGATTCAACAATTCGTTACACTGCTTTTGACAAATACTATAAGGGCAAACCTAAAATTGAAAATTTGATTTATGTGATTGTTTCAGATTCGACCGTTCGTTTACAAAAAATGAAATCAGGCGAATGCAATGTGATGAGCGAGCCTCAACCACAAGATCTTGAACAGATTAAAGGTTTTAAAAATGTTAAACTTGTATCAACGGAAGGTATCAACGTTAGTTACATTGCTTTTAACACAGAGAAAAAACCTTTTGATCAGCTCAAGGTTCGCGAAGCTTTATCAATGGCGATGAATCAAAAATCTTATATTGAATTAATTTACAGATCTCAAGGAACGCCTGCAAGAAATCCAATTCCACCCACAATGTGGTCTTACAGCAAAACGACGACAGCTAACGAGTACAACGTTGAAAAAGCAAATAAATTATTAACTGAAGCAGGTTATCCAAATGGCTTTGAAACCGAGCTTTGGACTTTACCCGTTTCTCGCGCCTACTTGCCAAATGGAAAAAAACTTGGAGAGCTCGTTCAAGCTGACTTAGCAAAAATCGGTGTGAAAGTGAAACTCGTGACTTTTGATTGGACTGTTTATCTTGATAAATCTAAAAAAGGCGAACACCAAATGATTCAGTTTGGTTGGACAGGTGACAACGGAGATCCTGATAATTTCATGAATGTATTATTAGGATGTTCTGCCGTCAAATCAGGTAGTAATTATGCTCGTTGGTGCCAGAAAGATTTTGATTCTTTGCTACAAAAAGCAAAAATTGATTCAGCTTTAAAAACTCGAACAGGTTTTTATGAAAAAGCCCAAGCGATTTTCAACAAAGAAAAACCTTGGTACCCTGTGGCTCACGCAAAATTGAATAAAGTGATATCAGATAAAGTGACTGGTTATGTGATTGATCCTTTCGGTCATGAACAATTTGAAAGTGTGGATTTAAAATAATTCATGCAGCTGTCCGCTAAATTTTTTAAACTTTTTTTATCTTTTCTTTTTATCAGCTTGATGAGTTTTTCAATCATCAGGTTGATTCCGGGCGATCCTGTGATGCATATTGTGGGCGAGCGTGGCGCTTCTGAAGAGCGTATTCAAGAAATTCGAAAAAATCTTGGTCTTGATAAATCAATTATCGAACAATATCTGGTTTTTACTAAAAATGCTTTAACAGGCGATTTTGGTGAATCGATTGTTTCAAAGCAGCCAGTGATGAGCGAATTCAAAGTTTTATGGCCAGCGACTTTTGAACTTTCTTTGTTTGCGATTTTGTGGTCATCGATCATCGGCCTTATTTTAGGAGTTGTCGCAGCAGTTAAAAGAAATTCGGTTTGGGATTATGGTGCTGTGACGCTTTCAACAATAGGTTTTGCAATGCCCTTGTTTTGGTGGGCTTTGATTGTGATCTTTTTTTTCGCTGTAAGTTTAGGATTATTTCCGGTCTCGGGTCGAATGGCCGTAGAATTCGATGTTCCATTCAAAACGGGTTTGTACCTTATAGATACTTTACTTTCTGGAACTCCGGGTGCCTTCGGCTCGGCTCTGTCGCATTTAGTTTTGCCGGCTTTTGTGTTAGGAACAGTTTCTTTGGCTTTAATTGTGCGGGTAACACGTTCTTCGTTTATTGATATTCAAAAAGAAGATTATATTCGTACAGCGCGCGCCAAAGGCTTAAAGCCTTCTCAGGTTATTTTTAAACATATTTTTAAAAATGCATTGCCACAAATTTTAACGGCTTTGGGTTTAGCTTTCGGACAATTATTAACGGGCGCGATTATGACGGAAACAATTTTTTCTTGGCCTGGTATTGGACGTTGGATTGTTAAAAGTATTGAAGCACGCGATTATCCGGCTGTTCAAGCAGGCGTTTTTTATTCGATGATTATTATTGTCGTCATTAATTTTATCACCGACGAACTCATAAAAGTGGTTAACCCTAAAATGCGAGACTATGTAAACTCATGATGAAGAATAAAGGTTTTGTTATAGGCCTGTGTTTATTTTCTTTTTTTCTGCTGATGTCCTTGGTCGCAGTTGTTTGGACACCTTTTAGTTATCAAGAAGTGATCGAGAACTCAGCTTTATTAAAACCATCAGCTCAATTTTTTTTAGGAACAGATGATCTGGGCCGTGATATTTTTAGTCGCCTCTTAGTTGGAGCGCAATTTTCTTTAGGTATCGGTGTTCTTGTCGGTGGTATTTCAGTTGTTATTGGAGCAAGCCTTGGCGTGATCGCGGCTTATTACGGAAAAAAAATTGATCAGTTTTTGGTTCAAATCATGAACGCGATTCAAGCGATGCCCAGCTTGCTGCTGGCACTTTTTGTAGTTGCGATTTTAGGGCCCAGTGTAATCAACACAATATTAAGCGTTACACTTGTATCAATTCCAACGATGTTTCGTCTTGTCAGAAGTGCAGCACTTGTTGAAGTCAGCAAAGACTATATTGTTTCGGCTAAGGCACTAGGCGCTTCCAACTTTCGTATTATCAAAGCCCATTTATTACCAAATTGCGTAACACCCGTACTTGTTCAGTCGGCTGTTTGTTGCAGCGAAGCGATTTTAAATACAGCCGCTTTAGGTTTTTTAGGTCTTGGCATTCCGGCACCTTACCCCGAGTGGGGAACAATGCTCAGCGATTCTAAAAATTTTATTGAAACAGCGCCGCAATTAATGACGATTCCGGGGCTTTGCTTATTACTACTGATTTTATCAACACAATTAATGAGTGATGGTCTGCGCGATCAACTCGATCCAAAATTACGTGGAAGAACTTAGTTACTAAGGAGCCACCACTTGGCTTGCGCCCTGTTGTTGCAATCCAAGACTTTCAAATAAAGTACCCATCGTTTTTTGAATTTGAAATTTGGCATCGATAACGCTAATTGTGTATCTTTGCAACGACAACCAATTATTAAATAAAGTTCCAATTTCTTTATTGATATCATCGACGACCACTGGTTTGTGCGAATCAATATCTTGAAGATAACGAGCTATTTTTTCGTCACCCATGTTGAGCGAGTTCTTATAAAATTCAATAAATCGCAAGCCATTATTCAGCACCGGAAAAGTTTGATCTAAATCGTGTTCCGTATCAGATATTGTCGCATCTAAATTATCTTGAGCTGCATCGATTTCTTTATTCTCGGCCATCAGTTCTGAAGAACTGCCGGCGCTTAAGTGCATTTGAACAGAGACATTTAAACTGGTTCCGTTTGATGCCGAATTAATATGGTTTGTGTAATCATTCGTTTTATTACCAAAACTTCGACCAACTGAAACGTTCACCTGTGGAGAATAATAAGATGCTTGAACTGACTTGTAGCGAAGTTTTGAACATTCAAGCTGAAACTGAGCTGATTTAATTTCAGGGCTTTTTAATCGAGCTATTTCTCTTGCATCAGCAGCCGTCGCTGGTATTTGAATGCTTGCGATCATCTGTTCAAAACGATCTAAATTTTCGGGAGCGGGTTCGTTAACAACAAATTTATAGTTACCTGATTCAGATTCAACAGTTGCACTTTGTACTTCTAAATCATGAGTCAGCATTGAAATAAAATTCATAACCTGAGAAATTTCACCCTCAGTTTTTGCAACAGTTTTAACTTTATTTAAATAAGCCATAATTTTTTGATCAAACATTATATTTGTTTTAGCGGCCGTCAAAGAAATGTAACTGTTAACAACAAGACCTGCAATTTGGCCCTGCGTATTTCGGCTTTGTGTATTGGTTGAATTATAATTTGCTTGGCTTTGTTTAAAACCACATTCCATGCTTTCAATTCTATATTTTTTGGCTCCTCCATCAAAAATATTCCAATTGATTGATAAATTTCCGCCTCTAGAGCCTGAATTGTAATTTGAATTGTTTCCAAGACTATCTGAAGTTTGTCCTAGATTTCGTGACAACGAATAACCTAAGTTAATCGAAGGTAGCTGAGATTTTTTTTCGGCTTCAACACGATAAAGAATAGCTTGTAAAATTTTATCATTCGATTTTATTCTAGGATTTTTCTCGAGCGCAGTTTTTATGGCTGTTTGAAGACTGACATTTTTATTTTCTTGGGCTTGAACAACTTCTGAAGCAACAAGCAGTGTTGTCAAAATTGTTGACAGCACTACTTTAAAAGTGACTTTAAACGCAAATTCAGACACCACAGCCTCCGTCAATTAAAACCTATTAACCGCCAGTAGCTGATAAGGCTACGTCGCATTTTTCAAGTTTTAACGATACAAAAACTGTGCGCGAATGAAGGGTTCTACAGCACCATTGCTTTTTTTAGATTTGCATCAATCGCATCTAAGAAAGGCTCAGTGTTAAGGTACTGGTCGGATTTAATTTTATCACCATAGATACATACAGCTAAATCTTTTGTCATTTTTCCGGACTCAACTGTTTGCACGCAGACTTTTTCTAAAGTCTTTGCGAATTTATCTAAGGCTGTGTTGTTATCAAGCTTGGCTCTGTGTTCAAGGCCGCGAGTCCACGCAAATATTGAAGCGATCGGATTTGTTGAAGTCGGCTGTCCTTTTTGATGAGCTCGGTAATGTCGTGTGACGGTTCCGTGGGCCGCTTCAGACTCCATTGTTTTTCCGTCAGGCGTAATCAGAACAGAAGTCATTAAACCCAGCGAACCAAAACCTTGGGCCACTGTATCAGACTGAACATCGCCATCGTAGTTTTTGCAGGCCCAAACAAAATTACCATTCCACTTTAAAGCAGAAGCCACCATGTCATCGATTAAGCGATGTTCGTAAGCAATTCCAGCAGCCGCATATTGTGTTTTGAACTCTTTATTATAAATATCTTCAAAAATATCTTTAAAACGCCCGTCGTATTTTTTGAGAATTGTATTTTTCGTAGAAAGATACAATGGCCATTTTTTCATTAGAGCTTGATTGAAACAAGATCTTGCGAAGCCTGTGATCGATTCATCGGTGTTATACATGGCCATCGCTACGCCATCACCTTTGAAATTATAAACTTCATGAGAAATTTTTTCTCCATTATCGCCTTCAAAAGTAATTGTTAATTTACCTTTTCCTTTGGTGACAAAATCAGTTGCTCGGTATTGGTCTCCGAAAGCGTGTCGTCCGATGCAAATCGGAGCCGTCCAGTTCGGAACTAGGCGCGGGACATTTTGGCAAATGATCGGCTCGCGAAAAACAGTTCCATCTAAAATGTTTCGAATTGTTCCGTTGGGTGATTTCCACATTTGCTTCAGATTAAATTCTTTTACACGGGCTTCATCGGGTGTAATCGTTGCGCACTTAATACCAACATTATATTTCTTAATGGCTTCGGCCGCGTCGACAGTCACTTGATCGTTTGTTTTGTCTCGGTACTCCATACCTAAATCATAATATTTAATATCGATGTCTAAGTAAGGAAGTATCAGTTTATCTTTTATAAACTTCCAAATAATTCGCGTCATCTCATCGCCATCTAGTTCAACAACAGGGTTCGCAACTTTGATTTTTTGCATAAAAGATCCTTTCATAAATCGTCTTATTAAGAACAGAACATTCTAAATCTATAACTGCTTCGAATCACGGCCTAATGCTTGATATCATTGAAGTTTGGGTTTATTTTGTAGGAATGAATAAAAGCTACGTTATTTTTAGTTTACAAATGCCTTTGAGATCAGCTTTTCCCAAAGAGACTGTCCTTTTGTATGATTCAATTCTTGATCAAAAACCTTTCTTCAAAAATTGGTCGCAAAAATTCACAGCTCGCATTCCACTGAAGTCAGGTGAAAAACTTAAAACGCTCAGTTCTTTAGAAGTCATTTTAAAAAAAATAGCTCAGTTTGAATTACCCCAGACAACGCAAATGACTTTTTTGGCCGTGGGCGGAGGAAGTGTTGGCGACTTCACCGGACTTTTAGCAAGTTTGTATTTAAGGGGTCGTGATTTGATTCATATTCCTTCAACATGGTTGGCGGCAATTGATTCAGCCCACGGCGGTAAAAATGGGCTCAATTTTGAAAATAAAAAAAATCAGCTGGGCACTTTTTATTTTGCTCAAAAAATTTATATCGTTCAAAATTTATTGAAAAGCCAACCTGCGCCCCGATTAACAGAGGCTTTGGGCGAAGCGCTCAAGATCAGTTTAATCAATGATTCTGCAAGCTTTTATTTTATTGAGAAAAATTCTTTGAGTTTCACGACAGATCAGTTCCTCAAAATTCTGCCTCGTTTAATTCAAGACAAAGAAAAAATAGTTCAACTTGATCCCTTTGAGAAAAAAGGTCTTCGTCGTGTTTTAAATCTTGGCCATACAATGGGGCATGTTTTAGAAAGTTATTACGGCTGGCCCCACGGAATTTGTGTTTTACTGGGTATTTTATTTTCTGTTCGCTGGAGCTACCATTTAAAATTAATCGATGAAAAAAATTATATACGTATTTCGAATTTGATCGAAGATATTTATCCGCAAGCGCATCTAAGTGCAGATTTAAAAGGTTTACCTTCAAAAATTTTGAATTCCTGTTTACTCAAAGATAAAAAAATGACAGCTCAAGCCGAATTGGATTTTATTTTTATAATTCGAATTGGAAAAGTCCTACGTCAAAAAGTGAAAGTAGCAAATATTTTAAAAGAAGTTCACAGACAAACAAAAGAGTACTAATGTTTTTTTACAAATCAGCACTTACTTTATCAAAATCTTGGCTGAATCGAGCTCAAGTGATTCAGTTTTACAATGCTGATCTAAAAATTGAAACTTTAAGCGATTCAGATGATGTTGTTTATTTGAAAAAAGCCTTACAGCAAATTGGAAAAAAAAATTCTTTTAATCTTGGGCAGGGTGGAACATCATTTCGTTTCTTTTGTTTTTTAATATCAAAGCTGGAAGGTTCATTCCAGATATATGCGCATCCACGAATTTTTGAAAGACCGCAAAAAGATTTAGAAGTTTTTTTAAAACGACTTGGTGTGAAAATTAAATTCAACGAAGACAGCGTACAAATTTTATCCAATGGCTGGAAAATCCCACAACATCTAGATGTCGATGCTCAAGACTCAAGCCAGTTTATATCGGCTTTACTTTTAAATAGTTGGAAACTTTCTGAGAATTTAAAGATTGTCATTCAAAAACCAATTACCTCTGAAGATTATTTTCGGATGACGCTTAAAATTCTTAAAAATTTTAAGATGAAAATAAAACTAGAAGAAACACCAGCTGAAATTTCAATTTTAATCGAAGCCAATCAAATTCCCAGCACTGAAAATCTTCACCCCGAACTTGATATGAGTTCAGCATTTTCGCTTGCGGCGGCGGCTGTTATCGATGGAAATATCGAAATTACAAATTGGATTAGAAATTCAATACAGCCGGATTCGGTTTTTTTAAAATTGTTTGATCAAATGCAAATCAACTATTATCAGGACGATACGGTTCTGAAAATCGTTAAGCAAGATCATTGGAATTCAATCGAAGTAAATTTAAGCTCTTATCCCGACTTATTTCCGGTGCTTTCTGTGTTGTGTGCAATGGCTCGTGGTTCGTCTCATTTATTCGGTGCGGTTCAACTCAAAAGCAAAGAATCGAATCGGCTGATTAAAACAAAAGAACTTTTAGATTTAACTGGATTTCAATCTGTGCTCGAAGATGGCGGAATTGTGATTGAAGGCTTAAGTAGTTCTCAAGATAAAGCAAAACATATTATTTTTAATCCTGATCATGATCATCGTATGGCCATGGCCGCGGGTCTAATGAAATTGAAAGGCTTTAATATTCAAATTCTACATCCCGAAGTTGTGACTAAAAGCTTTCCAACATTCTGGAAAGACATCGGAGTTATTCCGTGAAAAGAGTTCTGATAGGCCACCGTGGGTCTGGTAAGACCAGTTTATTAAGACGTCACCAAAATTATTTTCCAGTAATTAAACACTTCGATTTAGATCAAGAACTACAAATTAAGTATCAATCAACAGTTCAAGATTTCTTTAAATCTGATGGAGAACAAAAATTTCGAGAAGCCGAGCTTGCAACTTACAATGAGATCACGAAAAAAAATTCAAGTTACGTCATTTCACTTGGGGCTGGCTTTAATACTGCCCATATTCACGCGACTGATGAAATTATTTTTGTATCTCGAAATACGGATTCTGAAGGGCGAATTTTTTTAGACCGGCCTCGGTTAGATGAAAATTTACGTCCACTTGCCGAGTATCAAAATCGATACAACCAGCGAAATCTTTTATTTCGCGAAAAAGCAGATTTTATTTATCATCTGCCTGAAGGATTATTAGAGCCACAGCAAACAGAAAAAATGCTTCTTAAGTACGAATTTGAAATTAAAGACGCCTACTACACCCTCAGTTTTAAAGAATTGACTCATGTATCTCGCCTAATGAAAATTTTTAAAAAGATTGAGCTTCGAACAGACTTGCTGACTCAAGAAGATATTTTAGAATTATTAAAAAAATATCCTGAGCATCATTGGATGGTGTCGTTTAGAACGGCAGATTTTTTTGAAGTTGCAGAAGAAGAAGTTGATGTTGATATTCAGTTTTACAAAAATCAAAAATGCTCGATCATTTCAACACATGAAGATCATATCGATTTGGCTTTAGATCAAGTTCAAAAATATGAACAGAAGTTTCACATTAAGCTGTCTCCAAGGATCGAAAGTTTTTCTGAGTTAATTAAAGGATATGATTGGCAACAGAAAAATCCATCTCAGCGAAGTTTTTTGCCACGCTCTTTAAATGGAAAATGGAATTGGTATCGGCACCTTTCAAAATATCAACAGAAAATTAATTTTCTGCGTAATTTTAACGAACAAGCAGATCAACCAAGCATTTTTCAATGGCTGAACTTGCCTTTGCAAAAGCCTGATCACTGGGCGGCGGTTTTAGGAAAACCCATTTTTTTTTCAAGATCACCGATACAACATCAAGATTTTTTTAATCAACGAAAATCATTCATGTGTGAAATTGAAATTGATCCGGATGAATTAAAAAAAAACTTAGCCTGGCTTTTAATGATCGGTTTAAAATATGCAGCAGTAACATCTCCGTTAAAAGAAGTGGCTTTTGATTTAGGCCGCTATACGACGGAAAAGGCTCAAAAATTTCGATCTGCAAATACACTCTTGCTCAAAGATAATAAATTGTTCGCGCATAATACAGATGTTGATGGGTTTACAAAATTTGTTGTTGATATTAAAAATCGTCAAAATGAAATTGCAGTTTGGGGTGGAGGCGGTACTTTATCGATGATAAGAAGTGTTTTGCCGCAAGCTACTTATTTTTCGAGCCAGACAGGTCTTGAGCGTGAAATTCACCAAGCCAATCGCAAAGATTTTAAAATTTTGATTTGGGCGGCACCACGCTTACCAGATACACTTTATCCACCGACACATTGGCCCTTAGAAATTATCTACGATATTAATTATGTTGAAAACTCGATGGGTCTTGAGTTTGCGCAAAAATTAAAATCAAATAGAACAAATATGATTTATAAATCTGGTTTAGAAATGTTTTTCGAACAAGCTCGTAAGCAACAAGAATTTTGGAGTTCTGAATGAGTGCAAATACTTATGGTCATCTCTTTAAAGTGACAACATTTGGAGAAAGTCACGGGCCTGCATTAGGTCTGGTTATCGATGGTTGCCCCGCTGGCGTAACAATCGATTTAAATTTACTTCATAAAAACTTGCAACGTCGTAAACCCGGTCAAAGTTCTATCACGACATCAAGACAAGAATCCGACAGCCCTGAAATTTTAAGCGGAGTTTTTGAAAATAAAACTTTAGGAACACCGATTTGTGTGATTGTGCGCAATCACGATCAAAAATCTGAAGACTACCAAAATATTCAAAATCAAGCGCGCATTGGTCATGCAGACGACACATGGAAAATAAAATTTGGCCACACAGATTATCGCGGAGGCGGGCGCTCTTCAGGGCGTGAAACTTTATGCCGTGTCATCGCCGGTTCTTTTGCTCAAATGCTGTGTCAGCAAATAAGTCCTGCACTTGAAGTCAAAGCCTACGCTTCACAAATTGGTGAATTTGTTTTAGATGCTCATGAAATAAAAAATATTTGGTCGATTGATATTGATGATTATAAAACTCGTTTTCCATCAGAGCGGAATGAAAAAATCGTTCATTTTCTTGAAAAAGCTAAAGCCGACGGAGAAAGTTACGGCGGAGTCGTCGAAACTCAAATTAAAAATATTCCTGCAGGTCTTGGACAGCCTGTCTTTCATAAATTTAAATCAGATATGTCATCAGCAATGCTAAGTCTTGGAGCCGTATCGGCCTTTGAATTTGGAGATGGTTTCGGTAGTGTGGTCCAAAAGGGAACAGATTTTCACAAAGAAATGAACTCAGAATCTTACGGTGGAATTCGTGGTGGAATCACAACGGGTCAGCCAATTTTATTTCGTGTTGGATTTAAACCAACTTCATCAATTAAAGATGTCGCTAAAAAAGGGCGTCACGATCCATGCATCGTAATTCGGGCTGTTCCAGTTGTTGAAGCGATGACTTGGTTACTCTTTGCCGATCATTTGATGTGGTCACGTTTAGATCGTGTGTAGTCTTAAAAAATAAAAAGAGGCGTGCAGTTATTTACTAAAATAAACCTGACACGCCAATTGTAACTATTTAGGCAAAACAACCGAGTCAACAACGTGAATTACGCCATTGCTTTGGTAAACGTTTGCAATTGTCACTTTAGAAGTTTTACCGCTTTCGTCTGTTAGCAAAATATCTTTGCCTGATTGAGTTGCTGTTAATACTCCGCCGGCAACTGTTTTTAATTCAGCTTTGCCTTTTCCTTTTTTGATGAGGCCCAAAAGTTCTTTTGAATCTAATTTTCCAGGAACGACATGGTAAGTTAATACTTTTGTTAATTGCGCTTTTGATTCAGGTTTCAACAACGTATCAACTGTTCCAGCAGGCAATTTTCCGAAAGCTTCATTTGTTGGAGCAAAAACGGTAAAAGGTCCTTTGCCTTTTAAAGTCTCAACTAAACCTGCTGCTTTAACAGCTGCAACTAATGTCGTGTGATCTTTTGAGTTAACTGCGTTATCAATAATATCTTTTGAAGGAAGCATAGCTGCGCCTCCGACTTCGACTGTTTTTTCTGCAAATGCAGACAATGACATCAGAACCGCGAACGTGAATAAAATCTTTTTCATTAAAAACTCCTTTTTAGTGTCATTGATAGTGACGCTAAAAAAAAGCTCTCGTCAAGTCTGGTTTGATGAGGCGTATAAAAGTGCAAATTTACAAAAATAGCGTCAAAGAGTTTTCTTGATGCCGGTGTAAACGTATGCAATTCCAAAACTGACTGGAATATAATTCATTTTGCTAAAAAAATTCGATTTTTTCATGAGAGATAAAAATTCTTCACGACAAGGAAATGCGGCCGAAGATTTTTGTAAATAATCGTAAGCTTCTTTCTGACCTGTCACCCAGCCACCTAAAACGGGAAGAATTTTTTCAGAATAAAACTGATAAAGATCTTTTATGACGGGTGTTCTCATTTGACCAAATTCAAGAATCATGACTTTTCCGTTGGGTTTACAAACGCGAGCCATTTCTTGCAAGGCCTTAAGCGGATCACCCACATTGCGGATACCAAAAGAGATACTGACAATATCAAATTCATGATCGGGATACGGCAATTTTGTCACATCAGCTTGTTCAAACTGAATCTCTAAATTTTGTGATTGAGCTTTATTCGGTGCGCTTTCAAGCATTTCGGCACAAAAATCAGTGCCGATCACGTGACCTTCGGGTCCTACTGATTTTTTAAATTCGATAGCGAGGTCACCAGTTCCTGTCGCGCAGTCAAGCACTTTCATGCCAAGCTTAACTTGTGATAATTGAACTAACTTTTTTCTCCAGAGATGATGAATTCCAACTGATAAAACAGAATTCGCCTTGTCATACTCTTGCGCCACTTTTGAAAACATCGAGCGAATAATTTCTGGATTTGGTGTCTGCGCGCTCATAATTTGTGAAGCCCTCGATCAAAAGCATTTAAAACTTTTTCTAACTGGCGCATCATTTGATCAAAATGATCAAAGGTCAAAGCTTGATCGCCATCTGATAAAGCTTCATTCGGACGTGGATGGACTTCAACAATCAAACCATCTGCTCCGACGGCTGCTGAAGCATAGCAAAGTTGTGGAACAAGATCGCTGATGCCCACTCCATGAGACGGATCGACGATAACAGGAAGCTGGCTATGTTTTTTTACGTAGGCTACAGCATTTAAATCTAAAGTGTTACGAGTAGCTGTTTCAAAAGTACGAATTCCACGTTCACAAAGGATCACTTGATCGTTTCCACCGCGGATAATGTAGTCAGCTGATTTCAGCCATTCGTCGATGTAGGCAGAAAAATTTCTTTTCAACAAAACGGGTTTGCTTTGTCGGCCCAATTCTTTCAACAAAGAATAATTGTGCATATTGCGTGCGCCGACTTGGTACGCATCAACAAACGTATGAATATCTTCAATTTGACGAATATCAGTCACTTCAGAAACTAAAGGCATTTTAACTTCAGCTTTTACTTTTTTAATAAAATCAAATGCCTCAGTTCCCAAACCTTGAAATGACTTTGCGGATGTTCGCATTTTCCAAATTCCACCGCGAAGTAAACTTGCACCTGATTTTTTCACGGCGGATGATGTCTGAAGAAATTGAGTTTCTGATTCAATCGAGCAAGGGCCCGCAATAACTGTGAACTTGGGTCCGCCTATTTCGATATTGCCAATTTTGACTGTCGTTTTATTTGCCATAATTCTTTTCACATTTGTTATTTTTTACAGAATAACATATAAGTCTACTCAGGGTTTAAAACAACCAAGGAATGTGTGGTAAAGCAAAATTTTGAGTCTAACTTTGATCTGCTTGAGTTCTTTAAAAATGGAGCTCTTATGCAGGTATCCCCAGATCAATTTAAATTGATTATGGGTCCTTTTGAACCCCTCTTGTCGAGCGAAAATATAAACTTAAAATTAGATACTGTTTTAAAACCTGTTGTTTGCCAGCCACAATTTTGGGACTTTCTGCGGACTGAAAAAAAAGTTGAGTCTTATTTAATGGGCCAGTCTGAGGCCGTCTTGAATCGTGGTGAATTATTTGAGTTATTAGCTTCGCTTCAGGCCAAAAAACCTCAAGTGGCTTGGCAAAATGTGAATTCAGAAGCTTTCAAAAAGCAGTATGAATGGAGTCAAGATCAGTTTCTGAAAAAAAAATTACAAAAAACAGTACCGATTATTTTACAAAAATGTCAGACGTCTTTTAAATCTGAAAATTTAATTTGGATTTTTAAAAATTTGCTATCAGAGTCTCATTTTGGATGGGCCTATGGATTTTGGCAAACTGAAATAGACACTCAAAATACACTCAGCGATTGGAAAGGCTATTTGGGGCAATCGCCCGAATTAATTGCCGATTGGTCATCTAAAACGAAACAACTTAAAACAACAGCAGTTGCTGGAACATTAAAAGCGACAGAGCCAAATATCGACTTGATCGTTAACGATGTTAAAATCAAAGAAGAGCATTTATTTGTTGTCGATGACATTTCAAATAAATTACGAAAATTGATTTCTGAATCTCAAATTAAAAAAACTGAAATGAGTGTTTTAAAATTGAAACATTTATTACATTTGAAAACTGATTTTATCTGCAACGATCTAGAACGACAAAAAGCGTTGCAGTTAATTCAAAGTTTACATCCAACAGCCGCCCTGGGTCTTTACCCGTACAATTTAGAAATGATGACTCTATTTTCTAAACTTCCGTTGCAAGACGAGCGTTCTTATTTTGCGGCTCCATTTACTTTGATCGATCAAGATTCTATTTTGAGTGTCGCTGCGATTCGCAACTTTTATTTTTCGAGGAATGAAATTAAAATATTTTCTGGTTGTGGTGTAACCGGCCAAAGTCTTTATGAAAGTGAATTGCTAGAACTTGAACTTAAACGCAGCTCAGTAAAAAAAATGATGGGTATCAGTGAATGACAAATTACGATTTAACAAAATACATATTTCATTTTCTTCAATCAGCCGAAGTTGAAACAGTTGTCGTTTGTGCGGGTGCTCGTAATGCTCCTTTAGTTTTAGGTTTAAAAGAAACAAATTTTAAAGTGATTCAGTTTTTTGAAGAGCGCAGTGCTGCGTTTTACGCTTTGGGTTTGATGAAAGCCACGCAAAAACCCGTTGCAATTTTAACAACTTCAGGAACGGCTGTTGCAGAACTTCTGCCAGCCACGATCGAGGCTTTTTTTCAAGGTCTTCCGTTGATGATTATTTCTGCTGATCGGCCCAAGTCTTACCGCCGCACGGGTGCGCCCCAATCTATCGAGCAAGTCGGACTTTTTTCAACTTATGTTTCTCACACTTATGATTTTGATCAGACTACGACTGATTTTAAAGTAACTTGGAACGCGCAGAAACCCTTGCATTTAAACGTTTGTTTTGACGAGCCATTAATCGATCAAGCCACAACTGCATCTAAGAAAATACTAATGCAAAATCAGAAATTGTCTTTTTCTAAAAGCAAATCTATTTTGCCCGAGTCGATTCAAAATCCTTTGTTGATTGTCGGAGAACTTCAAGCTTATCAAGTTGATCAAGTGATTCAGTTTATTTTAAAACATCAAATACCAACTTACGCAGAGTCTTTAAGTCAACTTCGTCATCGTTCTGAGCTGGCTGAATATTTAATTTTTTCGAGCGATCGCTTAGTTAACAAATATTTTAAAAATAAAACTTTTCAATCTGTGATTCGCTCGGGTGGCGTACCCACGTTAAGATTCTGGCGTGATCTTGAGAGTGAATTTTTATCGATTCCAGTTTATAATTTGACTGATCTTGAGTTTACAGGTTTGTCAAAAAAATCTTTTTTGAATGAGTTCAATTTAATTGAAAAATTAAATATTCAATCAGATCCAAACATTTTAAAAAAAATAAAATCCGATGATGAACGTCTACAGAAAAAAAAATACGAACTTCTGCAAAAATATCCTTTAAGCGAGCCCGCTTTTATTTTTGCTTTTTCAAAACAAATTGAAAATAAAGCTGTCTATTTAGGGAATTCTTTACCGATTCGGCATTGGGATAGCTTTACTTCCGAAAAGTCCAGTCAAGTGAACGCAAACCGGGGTGCAAACGGCATCGATGGTCAAATTTCAACTTACTTAGGATGGTCCGAAAATCTAATAGAATCTTTTTGTCTCATTGGTGATTTAACGGCGCTCTATGATTTGGCGTCATTAGGACTAACGCCTCAATTAGCTAAAAATAAAAGACGGGTGGTTGTGCTCAATAATTTCGGAGGACAAATTTTCAATCGTGTTTTTAAAAATGAACTTTTTGTGAATCCGCACCAAACTCAATTTAAATCCTGGGCTGAAATGTGGAGCTGGGAATATCGACTGATGCAAACAGATTTTGATTTCAGTCAATTGAAATTACTGACCGAAATAAATGTGATTATCGAATTGCAACCCCAAGCTGAACAAACGAAACTCTTTTGGGATGATTGGGACCAAGCATGCCAAAGCATCTAGTTTATTTTGCGCATGGATTTTTAGGCCAAAGTTCTGATTGGGATATGATCTGCGATCACATTGACTGTAAGTTCTCTTGTGATTTGGTTTGTGCCGATTTTTTTTCTGAAAATAGTTTAGATATTCTTGAGTTTGAAGATTACACCCAGAATTTAAGTGAATCCATCGAAGAGCTCGAGCTGCAAAACTATCAAAAAAGAATTTTTGTTGGTTATTCGTTGGGAGGACGCTTAGGTTTGCATCTTTTGCAAAATAAGCCGAATCAATTCGATGAGTATATCTTTATCTCAACGAACCCTGGCTACTCAGATTCGGAACAATCCGAAAAAAATAAGCGACTGATCAGCGATATGAAATGGGCACACCAAATTTCTGAACAAAACTGGAAACACTTTTTAAAAGAATGGAATGCTCAGAACGTTTTTGCAGACTCTGAAAAAGAACCAGAGCGTCGTTTGCAGGATTTCGATTTAGACAAACTAAAGCGCGCCTTAGTGATGTGGTCTTTGTCTCAGCAAGATGATTTTCGCGATTTATTAAACGAGTTTAAATTGAAAATCACTTGGGTTGTCGGAGAAAAAGATGCGAAGTACAGGCAAATCGCAGAAGATTTAAAACAAAAAAAAATCCTTTTAGATTATAAAAGGATTTCTTCGGGGCATCGTGTTTGGCTTGATCAGCCGACAGAGATTTGTCAGCTGATCATAGAAAAATTAAAGAGTTGAAGCCAAAGTTCTTGTTGGTTTTTTCGTGGTCGACTTAATTTTTAAAGTGTTATCGGCAATCCACTGAGCGTAGCCCATGACTCCGGTGTAAATTGCAATGCGATCACAAAGTTCACTTCCAGATCCACGGCTTGTAATTCCAACCAACTGATTTTGCTTTGTGACTTGATCAACAACATAAGCGGGTCCGCCTGAGTCTCCGTGGCAAGCACCGCGTCCTTGCGATTGGTCCAAAGAAATTTCTTGTCCGGTCGGAGTTAAGCTTGCAACTTTAATCCCCGTTACTTGTCTTAATAGACCATCGCCCGAGCCAACCAATTCACCTGTTGTTGCGTCGCGATCATATTTTGAAACTCCAAAGCCTGCTAAAGTTACCGCTGCTCCTTTACGAAGAGTTCGAGCCGTTTGGGCAGGTGCCAGTTGAGCAAATTTAAAATCACCAGGTACGTCCCCTTTAAAGCGAACAAGTCCAATATCGTTATTTGTACCACGACCTCTTAAGTAAGCATCATGTCTTTGAATTCGATCAACGACACGCACATTTGTTAAATCATTGTTGTTAATTTCAGCGATGACGGTTTCGATGTTGTTCGAAAAAATCACGAGTGCAGCAACCAACTTCATGCCCGGCTGTAAAGTGATACAGTGAGCCGCTGTTAAAACGACGTTTGCCGAAATCAAGCTTCCCGTGCAAACCATCGACATTTCATTTCCATTTTGATCATCAACAATCGTCAATAGACCAACGATGCCATTTTGTTTTTGATAATCTAATGAGGAGTTTTCACCACCGATGATGTTGCTGGCCAACTCACCTTGTTTGTTCAATGCTTGGGATTCATTGTATGAATTTGGTCCGCATGCTGCGAATAAACTTATAAATAAGCTTAGAAGTGTTGCAGCCGAAGTTGTTTTTGATATCTTCCCTGTTTTCATTTTTTACTCCCTCATGAGATCTTTTTTAAAACTTGCAGGCCCCTCCTGCATGGCCGTAATAAAACCCAAGTTGGAACTGGTTTCAATTCATATGAAAAAATAGATCACATAAGATAAACTTATGCTCAGAAATTTTAATAATTTTTAAAAAAATCCGTCATCTCGATGAGCTTGCTTTTGATCCCTGGTTCAAGAGCAGAATGTCCAGCATCGGCGACAATATACAATTTTGAGTTAGACCAGGCGCGGTGCAATTCCCAAGCGCTTTTCGCCGGGCACACAACATCATAGCGCCCTTGAATAATAACTCCAGGAATTTTAGAAATTTTCGAGATATTTTCCAGAAGAAAATTTTTGGTTTTAAAAAAAGCGTTGTTCATAAAGTAATGACATTCAATACGCGCAAATTGCAATGCATGAGTCGGATCTTCAAAAGAATTAATCAAGTTTGGATCAACAAACAACTTAGATGTTGAAGCTTCCCATTGACTCCAGATACGAGCCGCTTCTAAGCGCATTTCTTCATCATTACTTGTCAGGCGTTTGTAGTAAGCTGTGACAAAATCATGGCGTTCATCTGCGGGAATAAAATCAAAGTAACGCTCCCACTGGTCGGGGAAAATTTGTGATGCACCTTCTTGATAAAACCAACTGATTTCTGAAGTTCGACATAAAAAGATTCCGCGCAAAATGAGACCTTTAACTTGATCAGGATAAGTTTCAGCATAGGCCAATGCTAACGTTGAACCCCAACTTCCGCCAAAGACAATCCAGTCTTGGATTTCAAGATGATTTCTTATTTTTTCGATATCGCTGACTAAATCCCATGTTGTGTTTTCTTTGAGCTCTGCAGACGGTGCCGACTGTCCGCAGCCTCGTTGATCGAACATGACGATACGATAATGTTGAGGATCAAAAAATCGGCGGTAATCAGGGTTTGTTCCGCCGCCAGGACCTCCATGAAGAAAGATCACAGGTCGACCTTGGGGATTTCCACTTTGCTCGACATAAATTGTGTGAAGTTCGCTCACTTTTAAAAACTCAGTTTTATAAGCGGGTATTTCAGGATAAAAATTTCTGAGGTTCGCTAGATTTAACGACTCCATACTTGGGCTTTCTCTTGCTCAGAAATAAATGAATGCTTGTAAGCTGTTTCATTGCATTTGTAAAAATCGATGAAGGATAATTTTTGGTAAGCGTGTGCGATCCAATAGTCGTCTGTTAAAGTTGACGCAAACATCCCTGGGTCATCCGAATTCAAAGTGACCGAAACCCCCGCATCAATCAGTCTTTTTAAAGGATGAGCTTCATAAGTTTTAAAAGCTTGAGTCAGATAATTACTGTAAGGGCAAACTTCAAGCGGAATATTTTTTTCAATTAGCATTTTCATAACGTCAGGTGAAGTGATGGATTGAACACCGTGACCAATGCGTTCGGCTCCTAAAATTTCAATGGAGTCTTTGATCCAGCTTGCCGCTTTTGGATTGAAGGCTTCACCCGAGTGAATTGTTGTTCTAAGGCCCGCTTTACGCGCATCTTCAAAAAAAGGAGCAAAAGGTTTGGGCTCAAAACCTTCTTCGTTATCGGCTAAATCCATTGCCAAAAAAGACGATTTATTTTCAATCGCAAATTTTGTAACAGCATCAACTTTATTTAAAGGTAAAATTCGTTGTAAAATACAAATCAGACCAACCGCGATTGGCATTTGTTTTCGAGCGTGATTAAGGCCACGCAAAAAAGCTTGATGAATTTTTTCAAAACTTAAAGTGGGGTGGCCGTCTAAAATAAATGTTGGAGCGTATCTGAGTTCAAGAATGCGAACTCCGTCGTTGAAAGCATCTTCACAGGCCTCGAATGCAAGACGCTCTAAAATTTCTTCACTGGCTAAAACTTTTTGAGCGATTAAAAATTTATTCAGAACGGCTTCTAAATTCACCATGGGCTCCGTCACTAAAAAATGCGATTGTTGTTTTTGTGGATTTTGTGGAAAATCCAGCTTTAAAGTTGTCGCGATTTCAAGCAAAGTGCTCCAGCGCATCGAGCAATCTAAATGGCGATGCAAGTCAACTTTTGGAAGTGAACGCAGTTGTTGAATTGAAAGTGTAGTTGTCATAAAAAATGAGTATGACACAAATCAAACCTCTGCAAGTTAAAAACTATTTAGCGGGACAACAAAATAAAAAACCTCACTTTGCACAAACAGCAAAATTAAAAAATGGATCGACAATTAATTTAGTCGATCCACGTTCAACACGCGCTTTGGTTGCGTTGATGGATATGTACGCGGTTCTTGGCGGTGCCGCTTCACACTACGGCGGTCCGGCCGCATTAGCTGAATTGATGTCGGCGCTGCATGGTTTTGTTTTTCAACAAGCCGATGCTCAATCAAAAAGTTGGTTTGATTTAGCTCACATCGTGAACGATGCGGGTCATTGTGAAAACGGGTTGTACGCATTAAAAGCAAATTATGGTATGGCGGGTTTAGATTTAAATGCGCTAAAGAAATTTCGCTCGATTGAAAGTGGTCTGACGGGCCACGGAGAAGTTCATTGTTTTCGTGAAGGAGTTTACCTCAGTAATGGACCCCTTGGTTCGGCTTTTCCACAGTCGCAAGGTTTAGCATTAGCTGAAAAATTAGCTGGAACAAATCGCATCACTTACTGCGTGCTTTCCGATGGTGCTGCGATGGAGGGCGAAGCAAAAGAAGCTTTAGCAGCTATTCCAGGTCTTGCGCAAAAATCAAAAGTGGCACCCTATGTTTTGCTGATCACCGATAATAACACCAAATTATCTGGACGAATTGATCAGGATTCTTTTTCGATGAACCCAACTTTTCAATCTTTAGAAACTTTGGGTTGGAAACTTTTAAAACTCGAAAATGGAAATGACCTCCAAGCTAGTCTTAACTCCATCGAACAAGCGACCGAATGGGCCGTAAAAAATCCGCATCAGCCTGTCGCCATTTGGGCCAAAACAGTGAAAGGCATCGGAACCAAAAAAACCGCCGAATCAGCCAGTGGAGGTCATGGTTTTCCGTGCAAGTCTCCGACAGAGCTTCCTGATTTTTTAAAAGAAATTTATGGAAATGAAAAAGTTCCTGCCCTTTTTCAAACTTGGATTGATGAACTCATCATGATTGAAAAAAAGATGAAAGCGGCCAGTGTGCCTGATACCGGCGAAAAAATTCAAATCGGAATTTCAAAAGCGATGATCAATGCTTTTAAAAAAGGTTATCCCGTTTTATCAGTCACTTCGGATTTGCCAGGTTCAACGGGCGTAGCGGGTTTTAGAAAAGAATTTCCGCAAGCTTCAATTGATGTTGGTGTTGCTGAAAGTAATATGATTTCTACGGCGGCCGGTTTGTCGAAACAAGGATATATTCCTGTCGTCGATACATTTGCACAATTTGGAGTAACCAAAGGTGCACTGCCATTAACCATGGCGATGTTGTCTGAAGCTCCGGTGCTGGGAGTTTTTTCTCATACAGGTTTTCAAGATGCCGCTGACGGAGCTTCACATCAAGCGCTGAGCTATATGTCGATGCTAGCGACAATTCCGGGTGTGGATCTTTATTCACTTTCAAGCAGTGAAGAAGCTGAAATTTTGATGACTCAAGTGATTGAAAAATTTGTTGCTGACCGAGCCGCTGGTCAAAAGCCTCAATCTTCAATTTTCTTTTTGGGCCGAGAAAATTTCCCCAAAACTTTTAAATCGGATGAAAATAAAATTTCTTACGAATTAGGTTTTCCGCAAATTTTAAAAAATAATTTATCAAATGGAAAAAATGTGATGTTGCTGACAACAGGTTCTTTAATTGGTGAAGCACTTCATGCAAGTGAATTGCTTAAAGAAAAAAAGATAGGATCTGTTGTTGTGAACCAAAGCTGTTTGAATCACATCGAGCTTTCAACTTTAAAAGATCTTTTAGCTCAATGCGAAGGTCGCATCGTCACTGCGGAAGATCATCAAGTTTTATTAGGGTTTGGCTCATTTGTGACTCATCAATTTGTGCAATCAGGTTACAACGTCAAAGTGAAATCTTTGGGTGTGATCTCGCAATTTGGTCAAAGCGCTTATAACGCCATCGAACTTTACCGTAAGCACGGAATTGATTCATCAGCTATGGTGAAAGCCGCTATCGAGCTTTGATCGATGTCAGCAGTCTGCGATTGTGAAAGCCGCAATCAAGAAATCTGCAGACGCCTTAAGTTTAAGTTTTTAAACTAACTCGATTCTAGTCTGATCAACTTATTTAGTTTTTTAGATGTTATAAATTGAGTGTGATCTCGTACTGTGTAGGCAATGATGTTTAAAGTTTCCAGCACATTGCGGTCTATGTACGAAGACACCGTCTTAAACTCACGTCCCCAAGTCACAACCCGCGAATAAACCAAGAAGCTCCAAAACTTACGCTGATTCTTCGCACACGCTTCCTTTCCTTCTTCGTTTCTTCGTTCGTTTTGTGACGAAGAGGGGGCACCGCCCCCTGTTGGTTTAAGTGGCGCTATTTTCAAAATATTCTGTGCCGTATGCCCTGCAAAAACGCGAAAAAAATTCTGCAAACTCAAACGATCAGGCCCTTTAATCAATAAATGCAGATGATTACCACAAATTGCATAGTTATAAACTTTCACTTGAAAGAGCCGTGAAGATTTTCTCATCATTCGAAGTATCATTTTCTTATGTTTGAAAAGGCACCGCCCGCCAATCGCGTGTTTTGATTTAAGTGTTACGTGCAAAGAATGCCGAGAGCTCATGGGCCTATAACTACGCCTGCGGCCAACAGCTAAAGAGCCTCCGTGTTCTTTTTTGCTTCGTGGTAAAAAAGAAAATTGTTTATTCGAAATTTTTTGGGTTTTTTTAGATCTTGTTCTCATGTGAACTTTGAAAGCAAAGTACGAAGCGGGCGGTGCCCCAGCTCTTCACAGCAAGCAATGATCGTTAGGCGAAATACGGAGGCAAGAAATGTTTAAACGGAATTTGAATCGGCGTTTGCAGATGGCTGTGCTTTTACAGACTGGCTGTGGCGTTCAAGTTCTGTTTGCCAGAATAAAAATTCTGAAACACTGATTTGATGGGTGAAAAAAGCCAGCTTGAGCGAAAGTAAGAATGTTTGATGATAGACCATGGATCTTTGGCGTCGATCGCCTTTTTTTAGATAAGTTTCTCTTTTTTTTAATGATGTTATAAACTGTGCGGCTTGAAAATAGGTCCCTAGCTCAGCTTTGAAAACGCCCAGTTCGTCACGACAAAAAAGCATAAACTTTTCATCCTCTGAAAGCTGATTCAAATCGACTCCGGTTGGATATTCAACTTGCAAGTAAGCATGTAAGACCGCCGAAAATAATTCGGTTGTGTCGCTGAGGTCAAAGCCAATCAGATTGATTCTGCGGATGTAACATAAAAATTCTTCTCTTTTGTGTTCATCTAAAAATAATTGGTGAAAACTAGGAATCACTGTTTCAAAAACGGCTAAGTCGAAAAGCTCCATCAATGCGGCTTCGATATTTTGCAGCCTAAAAAATTTGACCCATTCTTCGCGGCGACGGGGCGGTGCCCCCCGTTTGAGTTCGTTTTTGAGAGACAAGATAGCTTCTCGTAAAGAGGGCTCGATTGTGAATTGCAGTTTTTGAGACAAGCGTATGGCCCGTAGAATACGAATCGGATCTTCCATCAAGCGTTCTTGAGGCGAGCCAATCATTCTGAGGGTCATGCTTTCAATGTCTTGCAAACCTAAACAGTGATCCACTATTTTTTCGTCGATGGGATCGTAAAACAGCGAATTAATGGTGAAGTCACGGCGAAAAGAGTCTTCTTCGATATTTCCAAAAAAATTTTCTTCAACAAATAAACGTTCGTCTTGTTCGGCGGTAACAAGTTCTTCGGCGGAAGCGGCTCTGCGGAACGTGGCGATTTCAAAAATTTGTTCGCCGCGACGAGCGTGCACTAATTTAAATCGGCGGCCGATAATAAAAGCATAGCTGATTTTTTTTCGCACTTCTTGCGGCAGAGCATTCGTTGCGATATCAAAATCTTTTGGCTTAATATTCACCAAAAGATCTCGAACTCCACCGCCAACTAAGTAAGCTTGAAAACCTGATTCTTTTAAGCGTCGCAAAATTTGTACGGCTTGAGGGTCAATTAAGTTTTTGACCTCTCGCAGTTTTTGCACGTAGCGCTTGTCTAAAGACATCATCTTTAAGTTTCCTGTCAGTTAAGAATTCAATGCATCTTTATTTTTAATTGAGTCTGGAAATCAAGTCGAGTATTTAAAACCATGTTCTTAGATAATTTTAACTATTCAGTCTTGGGCACAAATACCAACCAGAGAATTGTTTTTGTTCACGGCTTAATGGCTTTTTCGGCCAATTGGAGAAAAATTGCTTCGCGACTTGAAAATGAATTTCAGTGTTTGATCTACGATCAGCGCGGGCACGGAAGATCATTTAAGCCCGATACAGGATATACTCCCGAAATCTTTGCTGAAGACTTGTACAAAATCACGAATGATTTGGGCTGGGAGCATTTTCATCTTGTTGGACATTCGATGGGCGGGCGTAACGCTATGGTGTTCGCTCATCGTTATCCTGAAAAAGTAAAAACTTTGACCATCGAAGATATGGGGCCCGATGCCGACGGAAAAGCTGCGCAGTATTACCATGATATGCTGGATATTATTCCAACTCCGTTTGCAAATCGCACTGAAGCAAAGCAATTTTTTGATCAAGAGTTCTTTAAAAAATTCCAAGCGAAAGAGCCCAATTCTGTACTGTCGACTTTTTTACAAGCCAATTTAGAAGAAAAAACGAATGGCCAATACGACTGGAGATTCTCAAAAAATGCCATCTTTGAAATTGTGAAAGAAGGTCATCTTAAAGATCGTTGGCTGGAGGTCAGCTCGTTCAAAATGCCTGTGCTTTTAATTCGCGGAGAATTGTCTCATGTATTCAAACAGGAAACTTTCGATAAAATGTTGCAAGTGAATCCCATCATCACAGGTTTGATGATCAAAGGTACAGGTCATTGGGTGCATTTTGAAAAATATGAAGAATTTGTTTCGGAATTGCGTAAATTCATACATTTGCACAACGCATAATTTCTTCAAGCGTGACACAACGCCTGCATTCAACTATCACAATGAAAGTCATGAACTACTCTGAATTAAATCTGGATCCTCGCCTAGTCTCTTCCATCGAAAAACTAAAATACGTTGAAGCGACTCCTATTCAACAACAAACTATTCCGCATATTTTGGCGGCAAAAGATGTTGCAGGTCTTGCTCAAACAGGAACCGGAAAAACAGCGGCATTTTTAATACCTTTGATTGAAAGAATCTTACGCACAAAAGAAGACCCCAATCATGAAAGAGCTTTCAAAGATTGGAACGCGCGAAGCTTCGTGCTTATTTTAGTTCCAACTCGCGAGCTGGCGGATCAAATCAATGAAAACGTTGTGAAGATCGCCGATGGTACCGGAATCAAAACTTATCCTTTGTACGGTGGAACGGGTTATGAAAAACAAAAAGAAGCGCTTCAATCGGGGCTTCAATTTGTAGTTTCGACTCCGGGGCGCTTGATTGATTTGTATAAAGAAAATCATGTCGACTTGAAACAAGTGCGCGCCATTGTCTTTGATGAAGCCGATCGTATGTTCGATATGGGCTTCAAAGACGATATGAAATATATTTTAGGACGCGTTCCGCGTGATCGCCAATTTTTAGTTTTTAGCGCCACACTTAACTTTGACGTTTTAAACACCGCTTATCAGTTCGGGGCCGAGCCCGTTGAAATTAACATCAGTCGTGATCAAGCTAAAGCCGATCATGTGAAAGATTTTATTATTCATTTAGGCGATCAAGAGAAGCCTCAGTTTTTAATTTCGCTTTTGAAAAAAGAAAATCCAAAGCAAGCCATGATTTTTACAAATTACAAACATCACGTTGATCGCATTGCAGCCTTTTTACTTTCAAATAAAATTCCAGCCATGGGAATTTCAAGTTTAATGAGCCAAAGTCAGCGCAATACCGTTATCGAAAAATTCAAAGCCGAAAATGACCAAAATATTTTAGTCGCAACTGATGTTGCTGCACGCGGCCTTGATATTAATGGTGTTGATTTAGTTGTAAATTACGAAATGCCACAGGACGCTGAATCTTATGTTCACCGCATAGGTCGAACTGGCCGTGCTGGACGTGAAGGTAAAGCCGCCTCATTTATTTCAGATAAAGATATCGATTCTTTATCTCGCGTTGAAGAGTACACCAAGAAAAAAATCGATGTGATGTATCTCGAAGAAGCTGATTTAATTAAAAATTTTACGGCTGTTTCACGCGAAGAGCCCCGTTACAATAAAAACTTTGAACGCAGTGGCGGCGGCGGGCGTGATCAACGCCCCTCTGGTCGCAGAGACAATCGCGGTGGTTCAGGTGATCGTCATCGCGCTGGCCCAGCTACCAACAGTGGCGGTGCCCCAAGACCCCGTGATGAAAAACGCTCAGACTTTAAAGGCGAACAAAAAAATAAAGACTTTAAACCTCGAGAAATTAAAAATACTCAGTCCCCCAATGCGCGTCCACAACACCCGAATAAATTTCCACGTTCAAGTGATCGAGTGCCCGATCAGAAATCGAATGGTTCTGTTAACAAGCCGCAAGCTCCTAAAACAGCATCGACGGCGACAAAAAACTTTAGGCAAGGAAATTCGGCTCGCCGAACTCCTCCTGTGACTTTAGGCCAAAAAGTTAAATCACTATTCAAGCGGCTATTTAGCTAGTTAGTTAAATCAACAATCGTACGTTTTATTTGTATTCAAAAGCGCCAAGAATTTGGTTGCAAGAAAGAATCAATTTTTCGAAGTTTTCGAACGAATCAAGGCAAGTCGCTATAACAATTTTATTGTTCTTTAGAAAAAAAACTTGTCTTGAACGTGTCAGCTTATTTTTTTGAGTCAAATCAACAATCACTGAGGGCGTTCTATTTTTCTTATTTGACTGTAAACCCGTCACTTCAAATCCATACTGGTTGTAGTCGCGCAGGTACTGGCGCACGTATTGTTCTAAATTTGTTTTGGCGCCCACAGCTTCAACTCGAAAACTTAAAGTTGATTTCGCAAGAGGATCTGTAGGGCCCAATTCAATTGATTGCGATTTTAAATCAGAAATATTTTTATATATCCAGCCGGTCGGAACGGAGCTGATTTGAAATCCAAGTTGGCTGTAAACAATATTCGTTTGCGTGTTGTTGATGATCGAAGAGGCTGTCAAAGGATGCGGAGAAGCTGAAGCCGTTAAAACGAAGAAAAATTTAAAAATAGCTTGAAGTACCATCAAAATAAATTTTCTTTCTTAAGATGATGAAGAATTTTAGTCATCAAACTAGTTGGGTTAATTTTTTTTATTTGATTGAGCTCGATCCATTGGCCCTTGTTCGGTGGCTTTATTTTACTTTTTTCAATCGTAATGTAAATATCGTATTTTGTGACCCCATGTTTAAGATGAAATTTTTTGGGCTTTGTTTTTAATTTTTTAGCTTCGCCTAAAGGAAACAACATCTGTTTTAAAAATGGGGTGGCCGCATTTGGATATAAAAGTATTTTATTTTTTTGTAAAATCGGTTTCAAAGTCCATTGCCAAATTTCAAAATCAGGCTTGGGTTTAGGAAGTGGTAGCTGCTCGACTAAATTATTTTTCGAAGCAACACATCTTGATTTCCACGGGCAAAGCAAACATAAAGTCTTTCGGGGAGTGCAAATTGTAGCACCCAGCTCCATCAAGCCTTGATTGATCTCAGAATTATATTTTGTCTGAGCGAGTTCATTTGATAATTTCTGTAACTTTTCTTTTTCTTTATTTTCCCACCAATTTAATTTAAGCCCGTAAAATCGTGAAAGAACGCGAATTACATTTCCATCAAGCACTCCGACTTTTTCGCCAAAAGCTAGGCTTGCCACCGCCGACGAAGTATAGGGGCCAAAACCTGGAAGTTCGATCAATTTGTGCGCTTCATGTGAAAAACCTTTTTCAGCGATAACTTGCGAAGCTTTGTGGATGTTGCGCGCGCGTGTGTAATATCCAAGGCCCGCCCACATTTCAATGACATCTTGTAAATCTGATTGCGCTAATTTTTGAACGGTAGGAAATCGATTCATGAATTTTTCGTAATACGGAATCACAGCAGCGACAGTTGTTTGTTGCAACATGACTTCAGAGATCCAAATACGATAAGGGTCGCGATTCATTCGCCAAGGTAATTCGCGTTTGTTTTGATTATACCATTCAATCAGATCGTTTTGATCTTTGACTAAGCTCATAAGAAGTTACATTAATCGATAAACCGATTGTAACCAAGCCCATTTTTTGGGAAAATAGTAGAATGAATAACGAATACAAACCCTTAAGTGGGCGAGAGTTTCCAAGATTTTCTGCAATCAAAACTTTTTTTAGACTGCCAATTGCCGACATCAAAGATCAATTTGATATTGCAATTTTTGGAATTCCATTTGACGGCGGAGTCTCGTACCGCCCGGGGGCTCGGTTTGCGCCTTCAGCTATTCGAGACGCTTCTTCGTTAGGTCGTGGTTTTCATATGTCTCGAGCGCTGTCTCTTTTTGAAAAAATGAAAGCGGCTGATATTGGCGATTGTTCAACTGTGCCGATTGACCAAGTGCAGACATATGAAAAAATCGAAAAATTTGTTTCTGAAATTTTAGCGACAAATAAAAAATTTATTTCTGTTGGAGGCGATCATTCAACGACGCTTCCAATTTTAAGAGCGCTTCGAAAAAAGTATAACGAACCGCTGGCGTTCATTCACTTCGATGCGCACTTAGACACTTACCCCGCAGCTTGGGGCTGCGAATATCACCATGGGGCGTTTGCCCGACATGCTGTCGAAGAAGGGCTTGTTGATCCTCAACAAATGATTCAGATCGGAATTCGTGGCCCTTTGGCTGCAGCCGATGATTTAAATTTTATCAAAAAACACGGAATCAAAATTGTGACCGTCGATGATATTCGTGATCACTCGTTGAATGATTTTTTAAAAACTTTACCCCGCTTCAAGGGCCCCGCATATTTGAGTTACGATATTGATTGCTTAGATCCCGCTTTTGCTCCCGGCACGGGGACGCCTGTTCCCGGCGGTTTGACAACTTATGAAACTCAAAAAATATTACGTGCTCTGCAAATTGAAAATTTAGTTGGTGCCGATGTGGTTGAAGTGTCTCCGCCCTACGACACGTCTCAGATCACGGCACTGGCCGCCGTTGATGCCATGTTTGAAATGATGTGCCTGATGGAAAAAAAATAAGTCGAGTAGAAACAAGAAGGTTTATTATGAAAAAAGAAAAAGCGATCATTGCAGCCGGGTGTTTTTGGGGAGTCGAAGAACTTCTTCGAAGTTACCATGGCGTGATAACGACTGAAGTTGGTTATTGCGGTGGTAAGGCCGAAGAAGCTTTGTACACCAAAGTGAAAACCGGTGTAACAAATCACGCCGAAGCTGTCGAAGTTACGTTTGACGCTGACATTTTATCTTATGAAAACTTGATTCGCGCTTTTTTTAAACTGCATGACCCAACGACTTTAAATCAACAAGGAAATGATGTTGGCACGCAGTACAGATCTGCGATTTTTTATTTAGATGAAAACCAAAAGCAAACCGCTGAAAAAGTAAAACAAGAAGTTAATTTATCAGGTGTTTTTAAAAAGCCTGTCGTAACTCAAATTACTGAAGCTGAACCTTTTTACAGCGCTGAAGACTATCACCAAGATTATTTACAAAAAAATCCTCAGGGTTACATGTGCCACGTCTGGCGCGAATAATTTAGTTGGTTGTGTTTCTTTTTAAAAAGGCTTGCGCGGCTTTGTCGATTTTTTCTTTGCGGTCAGCGGCCATTTTATCAAAAAGTTTCACCATCATACTCAGTCGGTAATTTTTTGCGAAAAACTCTCGATGGCGATCAATAAATCTCCAATAAAGGCCATCCATTTCGTCGCACCAATCGGCTTTTTTGTAATCGCTCATTTTAATTAGATAATTTGAGCCACTGATATAAGGCTTCGTCGCAAAGATTCCGCCATCGCTAAATAAACCCATTCCATAAACATTCGGGCCCATCACCCAATCTGATGAATCAACGTACATTTCCATAAACCATTTGTGAACCGAGTTCGGATGAAGCTCAGATAAATTCATAATGTTGGCTAATATCATCAAGCGTTCAATGTGGTGGTTGTAGCCAAGCTCAATCGCTTTTTTGATCGCGTCATCGATTGGTGGAAGCCCTGTTTCGCCGGTGTACCAAGTGTTTTTCATTTGGCGTTTGTGGTTCCAAAAATTGGCGACATCTTGTTTTTCAGAATAATTTTGATAAATGCCACGAACAAATTCACGCCAACCCAAAATCTGTCGAACAAAGCCTTCAACAGAATTAAAAGGGATCTTTTGTTTTTCAGCGGCTTTTAAGGCCGCCTGAATAACTTCTTTCGGAGTGATCAAACCTAAATTCATCGTTGGAGATAAAACAGAGTGAAATAAAAATTTCTCTTTAGAAGTGATTGAATCCTCATACGAACCGAAGTCTTTAAAACGCTCTTTAAAAAATTGGCTCATCCATTTTAAAGTTTCGTCTCGGCTGGTGGGGATCCAAAAGTTTTCACTTGATCCTGGGTGATCAGGAAATTCTTTTGTAACCAGTTTCATCACTGTTAAATCGATAGAATCCGGTGTGTGCAAGTTGACGCTGGGTGATGTTAAACCTTTTTTCCAGGGCAGTCGGTTTTCGTCATCAAAACTAAATTGACCGTTGAAAGGTTCACCCTTTTCTGTCATTAAAATTTTAGTACCGACACGAATTTTTTCGTAAAAAGTTTTCATAAAAGGCTTTTTGTTTTTTGAAAGATATTTTTTAAAATCTTCACGCCCAACAAAAAACATGGGTGTTCGAAGTAAATGAAGTTCGATCTTATTTTTATCGCAAAAAAGCTGAATACGCTTTTCCATGAATTTGTCTTCGATTTCAAAAACCGACAGCTTGCTGACTTTATTTTTTTTACAAGCTTGTAGCAGAATATCTTCAAAGCTTAAGCTTTTTGCGTGGTCATTTAAAAAATGGTAATCCACTTTTAAACCCAGACTTTTAAGTTCGTTGGAATAGTGCCGCATGCTTGATAAAAATAAAATAATCTTGTGCTTATGAAACCGAAAGTAAGTGCAAAGCTCGGAATGTTCACACATAAAAACAAGATCAGGGTTTTCTTTTTGAACAAGGGCAGGATTAAAAAGTTGAGACCCAAAAGTCAGATGTATTTTAGACATCAAACTTAAGTTGAGATTCAATCAAAGTCGCCAAAGACATTTGCGCTAGCTGAATCATAATTTGCATCGACACCAGCTTACCTTCATCAAGATCCAGATCAGTTTTTGTTTGTTCGTTAAGATCATTTGTTTTTTCGAACTGAGCTCTGATTTGTTCAAGCATCACTGTTTCGCGTTTAAGTAATACATTTGAAATAACAGTTTGAACATCTGGATTAGCTACAAGTAAAATTTTTCGGCGATCACCTTGCCCGTGGACACGAATAACATCATAAGAAATCAGATCTTTGACCGCTAAGCTAACTAAAGCTTTTGAGACCTGTAATCTTTTAACCAAACTTGTTGCATCGATTGGTGATTTAGAAAGCCAGATATGAGTCCAAATTTGCCCATGGATTTTTTTAAATCCCCAGTACTCAATAAAATACCCAATATGATTTGCTAAAGCGTCGAGTTCACTTGGAATATTGTTATTTTTCATAAGCATTGACATAAGTTAGAATTTTACCTGATTTTGTGTCAATGTATAGGTTGTGAGTACTTCAAATTGTTTTATATTACATATTTTGTCGACGAGCTTTATGACCGGTGTGATCTGGATTATACAGCTTTTAAATTATCCATTTATGAGGTATGTCAAATTGCAAGAATTTGTTGATTTTCATTTAGCCCATTCGTCTCGGATCACTTGGATTGTTGGCCCGGCGATGATTCTACAGATCAGTTCGGCTTTTTATTTGCTCACTCAAGAAGCGACAAATAAATATTTTATCAGTTTTTTTATTTTAAGTTTAAGCGTTTTTTTAGCGACATTTTTTTTGTCAGTACCACAACACAACATTTTAGCCCTTGGATTTGATCAACAAGCTTATGAAAAACTGGTCTCGACAAATTGGGTCAGAACTTTTTTTTGGAGCTTAAATACCTTGATCGCTTTATATTATTTTACGACTCGTTTTCAATTGAAGACGTGATCTGTGTCCACAGTTTTGGATTAAGAATTTCAGATCCGATCATGAATACAGGTTCGTGCTCTTTAGCTTTCCCCTTTTTGGCTTCTGTTGGCAAAAAACCTGTGCCACCAATTTGCTTAAACCATTCACGGCGCATCGCTAATGAATTTGTCACAAGCACGTGTTTAAAATCATCAAATTCTTTTTTATGCGCACGCCCGTATTCAAAGCTTGAAAGAACCGCATAATTTTTATTGTTTTGAATTTTTTCAAGAACTTGAAAACCCAGCTCCATCAAATATTTAAATTTTTGTCGGCCTGGAGTTTTTGAAGTAAAAATAAGATCTAAATGTCCCGATAAAAAATGTGCTTCCAATTCGTTCAGATCATATATTTCGATAAATATTTTTGAAACACCAATTTGATCGAAACAATGTTTGCAGGCATTCATCGCAAAACTTGAAAGCCCCTCGAGTGTGCCAATGTGAATTTCAGCCGCCATTTGATTTTGACTGATGTTCATCAGCTCGCCTTCAAGCCGCTTAATGGATTTTTCAAACATCTCGGATAACTGAAACGCAATGGCCGTCCAGCCCGATTTTCTTTTGGCCGATCGATCAAGGACAACAATTTTAAGTTCGTCTTCGATCTTTGCAATAATACGAGAAAGTTGCGGTTGACTTAAACCCACATGCAAAGCAGCTCCAGATAAATTTTTAAATTGGACTGATTTAGCTAAAACACTGAGCTCGTAATATATTTGTTGCATCCGTGTTTCCTATGATTTTTTAATGTAGTTAATAAAAGCCACAACGCCCAAAGCCGCTGCCGCTAAATACCCAATCAAGCTTAATGCGGGCATGCCACCCATCACCCAAGTGGTGGGGTGGGGGTAAAGCATGGAACTTGAAATAATTAAAGCCGCAATGATAATACCCAAAAACAGAAGGTTGAAAGAAATTTCAAAGCTTCGGCGAAATTCTTCAAGGCCGTCGACATGGACTTTTGATTTGTAATTCGGAGAATTTATTCGCCGAACGATCATGTTCAGTTGTCGCGGAAGTGAATTAATTAAACCGCGTGATTCGCGAAATAACAAAGTGGCTTCATCAACAAATTTAGTGGGTTGAAATTGATTTTGCGCTACTTCGCCGACTAGGGCTAAAGTGTTTTGCAGAAAATCAAAATCAGATACAATTTTTTGACCTAAGCCCTCGATGGAAACAATCGATTTAAAAAACATCATCAGTTCTGTTGGAATCGATAAACCTTGAGTCGCAGCCACACTGGATGACGACATCAGAATCTTACCGACATTCATATGCTTCATAGTCAGACCAAAATACGGCGAGATCAAAGATTGCAGTTCTTTTGCGAACAGATCAACATTCACCGATTCTGAAAACGGAGCTAAATCAACGTACTCGTAAGCTAGGCGCACGTAGTCTTCTTTTGATAAAGCCATCAGCATATTCACAATGGCTGTTTGAGTTTTTGAATTAAGTCGGCCCACAACGCCAAAATCAATCAGTCCAATTTTATTTTCAGGAAAAATAAAGAAATTACCAGCATGTAAATCACCGTGAAAAAATCCATCGATAAAAACCATTTTTAAATAAGCACGCAGGCCCAATTTAATGATTTCGGTCGGGTCGACTTGAGGCTGCTGTAAAGCCCCATCCTGGCTCAGACGCCTTCCAATCAATTCTTCCATGACCAAAACACGCTCGGTGATCAGATCAAAATAAACTTCAGGAATTTTGATCTGATCTTCTTTTTTAAAATTTTCTTTAATTTTACGAATATTATTTGCTTCAACAACAAAGTTTGTTTCAAGCTCTAAAGTTTTAAAGTACTCGTCGACCATCCCAATGGGATTAAAAGCGCGAATTTCGGAAATATATTTTTCTAACAATTCGGCGATAAAATACAAAACATTTAAATCATCGTTGATAATTTGAACCAATCCTGGTTTTTGAACTTTTAAGACAACCTGCTGACCATTGATGAGCGTGGCACGATGAACTTGAGCAATACTGGCCGAGCCCATCGGAGTTTCTTCAACCGAAGAAAAATGCTTTCGCCAATGCGGACCCAATTCTTCAAGCAAAACAGTTTCGATAACTTTAAAACTCAGGGGTTGAACACGATCGTGCAGCAATGACATTTCTTCAATGTAATCGGGGGGAATCAAATCGGGACGCGAAGCCAACAGTTGCCCAAACTTGATAAAAGTTGGCCCCAATTCTTCAAAACTGAGTCGCACGCGCGTTGGAAAAGACAAATGCTCTTGATCCGCAGAGTCCGAACCCGAGCTTAAAAAATTACCGAGATTTATTTTTTCGACTAAATTTCGAAGACCGTGCTTTGCGAACACCCCCAGAATTGTCTTGAGGCGAGCTGCGTTCTTCAGAGTTTTTCCGATTTTGAGAGGACCTAAAAGCGGGCTTCGATTCTGATTTCTCTTCATGCGAACCTTTCTTTGATTTTTGGTCTAAATAATCCGACAAAGAGGCGTAACGAGGCTTCACTTCGTAAGGACCCGAAGTTTGAGGCGGCGGCGCCGCTTGAGTTGTCGGCGGAGGTTTAGTAAAAACAGGGCGTGCCTCGTTTTTTTTCTTTTTAAAATCTTTTTCTTTTGAATTGAAAACAACTTTTTCGCGCGCGTAATTTTTATTTCCTTTTTTATTTTGCGTCGGTGTCGATTTGCGATCCGAAAATTTTTCTTTACGTTCAGTTGCAGTGCCACGAGCATTTTGTTCGAGCACAAAATTGATTTGCCCTTGCTCGATATCCACTAAGCTAACAACGACTTTCAGCATATCGCCCATTTTGTAAGATAATCCCGAACGTTTCGCTGTTAAAGTTAGATTCTCTTCGTCGAATTCAAATTTTTCTTTTCCAAGATCATCCAGACGAATTAGCCCATCAATATTGAACTGACGAAGTAATACAAAAACACCAAACTTCGTCACCGAGCTGACTAGGCCATCAAAACTTTCGCCTAAAAATTTTTGCATAAATCGAGCTTTTTTAATGGCTTGAATTTGACGTTCAGCTTTGGCGGCTTTTTGCTCTGTGGCTGAAAGCCAAGTTCCGGCCGTTTGCAAATCCTCTTCGGCCATCAGTCTGTAGCGACTACTGGGCATAATTTGATTTTTAATCAAGCGATGCACAATCAAATCCGGATAACGACGAATCGGTGATGTAAAATGCGTGTAATGATCAAAGCCCAACCCAAAATGTCCTAGATTGTTAGACGTGTATTTTGCCTGGCTCATCGAGCGCAAAGTTAAAATATGAATGATTTGTTCTTCAGGTTTACCTTTAAAATCTTGCAAAGCACGAGTCATTCTTTTTTGAAGTTTACCACCTGCAAGAGCTGCACTGGCGCCCATGTTTTTCATATAGCGCTCTAAAGTTGAAATTTTATCTGAATCGGGCGGTTCATGAATGCGATAAAAAGCTTTGATTTCTTGTTTATCAAAAAATTTGGCGACGGCCACGTTCGCCGCAAGCATCAGCTCTTCGATCAAGCGATGAGCAAAAAGTCTTTCGGATTTAATAATATCGACGGGCTCTCCGGCGCCATCGATCACTAATTCGGTTTCGGGAACTTCTAAATCTAAAGAACCTTCTTTAAAACGCTTCGCCATCAAAACTTTAGCTAAATCCGCGCAACGAAAAATATTTTCTTTGACGTGTTTTAATTTATCGTAAACTTGTTCATTAAAAGAGTCTTTGTTGGCTTCGCCATCGATCAGCTCTTGCGCTTCTCCGTAAGTGACGCGGGCTTGGCTTTCAATCACTGCTTCATAAAAAACAGATGACGTCATTTCGCCAACGAAATCAAAATTCATTTCAGCGACCAAAGCCAATCGAGGAACATGGGGATTCAAAGAACAAAGCCCGTTACTTAAAGCCTCGGGCAGCATCGGGATTACAAAATTCGGAAAATAAACAGAGTTCCCTCGCTCGTAGGCTTCTTTGTCCATCGCGCAGTCTTTTGCGACGTAGTGACTGACATCGGCGATCGCAACATAAAGATGAAACCCTTGATCTGTCATTTCGGTGTAAACCGCATCGTCGAAATCTTTTGCAGTAGCTCCATCAATGGTCACTATTTTTAAGTGACGTAAATCTTTGCGGCCCACAAAATCTTTTTCTTCAGGATTTTTTCCGAACTTTTTGGATTCCTCTAAGGTCTCTTTTGAAAAGTGTTCTGGAATATTTTGTGTAATCACAACACGGCGAACATCGTTCAAAGCATCTTTTGCATCGCCCAGTACATCGACGACTTCACCTTCAAAAGTTCCTTCATCAGGAAATGTGATAATGCGGGCTTCAACTAAATCGCCGTCTTTTGCATTCTTTGATTTCTCGAGTGGGATTTTAAGATCGAAGCCCCATCCGCGGCCTTCATCTTTGATCGCGCCAAACTTTTCATTTAATTTCTTGAACTGACCCGCTACACGTTTTTGCGATCGCTCGGTGATTTGAACGATTTCTCCGCGAAATCTTCCGTCGCGTTCTTTTTCGACGAAAATTGTGGCGCGATCATTCGTCATCGCTGATTTCATTAAGTTTTGTGGAACATAGACATCAGGGTGATCTTTATCGTCTGGAATAAAAAAGCCAAATCCATCGGGGTGGCGTTTAATAAAACCACTGAGTAATTTTTTTTTTGTAGAATTCATATTTTCCTATATTCAATTTATGAATGATAAATGTCATGAGTTTATCTTTTATTATGCAAGCTGATGAAGCAAGACACCTGTATCTAGTTGTTTAAACAAACATAACCACAACAAACAAGACCAATGGCCAGCTATTGACTCGACGCAACTTAAGCTTACGCGTTAAGTGTTAGACGTTGAATGAATAATCAAAAAGTGAAATGTCTTTAAAAAAAATGAAAATTTGAACCCACAAATTATTCAAAACAGAAAAATTCTTAAAAACCGCTGTGGGTAAGGATAGTAAGAATTTTTTAAGACGAAAAAAATAAAAAATCAAAATTTAAATCAAACAGGCTGAAAACTTTTTTGCTGAAACAAATATCATAATTTGTGATGTGAATAGTCCACACACAGCAACTGTTTGAACATATAAGTAAAGCTTTAGAAAGGTGTTCACAGATTTTTTCAGTTGCGTTTAATGCGCGCCCTCATTACGATTTCAAATATAAGAGATAACAAATAAAACCAATTTGCACTTAACGAAAGGACGCAAAATGAAAAAATTATTAGTATTAACAGTAGCCTTAGCTTCTGTTAACGCATTCGCAACTAGAGCACGTTACAACGCTTTAGCACAATCTCCAGCTTTGATCGATACACAGACGGTTTACACAAACCCATCTGATATCTTTTTTGTTGGCGGTGACTACGCAACAATCGAATCTGGAGCAACTAAAGCTACCAATGCAAACGATGGTGCTGAAGGCATGGTCGTACGTTCTATGGGTGATTCTAAAATGGGATTATCTTTAGGTCATGATTCTGACAACGTAATTGGCTTACGTGGTCCTGCTGGAGTTCCTGCTGCAATCGCAACTCAGCAAAATCCAATTGAATTAACATACGGTCAAAAAGCGGGCGACGTAGCTTGGGCTGGAACTTTGGTTTACTCAAATTACAAAGATAAAACAGCTGTTGATGAAAAAGAAAATTCATTAGGTCTTCGTGGTGGTATGAGAATGGGTGCGATTGATGCATCTTTAAGACTTGGCCTTGCAAACGAAGCTTCTACAAAAGGAACTCCGACTACTTTCGCAAAGTTTAAAGGTACTTTGGGCGTAGGTTTAGGCGGCGGATACCAAATGGACACTGTTTATTTTAACGGCGATGTAGCTTTAGCTGGTTTTAAAACTGAAACTAGTGACGGAACTGAAATTGCTAAGTTCGATAGAACGACAATTAAAGTTGGCGCAACGAACGAACACAAAAAAGATGGCAATAACTTTTTCTACGGTGTTGGTTTAAATAGCGTAACATCTAAAACAACTGCTGGAACGACTGAAGTAAAAACGACAGAATTATCTTTACCAGTGTGGATGGGTTTAGAAGTTGATGCAGCTTCTTGGTTAGTATTACGTGGATCAGTAACTCAAACAGTTTTGATCAACGATTCTAAAACTGAAACAACAACACCTGCTGGTAGCAATACAGCTCCTGAATTTGCTCCTGGACCAAATAACACAAAAGCTTCTGTTGGAGCTGGTTTAAAGTTCAACAAAGTTATGGTTGATGGATCATTAACTGGTTTAACTACTACCGGAGCTGGCGCAGCTACTCAAAACCTAAGCGGTAATGAATTGCTTGGCCAAGTTGGTTTGACTTACATGTTCTAATTTTTCGAAAGAAAAGTTAAACGCAAAAAAGCCTTGGGAAACCAAGGCTTTTTTTATTTGTGCAATCGATTTTTATTCTATTCTGTGATCAAAGGATTCTTAGATTTACTAAACAATTCGATGTCAGACTGAATTTGTGCGACTTCTTCGTGTGATAAGTCCACAAAACATTTTGCAAATCCGGCTTCAAGTGAATGAACTTTTTCAACTAAAGACAGCGAAGAATTTTTTAAGAGTTTCAAATCATGATCTAAGCGTTTTCCAACAAAGCCTTCATCTGGCTTCATTTGCTCAGTCGCACTAAACACAATAATTTCTTTATACAATTGCCGACTTGATTTCTCGCAAGCCTCTTGCTGTGCAAGTGCAGCTGAAGTAGCGAATGAAGCTAAGATTGTTGCTAGAATGATTCTTTTCATAAAAACTCCTTGTTGTCTCATTTCGAGAAATTGAATAGCTTATCAACTTCTGAAATTTGTGAGTACAAGCTAGGTTTTGCAAAGAATGGGCTTGGTTTTTAGTTATAAGTGCACTTGATTTGATTTTATAGCTTAGATAATCAAATTAAAACTTCCGAACAAAAAATGTTAGGCACTCGATTGAACAACAGTAATATCAACATGTAATAACTACTTTTTCTTAGTCTCGACCACATCGTAATAATCGGGCACAACAAAATCAGGAGTCAGCGGGTAGCGGTAGCTTTTATAGGCCTTGACCGGAGGCTCGCCGGCTGATTTGTAGGCTTCGTCCCATAAGTGCGCAAGTAAATAACTTGATCGCGACATTTCTTCGAGCATCAGTTTTTCAAACTTTTGATAACCGACTGAAGCGGGTTTTCGTTCGGCAGGGGTTTTTAAGCTCATGCCTTTTTCAATTTTAATCACAGACGGAATGGTCACGGGATCGAGCTTAATAATTTCTTTGATATCGTTGACAGCAAGTTCGCTAAAAATTTTCATGTTATCGATAAAAGATTTTTGATTGATCCATTTTGGATTTTTAAATGATTGAGCTTTTTTGACTAGGCGGGGCACTAAATCAGCGCCGAAAAATGCAACGCACGAGTCTTCGTAGTAAGCGTGAATACCGCCGTGGTTGGCGGCGTAGCCGTCGTAATCAGACGTGCTGTGAAAGGGCTGGCTGGCATCGCCGATGAAGTGTCCCATCAGACCTAAGTTAACGATCATTTCATAAAAATTTTTGTTGTAAGGAAAATCTTCGTTTTGTTCTTCTTTGTAATTTTTTGGAGCCGCCAATTCTTTTAAATTTTGTCCGTCGGCGATCGCGCGTTTGTAAAACTGTTCGGCTCTCCACCAGTTTGAACCAAGCTCTTCGGGCACAGAAAGGATTTTAGCATTTTGTTTCGCTTTGCTTTCTTGACCCGTGTAGGTTTCGACAATTTTTTTGTAATCGTTGGGAATTTCGCTAATTTTTAGCCCTAAGTTTTCGGCGTTGATGAAGTGGCCGGGGTCTCCTAATTTTCGAACTTCTGCAGGCAAAGTTTTCCAATAAATATCGGGAACATTGCAAAGATGCCCCATCATCTGCGGTTTATTTTGCAAAAACTCTTTGAGGTTTTGATTCTTTACTAAAAAAACAGCCGCTTCGCAGATGGCTGCGTGACCGCGGCCTCCCCAGGCCCATACAAAAGATGAGTTCAAAACAATCAATCCAATTAAAAATAAATACTTCATAGAAAGCTCCTTTAAGTCAGTTCACGTGGTGCTTGATTTTTTTCTTTTAAAAGAAATAAGGCAAGCAAAGTTATCAAATAAGGAATCATCTGAATAAATTCGGCTGGAATGCGAGCTGTTAAAGTTTGGTTTGACTGCAATTGAATTTGCAATGCTTCAAAAAGTCCAAAGAAAACACAAATCACAGCAGCTCTTGGTAATTTCCAGCCCCCAAAAATAAGAGCCGCTAGCGCGATGAATCCGCGCCCTGCGCTCATCAGCGGAGAATAACTGCTGGCCATGTAAGTCGATAAAATCGCGCCGCCCAGACCCGTTACAAAAGCTCCGTAGCTGATTGATTGCCACTGTCGTTTTTTAAAAGAAATACCGATGGCTTCAAGAGCCGCTTTTTTTTCGCCCGCAAATTTCATTTGAAGGCCCCAAATCGTTTTTTCTGAAAGCCAATAACTTAGAGCAAAAGTCATCACTAAAACCAGATAAGGAATTGTAGAATTAAATAAATCTAAATTATGCGAAGGCGTCGAGCCCGTTGAATTGAATAAACTTTTACTTAAAATTGGAATAAGTCCCATCGCAAGCAAGTTAAGACCTGTTCCCACAATAATCGAGTGCGCATTAAAAAATAAAACCAAGACACAAAAAATTTGTGCGAACAACATCGAAACCAATCCAGCCATTAGAAAACTAAGAAATACAGAATGCGTATAAAAAGCAGTTGTTGCGGCAGTAAAAGCGCCAACTAATAAAAAAGCTTCCAAGGCAATCTGAGCAACGCCTGATTTTTCAGAAAAATAGCCTCCGCATGCGGCGAAGACTAAAGGCAAAGATAATCGTAAACCCGACAAAATCAGTAGAATAAAAAAAGAGTCCATCATTTTGGATTCTGCCTTTCATCGAGCCTTTTTTTGAGGATTTCAAAAATCGAATACGAAGCTGCCACTGAAAAAATAATTAAAGCTTGTAAGATTTTAGAAAAATCACGAGTCAAAAACTGAGTTTCTAAATCAAGGTCTGAGGCGCCTTTATGCAAACAGGCCATTAAAAAAGCTGAAAATATAATTCCAATTAAATTTTGCCGCGCGAGCAATGCCACCGCGATTCCTAAAAAACCATACTCTGGAGAAAAACCGATTTTATATTGAAATGAGTTTCCAAGCACTTCACTGAGGGCGACCATCGCCGAAAAAAAACCAGCTAGTCCCATTGAAATTGAAATTATTTTAAAAGACGAAATTCCCATTCTTTGGGCGGCGGCTGGATTTGCTCCGAAGGCTTTAAGTTGAAAACCAAGCAAAGTCTTTTTTTCTAAAAAATAAAGAATCACACAAATAACCACGGCAAAAATAAAAAATACGCTAACGGCCGATTGATCAAAGTAATTTTTTAAAAAATCATTTTTTAAAAATTGCAATGGCTCAGCGATCAGGGCCGATTCGGGGTTTTGAGATGCAGGATTTTGCACACTGTTCACCGTGATCCAAGTTGTCAAAGCCGCAAAAATAAAATTCAGCATAATCGCGACCACCACTTCATGAGCGTTGCGATAAATTTTAAAAAAGGCGATCACTCCAGCACTGGCTATTCCCGCAAAACTTGTTAGAAAAAAAACTAAAAACAAATGCCCTAAAAACCCCATGTTAAAATAAATTCCAACAACGGCTGCAACAAGTGCCGAAAATAAGATTTGGCCTTCGCAGCCAATGTGAAACAAGCCGGCTTTAAGTGGAATCGAAAACGACAGCCCTGCAAAAATTAAACACGTTGTGTAGAACAAAGTCAGACCAAAATCAAATTTAGAATTGATAAAGCTGCTGACCAAAACTTGAAGCACATGAAGCGGATTTTCTTTAAAAAAGAAAGCCAGCAAACACGAAATAACTAAACCAAAAACGAATCCAATCCAAGGCGCAAAATCTGAAAGTCGTAATTTCATTTTAAAGCTCCGGCCATGTACTGTCCGATTTCAGTTTCGCTCAGTTGATTTTTTAAAAAAGGACCAAAAATATTTTTTTTATAAAGTATGATATAGCGATCGCAAATTTTTAAAATTTCATCTAAATCAGACGAAACTAAAAAAACTGTTTTATTTCTTTGAGAAAATTTTTTTAAAGACTGATGGATTAAAGCTTGCGCCCCTAGATCTACACCGCGCGTGGGGTGAGCCGCAATCAGTAGATCAGGATTATTTTGCATTTCACGTCCCACAATAAATTTTTGCTGATTTCCACCCGAAAGCTCTTCTAAATTTTGTCGAGGAATACCCGGCCGCACATCCCATTCTTGGATGATATTTTGGGTCAGTTGAAGAGCTTGTTGATTTTGAAGAAATCCATAGAAAAATAATTTTTTTTTATTTTTTAAAATCACATGATCTATTAAATTCATTTTTTGAAACAGACTTAACCGAAGGCGATCTTCAGTGATATCGCCCACGCTTAATTGTTGATTCTGTGCTTCTAGAAGCAAAGCTTCAATCAAATCAGCTTGTCCATTGCCTTCGATGCCTGCTACGGCAAAAATTTCAGATTTATAAAGAGTTAAGTTTTTAAGTTGAATAAGAATTTCTTTTTTTAATTTTATATTTTCGTCTGAAGAAAGCGGACTTTGAAATACGTCTTGAAATTTGCGTCCGATCATCAGCTCGGCTATTTGATCGATCGTGAAGTCTTGGCAAGGTGCTGTAGCAATAATTTCTCCGGCTCGCATAATTGTGACTTTATCCGCGACTTTTTTTATCTCGTTGAGCTTGTGAGAAATTAAAATAATTGTTTTATTCTGTTTTTTAAGTTCAAGTAAAAACTGAAGAAGCTCAGTGGATTCTTGCGGAGTTAAGACAGCCGTAGGTTCATCAAAAATGAATATCTCTGGATTTTGCAGAAGCGCTTTGATGATTTCAAGACGTTGTTGTTCACCCACCGAGATATTTTCAACTTTTTCATCTAGATGAATAAACCAATTAAATTTTTTTAAAAACTCTTCTGTTTTTTTTCGTACTTCGTCTAAAGGTAAAAAACGAAGACTTGAAAAACGTGCGCTCGAGCTGAGTAAAATATTTTCAAAAGCAGTCAGCTGCTGAGCCAAGACAAAATGCTGATGAATAAAAGCAATTTTATGATGATAAGCATCTAAAGCACTTACCGGAGAATAGTCGGACTGATCCAATGTCATCGTACCTGAAGTCGGTGTAACGAGACCGCCTAAAATATTCATTAACGTTGATTTACCAGCTCCATTTTCGCCGACCAGAGCATGAATTTCAGAACTTTTAATTTCTAATGAGATCTTTTTACAAGCGTAAAAAGATCCATATTTTTTTGAAATTTCTTTAAAAAAAATATCTGGCATAGTGAAAGATTATTTCGTGATGTAATAATCGGGAACAGATATTTTTTTTGTGACGATCAAGTTTTTGATTTCTTGCATTTTTGCTTTCTCAGATGCAGACCAAAGTTTTTCATTGTATTGATCTAAAGCCCAGTCGATTCCTGAGTCTTTTAACCCAAAGCGAATGACACCGGCTTTAAAGTTTTTTTGTTGGGTGGCCTTGATGGTTTCAAAAACAGCTACGTCAACTCGCTTGAGCATACTTGTCAGCACTGTGCCGGGCTTTATCCAGTTTTGGTTTGAATCAACGCCGATCGCAAATATTTTTTTATCTGACGCCGCATCGAATAAGCCGGCTCCGGAAGCGCCCGCGGCGTGAAAAATCACATCTGCTTTTTGTCCAACTTGTGCCAAGGCCATTTCTTTTGCTTTCGCAGGATTATTCCAAGCTTCGCCGGTTACACCGATATAATTTTTTAAGATGATGGCTTTAGGATTGATGTATTTGACTCCGGCTTCAAAACCTTTTTGAAAACGACGAATTAAAGGAATATCCATACCGCCAATAAAACCCACAACACCTGTTTTTGATTTAATGGCCGCCGCCGCTCCAACTAAAAAGGATCCTTCGTGTTCTTCAAACAGGAGTGAGCGCACGTTATTTGCTGTGACTTCACCGTCGACAATCGCAAATTGAGTTTGCGGAAACAAAGCCGATACTTTTTTGATGGCATCAGTTTGTGCGAAACCAATTCCTATAATCAGATCATATTTTTTTTGTGCAAAATTACGATGAAGTACCTCAAGTGAATTGATATCAGTGGCTTCAACATATTTTAATTCGATGCCAAGTTCTTTTTCGGCTTTTTTGGCGCCCTCGTAGGCCGATGTATTAAAAGATTTGTCGTCTTTTCCACCTTTATCCAAAACAAGGCCTACTTTGATGGGCGGGTTGGTCTGCGCGATAGTTAAACTTGATAGGGTCATTATTAAACAAAATAAGACGGCTCTGATGAATGGATTCAGTCGCATTGTAAACCCCTGAAAATATTGTGAAATATTGATTTACTTGGTTTTATGTTTCAGCTTCAAAGCAGTCAAGTCAAAAGGCAGATGTCCTGCTTCGAATTTATGTTTAAGATTTTGTAAACATATGTTATGTTCATAAAGTAGTGAACATATGTTTTTGAACACGTATTTACAGAGATCTAAACTCTTTAAAAACTGGGAAAGAAGAAATCATGTCAAATTTAGCTGAAAAAACAATTCAATTAATGGCAGGATACAACTCACGACCGCAAGGATTAAATATGACAAGTAATAATATCACGCCGCTTTTCGGTAACTTTCAAGAAGAGCCCTCGTACAAATTGATCACATTCAATGAAGGTGACACTGTTTTTAAAGAAACTGATCAGCCCGAAGGTCTTTACCTTTTAAAATCAGGTTGCGTAAAAATTTTTGTGAACAGAGAAAGCAATCGTGGCCGTACGACATCTCCTGAGTACGTCACAAAACTGGTTTCTCCTGGCGAAGTTTTTGGTTACAAAGCTCTTGTACGCGGTCAGGTTTTTCAATCTTATGCAAAAGCTGTTAAGAAAACGACTGTCTGGCTTTATCCGAAAGAGACCGTGATGAAATTGATGGAGCAAATGAATCCGCTTTTGAAATCGGTAATGGAGCAAGCGGTTTTAGATATTCAAAATTTTGAAAAAACAAATCAGTTTCATTATTTGGCTTCAGTGCAAGAGAGAATCGCTTATCAGCTTGTCATCTTGTCAGATCGGTTTGGAGTTCAAACTCCGCAAGGTGTCTCGCTGAATTTAAAATTAACGCGTAATGAATTTGCTCAGTTAGCCAGTACGATTAATGAATCTTTATCACGTCATTTAACTGAATTTAAAAATGAAGGTTTGATCGACTTGAATGGTAAAGAAATTATTATTTTGGATCGTGCCAAGTTGGCAGCTAAGTCCGGGCAGTTTTAATTGATTTGATTTCCAAATAAGACTTTGTCGTGTTATCCAAAGCTCATGTCTAAGGATTTGAGCTTTTCTTTTACTCCCATCGGTTTTTTAAAATCATGTTATCCTGATAAATTTGGAGTTCCTCGTCAAGCGGGGCTTGTTTCCGAAGCTTACTCTGAGCTTGAAATAAGGTCTGATTTGCAACCTGAACTTTCATTGCAGGGGCTACAGGGCTATTCACATGTTTGGTTGCAATTTGTATTTCATCTGAATTCATCGGGTCGGTTTCATGCAAAAGTTCACCCGCCCAGATTAGACGGAGAACCCATCGGCGTGTTTGCGACAAGGTCACCGCACCGACCGAATCCGATTGGGCTTTCGCTCGTTTCATTGGTCGAAATTAAAAATAACATATTGATTTTTGCAGGGGCTGATCTTGTTGATGGGACACCGATCTTGGACATAAAACCCTATTTACCAAGCGTCGAAAGCCAAGCTCATGCGCGGGGTGGGTGGTCTGCAGAGGTCCAAAAAGCAGAATTGAATGTTGAATTTACACCAGTTAGTTTGGAAATTCTGCAAAATTGGATGCTTCGAATATCAAGGCCCGAACTTAAAAAAGTGATCGAAGAGACTCTGAAGCAAGATCCTAGGCCCGTCGTTTACAAAGGATTTGAAAACACAGAGTCTCCATATCGAAATAAACATGCTTTTAGACTTTTTGATGGTGATATTCATTTTGAATTCACATCTCAGAATCAAATTCGGGTTTTTGATATCCGCTTTGAGTATAATAAATTGTTGAATTGAGCATCGTTGAATTGTGGAAAAAAAACCTAGTTTGTGGTTAATTAAGAATTCAACAAATCAGTCTAAACGAATAAGTTTAAACCAAGGGGATATGATGGAAACTGCACCGCAAACAGCGACAACATTACGAAAAGTACCTACACTTAGTTTAGGTGAGTATCTTCACGGTTCACAAAATGACAAAGTTAAATTTATTGAAAATCTTTTTCATGGAATGAAAGATTACGGTTTTATTATTTTAAAAGATCACTCTGTTTCGGCTGAGCTGCTGACTGAAGCTTATGATGTGTTGGCGCGATTTTATGCTTTACCTGAAAAGAAAAAGTTATCTTATGTATCTGAACTTGGCGGCGGGCAGCGCGGGTACACGGCTTTTGGTAAAGAGCACGCAAAAGATTCCCCGGTGAAAGATTTAAAAGAATTTTGGCATGTCGGACGAGAAGTGGAAACGGGTCATCCATTTTCAAAATATTATCCAAAAAATATTTGGCCTGATGATTCTGTTCCCGAGTTTCGCCCTTTGTTTGATAAATTATTTTCTCAGCTTGAAGTGGCCGGAATTCAAATGATGGAAGCTTTAAGTTATCCACTTCAAGTTGAAAAAGATTTTTTTACTAAAATGGTTATCGAAGGAAATTCAATTTTAAGATTGCTGCACTATCCACCAATTCCAGAGGGTGTAGATCCACGCTGTGTACGCGCCGCTGCTCACGAGGACATTAATTTTATTACGATTTTACCTGCGGCCACCACATCAGGATTGCAATTAAAAGATCGCGATGGCACTTGGCTTGATATTGAAAGTGATTATGGAACACTGATCGTTGATGCGGGTGATATGTTAGCACGAATCACGAATGATATTATTCCTTCAACAACTCATCGAGTGATTAATCCTCAAGACGGAAAAAATAATTCGCGTTATTCAATGCCGTTCTTTATGCATCCTCACCCCGAATCAATCTTAAGCTGCTTGCCTTCGTGCCAAGGTCAGGCTGCAAAATATGCGGATATCACGGCTCATGATTTTCTGATGCAAAGATTGCGCGAAATTGGTTTGATTAAGTAGTCATTGCAAACAAACATGGGCACGGGTAAATTTTGATCATGAAAAAGCGATACTTATTTGCAGTTTTAATTACGATCATCATTATGGTGATTTTTTTTAAACAAGATCGCGAATCTTCAATAGATACCGTTGCAGAAAATAACCAGTCTGATCAAAAAGCTCGATTAGACACCGATAAAAAGTCTGAAGAAGTCATTAAAAAACAACTTATCGAGACAGAGGCTTTAAAAGAAAAAGCTACACGTGCTGCTGTGACTCAAGATCAAATCGACGAAGTTGAAAAATCTTTTTCAATACATCTTAAACAGCTTGGTCAGTGCTTGGGTGTTGCAAACGCTGTGGACCAAGAAAAAATCGGGCCCCAATTTGATCATTTAACTGCGAGTTTAAAGCCCGCTTTCGGGGACGTATTGGTTAAAATGGATGACTGGGCCCAGTGGGATATCAAGACTCCCGACGGCAAACTAAAACGAATTCGAACTGAAAATGAATATTTAGAAAATAACAACCCCACAAAGCGCTTGCAGCTTTATCGACTGAATGATCAAGGCATGCCCGAACTTCAAAATTTAACCGACGAGCAAGCCATTAATCCCTCTGATGATTATCTTGAATCACTTCGTGCCGACGGAGAAACGATGATTGATGAAAAAGCTTCGCGCGCTTACTACACCGAAGGCGAAGAGCTTGTGGTTGTTGAGCGTAACGGAAAAATTCAATCCTTTTCGATGAGCAAAGGCGAAAAAACTTTCAGCTGCACCGATACGGACTCTTCGACTTCGAACTGCCAGTGTCTTTGATGATCAGCGTCTTTGATTAATTTAATTTTAAAATGGCTCGCATCGGAAAATGATCTGAAGTTGTATTTGGTAACACTTCAACTTTAAGCGCACTCAATCCTCGCACGTAAATTTGATCTAAAATAAGATTTCGATGATCTGAAGTCGGGATTAAATGTTTTAAGCCTAAACTTTCTGTAGCAACATTTAAATAACTTTTTCGTCCAGCATTCCAAGTGTTGAAGTCTCCGGCCCAGATGACAGGGCCTTTTAATTGCGAAATAAATCGTGTTAAATGATCGATTTGATTTTCGAAGGCGATGCCAGAGTTAAAATTTAAAGCGTGAGTGTTAATCAAGTGAATGATTTGTTGGTTGATCACAATTTGAGAATAAGCACTCACTTTTGGAGTAAATGAAATGGGTTCAGTATCGGGCGAAAACAGCGTCATATTGTTTTGCAATTTAAATCGAGCGGCACTCATCACACCAGTCGCTTTTTTTTCTGAAGTGCAAAAGCTTTTATGAAAACTAAAAGCAAATGGAAGCCGTTCTGAAAATTGATTCTGCAATTGGGTTGAATGCAGAGCTTCTTGGATAAAAATAATATCAGCTGTTGTTGAAATTATTTTTAAATCTTGAATAAATTTTGGGTCTGCCAATTTGTGCGCATTCCAAGTAACGAAAGTGATTTCATTTGTGTTACGCGGAACGATTTGTTTTACAAAAGAAATATTGTCTTGAAAAACTTTATTGCAAAGTTCTGACTCGTCTGGAAGAGTTTGGGCTTGCGTGTTTAAAGTCGTTACGCAAATCATTGCAAAAAGTGTAAGATATGATTTCATGGAACCCTTCTTTAAGATCGAAGTTAATATTGTCATCACAAGTTTAGTTGAAGTGGTCTTATTTAACGAGTGTCATTCTTTTTGACAGGGCAAAATTACACGAGCGACTATTCAATGATTTTTTTAACTTCATTTAGTCAAATTTATGTTATTCCTTAACAAATATTGAGGGGGTTTTGGTATGAAATTTTTTATTTATTCTTTGGCAATTGTGTCCTTGATGACAGCTTGTAACAGTGGCGGGGGTTCGTCGGGAACGCCTCAATCAGAAGAAGACCAGATTAAAGAAGCTGCGTCAGCAGTAGATCACACAGCAAATGTGTCGCCGGCTTCGTTCACAGTTTTAAAAGCGAACATGACTGTTGATGAACAAAAAGAAGCGTACACAATTGGATGTGAAAAGCAGGGTGAATCTTCCCGAAGTACTTACGAAATAGATCATCAACTTGCAACCGGGCAAGTCTTTAAACACCAACTCGAAGGTGGCCAAATTTCGGGGAATGATTTTTTTGTGATTGAAGAAAATACGATCACAAATATTCTTGCCGATAAAATATTAATTAATTCGAACTATGAGCAGTTTAAATTCAGCGGACTACCATTCGCTTCGCCAGCCGAGGTTTTTACAAAAAAACCTCACTTTCAAATTGAAGAGATCTTAGTAACAAATCAAAATGGAACCAAAGACCCTGACAGAAAAACAACCGTACAAAATTTAACGCCTGCTGCGCAGAATTATTTAAAAAATAATCCGCAGTCATCAACGTCTATTTCTTGTCATGTCGATTACAATCAAAAAGACGCAAAATCGGTTTCTGAATTTTCAAAAATTTCATATAACTTAAATGGTCGCAGCATCACGGCTTATTTAAGAAAAAACAGTCGCGAGGGTAATATTATTTGTGAAAAACATAATAACTCAACGACTGGTGCAGGTGATCACAAACCTACATTAACTGTTTCGATGGGCCCAGGCCGTGATGATTACACCGAAATTCAGTCGAATGAAGTTATCAGCGCTGAATTTCTTGGCTGCGGTGGAATTAATTTATTTAGAGCCTCGAAAACATCGCTGAATGCTGGAAAAGTTTTAAATAGCTTTGTCGAAAAAACTTTAGCAGCCCCGGTCAGATAACGATTTATTTAATTAATCTGTTAAATCATTGAAAACGAGTCAGAGCTTCTTTTAAAGCGATGACTTGCTCTTTTGATTGCGCAAGTAAAATTCGGTCAGCGGCGACGACATCTTCATCAGCATTCTGAACGAATTTTTCGTTTGAAAGTTTATTTGATAAAAGGCCGACGTCTTTATCGAGCTTTTCGATTGTTTTTTGAATACGTTTAATTTCTTCGTCAAAATCAACCAGTCCTTCAAGCGGGATAATCACTTTGACTCGGACATCAGCTAAAGCAATCGGGGCTACGGCGCATTTCAATAAATTGCCTTCGTCTCCGATCAGCATTTCTTCTAAGCGTCCCAAAGTCATCAAAGCTGAGCGATTGTGGCTTAGAATTTTTTGAACATTGTCTTGATTAACGCCTAATCTGATTTTTAATTTAACTGCTGGGCTGATTCGGTTTTCGCCGCGAATATTTCGTATGGCTGAAATAACTTCTTTAACGATGTCGATTTCAAGTTCCGCTTGAGCACTTGCAAAAGCTAATAAGCTTTTATCGTTCATAACCGTCGGGTACTGATCGATAATGCACGCTAAGTTTTTAAGGGGAAGATTTGAATAAATCTCTTCAGTGATAAAAGGACAGAAGGGATGAAGCAAGCGCACAATTCGGTTTAAGACCTGCGCCATCACAAGCTGCGTGTTGTGTTTTTCTTCAGGTGAAGATGAAGTCATGATTGGTTTTGTGAATTCGATGTACCAATCACAGAATTGATTCCAAATAAATTGGTATAAAGCCGAAGCGGCATCAGAATATTTTTCGGACTCAAGTGCATCTTGCACTTGTTTTTCAACGACAGCTAATTTGGCAATAATCCATTGATCAAAAACAGATAAGTGGGCTTTTGAGGGTAAGGCTTTTACTCCTTCAAGCGGGGCTTTGAAATCACTTAAGTTCGAAAGCACAAATCGTGACGCGTTCCAAACTTTATTCATAAAGTTACGGTAGCCTTCAACACGTTGCTCGCTAAATTTGAAATCTTTTCCGCTGAACAGATGCGCTAAAAAACTAAAACGTAAAGCATCTGCGCCGTATTGATCGATCATCTCGATCGGGTCAACTGAGTTACCTGTTGATTTCGACATTTTTTTACCTTGGCTGTCGCGCACAAGTCCGTGAATGTAGGCCACACGAAAAGGAATATCTTTTTTAAATTCTAAACCCAGCATAATCATGCGAGCGACCCAGAAAAAAATAATATCATGGCCGGTCACTAAATAGCTTGTTGGATAAAAAGTTTTTTGAGTCTCGATTGATTTTGCATCTTCAGCCGGCCAACCCATTGTTGAGAAAGGCCAAAGTGCTGAACTAAACCATGTGTCTAAAACATCTTCGTCTTGAGTTATTTTTGAACTTTGACAGTGTTCGCACTCAGTTGGGTCAACTTCAGCCACTGTGTATTTATCACAGTTATTACAATGCCACGCAGGAATGCGATGACCCCACCAAAGCTGGCGCGAAATACACCAGTCTTCGATGATGCTCATCCAGTGTAAATAAACTTTAGTCCATGATTCTGGTTCAAAACGTAATGTGCCTGATTCAACAACTCGTTTTGCAGGTGTAGCCAAATCTTGCATTTTCATAAACCATTGATCTGACAAAAGGGGTTCAACAACTGCGCCTGTTCTTGAACAGTGACCAACCGAATTTACATGAGGCTCTTCTTTAACTAAAAGATTTAATTTTTTTAAATCCTCGATCACTTTTTTACGTGCGTCAGCAACTTTAAGGCCTTGATAAGGACCTGCGTTTTCGTTGAGCTCACATTTTTTATTTAAAATATTAATGAATTCAAGCTTGTGCGTTTTTCCGATTTTGTAATCGTTAAAGTCATGAGCCGGAGTTATTTTAACAACGCCAGAACCAAATGTTTGATCAACGTATGTATCCGCAATAATTTTAACTTTGCGATGAATTAAAGGGATTGTAACAGTTTTTCCAATCAGTTTTTTGTAGCGTTCGTCATCGGGGTGAACGCAGACTGCCGTATCGCCCAGCATTGTTTCAGGGCGTGTTGTGGCGATTGTCAAAAATTCATTCGTACCATCAACAGGGTAATTGATGTGGTACAGAAAACTTTTTGATTGCTGGTATTCAACTTCTAAATCAGAAATGGCTGACTCTAGAGGGCCACTCCAGTTGACTAGACGTTGACCTTTGTAGATTGAATTTTTTTTGTAAAGAGAAACAAAGACTTTACGAACCGCTGTTGAAACGCCCTCATCCAAAGTAAAAGTTGCGCGTTCCCAATCACAGGATTCGCCCAGTCTTCGCATTTGATTGTAAATACGATCGCCGTATTCAGTTTTCCATTTCCAAACTTCTTCAACGAACTTTTCCCGACCCAGTTGGTGACGATTGGTTCCCTTTTTTTTCAACTCTTTTTCGACAACGACTTGTGTGGCAATTCCGGCGTGATCAGTTCCGGGTAACCACATGGTGTTGAAGCCACTCATGCGCTTCCAGCGAATCAGCATATCTTGGATGGTGTGATCCAAAGCGTGACCCAGATGTAAGAATCCAGTGACGTTCGGAGGAGGTAAAACAATTGAAAAAGGCGGCTTCGTCGATTGGTCATCAGATTTAAAATAACCTGACTGCTCCCACCACTGGTAAACTTTAGATTCAACTTCTTGGGGACTGTAACGATCAGCAAGTGTTTTCATGCGAATAAGAATATCAGGCTTCAGACCTTTCGGTCATCAATTGCTGATAGCCGCCATCGATCAGATAGACGTTTGTATAAAGATTTTTTTGAAGCTCGTTAAAAAGTTTTAATGATTCTACGCCATTTTGACAAATAACTAAAACAGCGGCGTCTTTAGGAATTTTTTGATCTGTAAGATAAACCAGGGCTCGTTCTTTTGAGGTTAAAACCTCGTGTGACTGTAGATGGTTTTTGTAAATGCTTGAATAAAGTGAAATCAAGCTAGGACCTAAATTCAGCAAAACAAAAGGAACACGATTTTTAATAAGATTATCAATTTGAAAGAAATGAATCTTGTTCAGCATATCAAGTTCGCTCGGTTTTTTTAACTTCGGCTTCGTTGCTTGCGACAGCTGCAGTCTGGGTTGGTTTTTGTCCGGCATTTGGCAAAGTATTAAAAATTGAAATCACTAAAAAAAGCCCAATCAGTGTCATGAGTCCGGCCACAATAAATGGAGAGCCAATCGAAAGTGATCCAAATAAAGCGCCACCAATAATGGGTCCAAAAATACGGCCTAAAGACGACATGCCCTGAGTCGTTCCCAAAGCGGCGCCTTGCTCGTTATCGTCAGTCATTAATGAAACGGATCCTAATGTTGAGGGATTGACAAAGCCGACTCCAAGAGCCAATAAAGTTTGAGTCAAAGCGACAACAAAAATGGATTGCGCAATCGCAATTCCGGATAAGCCCATCGACATCAGAATAAGTCCAAATCGAAGAACTTGTTTTTCGCCGTATTTAGGAATCAGCCGACGCACTAAAAACCCCTGAGTGATCACGATCATTATACCGACGTAAGCAAAACCAAAACTGACTTCTTTAAGGCCCCAACCAAAGCGCGCTTTCATAAAAAGCACTAAAGTGGCTTCCATCGTTGACATGGCTAATGAAGCCAAGAAAAAAATAAAAATAAGTGGACCCACAACCGGAGTTTGAAAATAACGGATCATTTCTTTGAAACGATTTTTACGTTGGACTGCATTTGGATTTTTTTTAAGAGTTTCTTTTAAATTAAAGAAAGCAAAAATGAAAGTGACGAAGCAAAGTGCGGCCACCCAATACGAGCTAAAACTTGTTCTAAAAAAAGGATCGGCTGAGAGATGTTCAGCCCAGACGGTTAAGCCGCCGCCCATGGCTGGTCCAAATAAAAAACCTAAGCCAAAAGCGGCTCCGATTAAGGCCATTCCTTTTGATCTTTCATTCGGTGGCGTTATATCTGAAATATAAGCCGATGCTGTTGAAATCGAAGCGCCAAAAAAGCCCGAAAATAATCTCGCGATAAACAAAAGTTCTAAGTTTCGTGCTTGTGCAAATAATAAATACGAAAAAATTTCGCCGAATAAGCAAATCAGTAAAATAGGTCGTCGGCCATATTTATCACTCAGGCGGCCCCAAAAAGGTGAAAAAATAAATTGCATCAACGAATAGGCCGACAGCAACAGTCCAGTTTGAAAAGCTGAAGCGCCTAATTGAATACTTAATGTTGGAATGATAGGTATAACAATGCCGAAACCGAGCAAATAAATAAAGACCGTTAAAAAAATAACGACGATAGGTTTTTTATTTTCAGAAAATAAACTCATAACTCGACCTTTGGCTACTCCCTTTTGATTTGAACTCAGCTACACTTAAAAGGCTATGAAAAACTTAAAAAAAATTGCCTTAATCGTATCACTTTTGTTGTTGGGTCAAAACCTCTTCGCCAGTGAAGTTTTTAAAAATTTTAATCAAGGTCGATTTGATTCCGAATATCAAGTTAACTTTTTTAAAACAGATGCCAATTTTGCTGCTGATGGTGCTCAGCAAAGTTTGTTGAACGGAAATACTTTTCAAATCATCGATGCGGGGCTTGAAGCGCGTTATGTTTTGATCAAAGATTTGGGTTTATTTGCTGGTCTTAATGTCGGAAGTTCTGAATCGAATGATGCCTTTGCGACTCGGCGGAATTCGTCTTTGAACTTTGTTCATCTTGGTGCTGACTATAATTTATTAACTTATGACTGGATGGATTTATATGTTGATTTATCTTATCATCACGCCATCGAAAAAATTGCGAGCGATACTGATTCGGCCTTAAATAGCGATGGTGCTTCTGAAGTGCACGCCGACACAGTGATGCTTTTTTCGTTTGATTACATCAAACCTTTTGCTGCGATTGGTGTTAATTATCGGATGGAAGGTCTTTCGACCTTGTTAACTTATGCTGTGGGTGCCGAAAGTCATTTTGACAGTTTTATTTTAGGCGCAGCATTAAATGGTTTTGCAAGTGTTGTGGATGACTCGAAAACAAGTTCAACTTTTGAAAGAGATTTCATTATTAATCGAGTCAATGCGGGCAGTAAAAAATATGCTTCGATTAATCCGAATCATTTAGATTCAGATCTTTATATGAAATACATTTTTAACGAAGATTTTTCTTTTAAAGTGAATGGCGGTTATTCAGTTATTGGTTCGAACTCAGCCGTTGGTTATCATGTCGGCGCTGCTTTTAACTGGGGATTTGGTGGTGGCGAAGCACGCCGACAAAGTCATCCAGTTGACCGATCTAAGAAAACAACAGCTCAGCCTGCTAAAAAATTTCAAGAAGATACCAATGATGGAGTCAATCAAGACTATTTTAAGCCGGTTAAGCCTTCAAATGAAAATTACATTGATGAAGTATCACCTTCAAAAAGTGGAACAAAAGCTGTTGAGGCCACAGACGACGAAATGCAAATGACAACAAAGAAAACACTGTCACCAAACGATCCCGAATACAAAATTAAATTAAAAAAGAAGAAAAAGAAAACTCCGTAAAAGAGTTTTCTTTTTTAAGCCAACGATTGAGCTTACTGAACGCCTGCTACGCGCTTCATAACAAAAAGTTCGATATCACCTGTGTAAACATTTTTTGTGTAACCTAATTTCAAATCTTCATCTATAAATTTCAAAGTTAAAATTCCTTTGGCTCCGATCGGACCACGAGGAAAATGTCCAGCCTCACGAGGAGCAAAGTCTGTGTTTGTGCCTGCTTTGATTGTCTCAGAGAGCTGAGCAATTGAATCACCCTTATTCAGAGCAGAAGCCTTAAAAAAAGCTTGTGTGATTTCAGTCGTCTGTTCGTTTCCACTCACACTTCCTTTAACAGCTAAAGCAAAAGTCACATTGGGCTGCTGAGCTCCGACGATGCGCTCTCCAAAATTAAAGCCCCAGCCATCAGCTGAAACATATTGGTAAATTTGCGCTAAGTTTTGTTGAGGCGATCCCGGGGGGCTCATATCGCGCTCATCCGACCAAATTTGTTGCCAACTTCCGGGTGCGTAAGTGACCCAAGTGGTTTCATCAACAGGTTTTGTGATTGTCGTTAGTTCCTGAATTAATGAGTCAAGTTGAGCACGAACTTCAGGTCTGTTGTTAACGTTTGTGATGTTCTGGTAAGAAATCTGTTCGATCTGAGATTTAATTTGGCTGACGCGTTCATTGGGGCCTGCATGCGCTAGAGTTAAAAAAAATAAAGCTGCTAGAAATGCTTTCATAGAAGATCCTTTCGATAGGGGTTACAAATACTTATCTAAAAGGTATTAGACCGATAGGATTTTTCTTTGTCAACAGAGCTCGGTTTGTTGTTAAAATATCTATTTCATATCTAAATCAGGAATACGCATTTTCGGCATGAAGTGTTCGCCTTGTTCAAGCAACGACATATGTGCTTGAACCATGGCTCTTAAATTTGCTTCAAACTGCATGCGCATTTTTTTGATGTCCGCGATATCTTGGTAGGTTTTACGTAAAGAATCTTTTGCATCTCGAGTTATCAGTTCAGCTTTTTGTTGAGCGTCGTTAACAATGAGTTTAGCTTCACGTTCTGCGTCGATTTTCATTTTTTCTGACATTTGCGAGGCCGAAGTAATTGTCGCTTTTAAAATTTGGTCGCGATCTTTGTATTCAAGTAAAGACATTTCTTTTTCTTTCAAAGCTTCGCGTAAAGAATTACGCTCTTGTAACAAGGCTTCCATTTGGGCGGCAATCACTGTTAAGTAATCTGAAACATCGTCGGTATCAAAGCCCATGACTTTACGTTCAAATGTTTTGTGTGCAATTTCTGAAGGGTAATGTTTCATAAATGTTCCTCCTGAACAGATCGAAGACCTTCTTTAGTATAGGATTATTTTGCCGAGTTAGCCACTAGACCTTAAGCTAGTTACTTCATCGAGCGTGAAATTTCTTGTGAGCGCATCGCTGCTTTTTCGAAACTTAAGCGCAAGGCTCGTTCGATTTCAAGTTCTCGCATTGAATTTAAACCCGCAGCGGTCACACCTTTTTTTGATGTTACGCGAGCTTGTAATTCTTCAATATCAACTCCGACCGATTGGGCCGCCAGTAGTGAGGCTCCCAAAAAAGTTTCAATCGTCATTTTTTTTGAAATTTCTTCGGTGAAGCCGCGTTCTTCGATCCAGTCTTGCCAGTACATCATCATTTCAAAAACAAACCCGGTTCCGCTTGAACATGAAATCATTAATGTATCGAATTGATCTTCGCTATCGACCTCTAAAACGATTCCTAAGCTTGAAAAAAGATCTTCCATCAAAGATTTAACGAACTCGTCGCCAGGTTCTTCACAAATAAAACCTAAAACACCACGACCAATAATTGACGGTGTGTTAGGCATCAGTCGAACAAGGCGGCCCTCTGGAATTTGTCGCTGCAAAGATTCGAAATTAACTCCGGCGGCGATTGAAATAACGATTTGTTTTTCACTGATTTGATTCGCAAAACCTTCAAGTGCCATTGGTAAATCTTGCGGCTTTGTCGCTAAAATAATAACTTCGCATTCTTCGACGATCATTTCGTTGTGTTCGCGGGTTTGAACTTTAAACAGCTCGGCCATCTTAACTAACTTTCCTGGAGTACGATTGGAAATAATTATATTTTCGGGTTTAACGGCTTTTGATTCGACCATTCCGCGAATTAAAGCTTGCGCCATATTTCCTGCGCCAATAAATCCAATTTTCATTGATTTTAAGAAAGGATTCACCATCGAGTTCTCATTTCTTTATTCGGTCGCCGAATAAAACTGTACCAAGCCTGACCCAAGTGGCGCCTTCTTCAAGGGCCACTTGATAATCATGACTGGTTCCCATCGAAAATTCATTTAAATTCAGAGATTCACCTAATAATTTTAATTCTTTGAAATACTTGCGATTATTTTCGGCTTCGTTTTCAAGCGGAGGCATTGTCATTAAACCGACAATTTGAAGCCCTTTAAGTTCGATCAGCTGGCTCCATTGCTGTCGTATACTTTCTTTCGTAAAGCCAGATTTAGTTGTTTCATTGGATAAATTTACTTGAAGAAATACTTTTTGTTGATGATTTAGTTCTAATGCTGCATTCGAAATTTTTAAAGCCAAGTCGTACGAGTCAATTGAGTGAATATAAAGAAAGTTTTTTTTCAAAAATTTAACTTTATTTTTTTGAATTGGACCTATGAGATGCCATTGAATTTGAAGATCTTTAAGATTTTCAATTTTATCTAAAGCTTCTTGGATATAGTTTTCGCCAAAATCAATTTGGCCACTTTTATAAAGTACTTTTATTTTTTCGATGGGCTGAAGTTTACTAACAGCAACTATTTTATAACTGGAAGCTTCAGGAATTCCCATTGATTTAGTTTGAAGAGTTTTTCTAACGCATGCAAGGGAAGTCCGACCACATTATCAAAATCACCTGTATACTTTTCGACGAAGGCACCGCCTAATCCTTGGATCGCGTAGGAGCCGGCTTTATCAAGAGGTTCTTTTGTTGCAATGTAATTTTTAATTTCTTGTGGATTCAATTTTTTAAAATGAACATCTGTTGTCTCAAGATGAGACACTTTTTTTTGTGTTTGAAAATCAATCAAGACAATGGCTGTTTTGACTTGATGAACACGACCCGAAAGTTTTGATAATGTTTCAAAAGCATTTTGTTCGTTTTCAGGTTTACCAATTGTGATTTCATCCAAACAAACCAGAGTATCCGCCGCTAAAACAACGCTATCTAGACTTTGGGCTTGGTTTTCAGCATAGATTTTTTTTAAACAGGCGATAGCCTTACGTCCAGCGATATCAATAATTTGCTCATCTAGATTTAGGTTTTTGTCAGGAATTTCCGATACATGAACAGGGAATGAAACAAAATGATATCCAGCTTTTTTTAAAATTTCTGATCGTCGTGGTGACTGTGAAGCTAATATTAATTTTTTCATCCATTTTAACTTTAGTTGAAAAGAGGAACGATGGGTAGTGCAGAACTAATGCTATTTGCAGGTTTAATTCTTGCGGGTGCTTCAGTCTACTTATTTGTTTCTTCTTTACTTGCAGGTAAACCTGGAGCTTCGCAACTTTCTTGGGCCAGCGGAACAGAGCCCATTAAATCTAAAAATGGAGTCATCAATATTTGTCGCCCTTTGGTTCATCAATTTACTTTGCAGCATGCAGCTAAAATTAAGTCAGAAAAATATCGAAAAAAGATTCGTCGTCTGATTAAAATCGGCGGCCTTGCTTCAGAGTTGAACGAAGACGAATTTATCGGTTTGCAAATATTTTTGGGATTTGCGTTTCCTGTTTTTTTAGCGATTATGAATTTTTCTTTGGACTTAGGTTTTCCTCCTCCGTTTGTTTTGGGCTTAGGCTTAATTGGATTTTTTCTTCCTGAAATGCACTGCAAAGGAATGAAATCACAGCGTGAATTAAGTGTTCGCGCCGACATGCCTTTTTATATTGATCTATTAGCTTTGTCCGTTGAAGCAGGGCTTGATTTTTTTGGCGCTATTCAAAAAATTGTGGATAAAGTTTCGAATAGCCAATCTGTTTTAGCTGAAGAATTTAAAACGGTTTTGAAAGATGTGAAAATTGGTTCATCGAAAACTGAAGCTTTAAAAGAGATGGCGGCTCGTCTAGATATGCAAGAGATCACAAGTTTTGTTGCGGTGCTGATCGATGCTGAGGCCTCAGGTTCAAGTATTTCACAAGTATTGAAAGACCAATCTGTTCAGATGCGGATGGAACGATTTTTACGTGCTGAAAAAGCAGGGGCCAGGGCTTCGCAACTTATTTTATTACCGTTAATGATGTTTATTTTACCAGCGGTTTTTATCATGGTGTTTGGACCTGTCGCGATCAACATGATGGCTGGGGGGAACTAGTGGCACGTCTTTACAAAACGTCAACTTCAGGTGCTGAACTTCTTTTGGATCAATTAGAAACAGCCGAATCTTTTTGGGCTCGCGGCCGCGGCTTGCTGGGAAGAAAAAAATTGGAAATGGATCAAGCGCTTTGGATTAAACCTTGCAATAATATTCACACGTTCTTTATGAAATTTAAAATTGATTGTATTTTTTTAGATCGACGAATGGAAATTCAAAAAATTGTAACACATATTTCAGCGTTTCGGTTCGTGGGGCCTTATTGGAAATCATCATCGGTGATTGAAGCCCCTGCTGGATTTGTTGATCTGAAAAAGCTCAAAACAGGAGATCAATTGTATGTGGTCAGTTAGAGTTTTATCGGGCCAACAAGCAGGTCAAGTTTTTGATCTTAAACTGGGAAAAAATATTTTTGGACGGGGTGGTTCAAGCCAGTTCAAAGTTCAATCTTTGGGAATTTCAAAAGAGCACTGCGAAGTTCATGTTTACAAAGATAAACTGATGATCGTTGATTTAAAATCAAGTAATGGCACCTTTGTGAATGGTATTAAAATTCAAAACTCGCTTATTCGCATGGGTGATAAAATCAGTTTGTTTGATATCATTATGGATATTATTCCGACTCCAGATATTCGCCCTAAAAATCATTCTAACTCTTTGAAGTCTCCAACGGTGCTTTTAGCTCAAAGCGGGCCTTCACAAAATCAGATCGTGACTGCAAATCAGCCTCACTATCCCCAAGCTTATCCACAACAGGGGAATCATGCGTATCAAATGTCGCCGCAAATGCAAAATTATTCTCAGCCCGAATTTGAAACGAACGGGTCGCCCATTTCGAATGAAAACTTAAAGCCAGCAGAACCTACTTTAAGTGAAAAAGCAGAATTTTTTATTGAAAATGTAATGATGCCCTCGATTTACAAGCTTGCGATTATTTTTTCTTTCAGACAAGTTTTGATGAGCTTTGTGGTGCTATTTATTTTTGGTGTCACAATTTTATCGATGTACCCTTTAACAACCATTGTTAAAGAGTCGAACATGATTGAAGCCAAAAAAAGAGCAAGATCCGTTGCTCGTGCATTGGCAAAATTTAATGAACAAGCTTTGTTGTCTGGACAGCTCACGAACCTATCTGTGCAAGAGGCATTAAAAGAAGACGGCGTTAAAGAAGCTTTTATTATTCAACAATCTGATGGTGCAATTGTCGCCCCTTCAGAAAAAGCAGGTCGTGAAACTACAAGCTCGTTTATTATCAAAGCACGAAATGAGTCCCGAGCTGTCGTCGATGTTTTAGGTTCCAGTCTGATCGGGGCCAGCCATCCGATTGGCGTGTATGATCCAAACTCTGGAGAGCCCAGTGTAAAGTATCATGCGATTGTGATGTACGATGTCAGCACTTTAAGCTTAGATCAAGACCGCGTGATTAGTTTATTTATGCAAACTTTAACAATTGCATCGGCCCTGGGATTGATTCTTTTTTTCTTGTTCTGGCGCATGATTGAATTTCCCGTTAAAAATTTAAATCAGCAAATCGATAAAGCTCTTTTAGAAAAATCTGATCGCACGGAAGTGCCCTTCGACGATCCGTCTTTTCAAAAATTAGTTTCAAATGTAAATACACTTTTGAACCGTGTCTGGACTCAGAGTTCGGGCTCTGAAGGCTCATCAGCTCTTCAGCAAAACAAAGATATTGAATTTTCTCATTTAGTCGAAATGATGACTCATCCGGCGATTGTGATCGATACAACAAATCGCGTGGTCGCATTAAACACAAACTTTGCTCAGTTAGCACAAATTCAATTAGATTCAATTTTAAATCAGTCCTACCAAAATTTAACGGATAACGCTTTAGTGCAAAATATCGAGGCCTTGTTGATACGAAGTCGTCAATCACCTTATGATAAACACACTGATCGAATTCCGTTTTCACAATTTGAATGTGAAATTTATTGCCAAGCATTTTTAAACAATCAAAACGAAGCCGAGTACTTTGTGATGACTTTAATCAAAGTTGAGGCCTTATAGATGTCAGCAGCTGTTCAGCAGAAACCTCAGATCAATGTTAAGTTAAGTGTGGTGAAGGGGCCCCATGCTGGACAGGTTTTTCATTTGAACAAAGAAAAAATGATGATTGGCCGCGGCCCCGAAAATGATATTGTTTTGATGAATGATCCACAAGTCAGCCGCTCGCACGCGCAAATTATCTTAACAGAGCGAGATTTTGAAATTATTAAGATCAGTCAAAAAAATAATGTCTTAGTTGACGGTGAAACTGTTGATCAATGGAAACTTGTCAGCGGTTCAACTTTTGTCGTTGGCGACAGTGAAATTAAGTTTGAATATGATTTAGGTGCCTCTGTCGCGATTGCGCTCAAACCAAAAGCGATCGTTCCCTCAGCCGTTCCGCAAGTTCAAAAGCCTTCCACTCTACCCAAAGTTCCAACGCAAAGATCAGAACAACCTCTTCAAAAGCCATCGGCTTTTCCTGCGCAAAATCAGCCTCGTCATACTCATCAGAATCCAAATCAGGCACGGCCATTGTCTGCGCCGAAGACAAATCTTTTGAATGAGCCTCGTTTTAGGTTTTATGCAATTGCTTCAGTTCTTATCCTTGGTCTAGTTTTATTTATAATGACGGGAACAAAAGCAAAAAGCAGTAAAGCAAAACCGACTTTAAAATACGAAGATGAAATCAGCATCAAGCTGAATTCAACTCCCGAAAAAGAAAAAGCAAACGCCAGAGAAGAGACTAAAAAAGACAGAAATTCGCCCCAGCACTTAAGAGCTGAAGAAAATTTTATTAAAGGTATGCGAGACTACCAGCTTGGAAATTATTTAAGGGCGATGGAATTCTTTCAAGTCGTTTTAAATTTAGAATCTGATCATCAGCTTGCACGAAGGCACCTTTATTTATCTAAAGTTCGATTTGACGAGCTTGTCCAGGCTAAATTAATGCTTGGAGAATCTTACTACAGCAAGCATAATTTTAATATGTGTGCTTCAATGTACCAGCAAGTAATGGATATGCTAGACGATAAAAAAGCGGACTCTAAATACAAGCTGGCCGAGAAAAAAAATAAAGAATGTGAATTAGCGAGCGAGGGAATTCGTTAATGTCTCGTTTAAAGGTCATGTTACGTGGAGCTTTGATCAGTGAAATCGAGCTCAAAAATGATAAAGAATATATGGGCGGTCGAAAAGAGGGCTGCGATATTCGACTGCAAGCCGAAAAAGGAATCTCAAGAGAACATTTTAAACTTAAATATGTCGATGGACGCTGGCAAGTTCAAGCGGTGTCACGTTTCGGCGATGTTTTTTCGTTGGGGCAAAAACTTGAAAATTCGAATTTAGATCACGGACAGTCTTTTCAAATTCCTCCTTACGAATTTCAACTGCTGGATGTTCCTGAATCTGAAGCAACATCTGCAAAAATAGATATGAATTTGAATTTCGAAGATGATAAAACAGTAATTGGTGCTGCACCACAGGTGCCTTATATCAAAGTCATCAAGTCCAACGGCGATATCCGCGAAATGCTCCGTCTTGAAGTCGGTGAAGTTTGGGTGGCCGGTCGCGATCCGTCTTGTCAAATTGTGATTCCCGATCAAAGAGTCAGTCGCAGACAATATGAAATTCATAAATTAAACGGAAATTACACGATCATTGACTTGGCCAGTGTGAATGGAACTTTTCTGAATGGTTCTCCGGTTTCATCGACAGATCCACAGACCTTAAAAAGTGGAGATGTCATTACCGTTCTTGATAACACGATGTATTTTGAGCTGCACGATCCAAATTTTAAATACAAAGTTGATAAGATTGAAATTCCGCCAATCAATTACGATCCAGGAATTGACGAAAATCAAAATTTAGATGCTGTTCTGCCTGTAGAAATCCCGATGATTCAACAAGATCAAATGAATCCACAACTGGATGTCAATGGAGGACCTTTCACCGGAATGCCGCCTCATCCGGACTCGAATCAGTTTTACACTTTCACGAATCCACAAGCGCCAGCTGAAGAAAAAATATCAGGCTTTAAAAAATTCACGAACAATAAACCTTTAGTAGCGGTCGTGGTTTTATTATTTTTAGGAGCGGCTTTTTACTTGGGCGATCTTCTGGATCAGTCAGATAAAAAGCCTATTGCGACGCAAGTTGTAAATGAAAACGATCCGTTCACAAAATTAACGCCCGAGCAGCAAAATCAGGTTAAAGAATTTTATGCTTTAGCTCAACAAATGATGACTCAACAAAAATATGATTTAGCTTTAGAAAAAATAAATCGGATTCACGATTTATTAAAAGACGGCTACAAAGAATCAAAGCAAATGGAAGTTGAAGCCGATCAAAATATTAAAACTTACGTTCAGCAAAAATTAGACGAAGAAGCGCTTAAACAAAAAGAAGAAAATTTAAAACTGATTGCACAAATTGCAGCGAAGTGCGAAAAACTGCTAACGCCTTCGATTACTGTTGAACAAATGCGCGACTGCTTAACGCCGATGTCACAAATTGATGTGACAGCTCCGGAGTATGTGAAACTGACGGCTGAAGCCGAAAAGTTAGAAAAAGAAAGACAAGTTAAAGAGGCCGAAGCTAAACTTAAAAATGAAGAACTTCAGCAACTGTCAGAGCTTTTTGCTAGCGCCGAAAAATCACAGAACGAAGGATTGGCCTTTAAAGCCATTAAGCAGTATCGAAGTGTTGTCGAATCTAATTTATCAGATCCAAAAAAACTGAAATCAAAAGCTCAGGCTCGAATTCAATTTATAAAAGAAAAAATCGGTGATAAATCTGTTAAAGGGATTGCTCAGGCCGAAACTCTTTTTCAAGAGGGTAAACTTAAACTCGCGATCAATTCTTTGCGCGAATCTTTAATCTATGATCCAGAAAATGCTAAGATAAAAGATAAAATTGAAGCCTACACAGAAGAGCTTCGACGTCAGGCTCGTGTCCTTTATCAAGAGTCGATCATTGACGAAAGTTACGGCGTTGTCGATAGCACAGATACCAAGCAGGGTGCAAAAGACAAATGGAAAAAAATCACCGAAATCGATATTGACGATGGTGAATACTACAGAAAAGCCGTCATCAAGCTTCGACGCTACGGAGTTTTTTAATGATGATGAAGTGGATGTCTAGATCTTCGCAGCAAAAAATAAAAATGCCAACAACCCATGTCTATCATTTATTGGACGATCAATTAAGTTTAGTTGTTCGAGCTTGGGGATCTCAAGAGTACAATCAAAAATTAATTGATGAAGTTTCACATTACCTGTCTTCGGCCCAAGCTGATTTAGATGTCACGACACCTTTCGAATACAAAGAAAATCTAAGCAGCTTGGCGAATAAGACTCGAATCGCACTGTTACTTGCACAAGATTATTTTTGTAGTGCTCAAAATAAAACTGAATTCACAGTGGGCTTCGAGGTTTTAGTCATTTTCAAAATAAAAAACGAATTAGCTTGGTCCAGCGTCGGACGATTTAGCTTAAAAAAAATTCAGAAATCTTATCTGCAAACTCTCTTCGAATGTGGAACTGACATCGATCAAGAAGTTTTGCTTCCTGCCGAACTGCTGGGTGTCGAGCGCGACATAGAAATTAACAGTGGTTCGATGAAAACGATACCGCAGTCGCAAATTTTAATTTCCTCGGTCTACGGTGGAAGCTTGGTTGTTGAATCTTCTTTAGCCGAAAAAACCACACTGTTACCGGTGAATAACGATATGTCTTATTGGTACTCTTTAATCAATGTCGATTGATCCACAGTTAGATTTTCGTTCCACAAACCCCACACATTTTCTAACGATAAATTAAGTGATTGTCTTCGTGCATTTTCAAATAAATTATCTTTTTCAGAGCTTAGTTTTTTTGACTGATGATTAATATTTAATTGCTTAAGTAAATCAAATTTGTTTTTTGAAAAATAATATTGAATCATCAAAGTTGTTAAAGGCTGACTCTTTTTCTGATTCTTGAAACGAATGAACTCATCATCCAGAATTTTGCTTCGATTATTTGGCTTCGACCAGTATTCACGATTTGCTATAATCCAATCTTGATTTTCAAATTGATAATCAGACCAGCGCAAAAATTTATTTTCATCACAAAGCTTGGTCAGTAAAACACGATTTTCATTTTTAAAATCAGTTTGTGACGAATTGGCTGTTTTTGAAATATTAATCGATTCAAGTCCATCGTTTAATGTGTTGTAAAGCTCGTCATTTTTATTTTCGATATAGAGTAAATTTTTAAATAAAATAGCAAAGCGGCTTTCTAAGTTTTTTTTCCAAGGATTAACTGTTTCAATTAAAATTTTACGTGGATTGAGTAAATTCAAATCTGTATTATTTTTCTTCCACAAAACAGATAAATCCCAATGGACAAAAAGCTGATTGGGACCAGGTAGATAATCGTCTTTGATTGTTTTTATCAAACTTAAACCCACGTCAGCCAATGTTACAGGAGTGTCAATTTTCCAATGGGTGCCCTCGTCCCCTTTTTGTCGAGGAGGTTTAATAAAAACAGTTACATTTGTATTTTCAGAGTGCAAATTTGAAAAAGGAGTTTCAGCCAAGCGATTATAATCGGATTCTCCTTGCAGTCCAGCTACAATAATGTAATTCGACTCCCACTGGTTAAGCTGCTTCAGTGTCGAAAAAAAACCAGCTAAATTCTCATCGATTTTTTCAAAACTAGATATTTCTGTTTCGCCTTCTTTCAAAGACTCAAGTTCTGAATTATATATCGTCATGAAATAATCTTCACGAGATTCACTGATCCAGTTTAAAGCCGCTTCAGACTGGTTTTTAAAATTTGTCATGTAATTATTTTTTTCTAAAAAAGATAAATCATCAAAAAGATCAAAGCCCCGAGCAAGCCCTGTTTTTTTCATAATGGCCGGGCTCCCACTAAAAAAAGCCGTGCGATACCCATTTTGACGAGCGACTTCAGCTAATGTTTTGATTTCAGGTTTGAGCCGATCGTAACTTCGATGCAAGCCGTGTTCGAAAGGGTATTTTCCGGTTAGCAAAGATCCCACTGCGGCCGCGGGTTGAAGTGAAGTAGTATAAGCATGTGTAAAGCGCAAAGCTTCAAAGCAAAGTGTGCTTAGTCCCGAATTAGAACTGGCTTTGTCGTCGCTGCACGCGAAAGAATTAAATGCCAATCGATCTACAGCGATTAAAATGATCGAAGGTTTCCTTTGTATTTGGCAACTGGCTAAAGACAAAAGTCCAGTCAAGGCCGCAACAAAAAAAATAAATGCTAATTTCCAGACCTTAATAGAAGACAGTTTTGACGCTTTCATGAACTGAACCCATAATGTTAGAAACTTTGTAGAAAGTAAAGGAGTGGCTGAATGATTGCTGAAAAAATTTTTGCGATAGCCCATTACGCAGATCAAGTGGTTTTAATCGTTCTTGTGATCATGAGTATTATATCAATTGGTATGATTTTCGAAAGATTTATGACACTTAAAAAAATCTCTGGCGAAAGTGATCGCGTGCGCCTTCGAATTAAAATGGCTTTGCAAACAAATAGCCTGCAAGATTTCGAAGACATCGCCAAAGATCCTTCTTCCATCGAAGGACGTGCCGCTTCGCAAGCGATGAAGTATTTCAAAGAATCCGGTCAAAACGGATTTGAACAAGTTTTCAATTCTTTCGTTTTAACTGAAAAGCCCGAGCTCGAAAAATATTTAGCAGTTCTTGCAACAATCGCATCCAACGCGCCCTTTATTGGTTTGCTTGGTACGGTGTTGGGAATTATGAAAGCTTTTAACGATCTAGCGCAAGCGACAGATGCAGGCCAACAAACTGTAATGGCCGGAATTTCTGTCGCATTAGTTGCAACAGCCGCAGGTTTATTTGTGGCGATACCTGCCGGAATTTTTTATAATTATTTTATTCGAAAAGTAAAAGCTGTATTCACAAGTTTAGAAAGCGTTAAAGAACTTGGCTTAGCTTACGCAAAGAAAAAAGGAATGAATTAATGGCTTTCAAAATGGATTCTTCTGATGAGGTCATGGCCGAAATAAACGTTGTTCCGTTGGTCGACGTCATTTTGGTTGTGTTGATTATTTTTATGGTCACTGCTCCAATGATTATGAAGCCTTCCATTAATGTGAATTTACCTAAAGCCGCATCTGGCGAAGCGACGACGCCGTCAAAATTAAATATTACAATCTTAAGTGATGGTAAACTCAACCTGGATGGTAAAATAGTCGATGACAGTGAAGTTCAAGCCAAAGCTCTTGAAGAAGTAAAAAAAAATCCTGACATTCAAGCAATTATTTCGGCCGACAAAGATGTTCCTCATGGCCGAGTCGTCAGCGTGCTTGACGTCGTCAAAGGCGCCGGAGTCAAAAAATTCGCTATCAGCATCGATAAAAAATAAAAAACCACTTACAAAAGTCGAGTTTGTCTCAAAATAGCTCGACTTCTGTCCTTCATTTTTGGATTTAAAAAACCGAAATAAGGACTGTGAGAAAGTTTTTAAACGAAACAAAAATAATCATTATTTTCTTTGTCGTGTTAACGGCATCAACTGTTTTAAGCCTTTTTGAAATAGCTCCAGAAAAAGCGGTCAGTTTGTCGCCTCAAGAAATGGTCAGATCGAATAGCAGTTTAACTTCAACGGGTCAGTCGATGGCCCAGCTTAAAAGAGCTCCGGCCGGAATTGATCCTCATGTGGACGGACTGATTCAAGTCGATGTGAATTGTGAAAAAACTCAACCGGCTCGATTTAAAAAAACGAACGAAAATTTAGTGATGCTGAGTTTGAATATTTGCGACCCGCTTAAAACTGAAAAACACATTTGGATTAAAAACGAATCGAATGGTTTTAAAGCACAAACATTTAAAACCAGCGAAAAGAATTTCAAAACAGATTTCATCCAACTGAATAACGGAACAAATAAATTGTCGATCGAGTCGATCCTAAAAGACGGGCAGAAGCGAGTTCAATCGCTTGAAATCATATCAGGTTCATAACTCAAAGCGAAATTTTTCTTTGAATTCAATAGACACTCTAAATTCGATTACTTAAGTTCTTTGAATTGTGATGACAGAAACTAATATAACGCATAGCGGTTTTAAAAATAGATCCGACCTTCATATTGCCCGAAAAATTTGGCATATGGCGGGCGTTTTTACGATGTTTTCAGCTTGGATCCTTTTACCAACTTGGTTGTCGATGGCATTTGTGATCACAGCCTGGCTGCTTTTTGTGCCGGGCGATATTATGCGCCAAAAAAATAAAGAGATGAATAAAACTCTGACAAAAATATTTCAGCCGATCATACGCAGTAATGAGCTGAATCGCTTGGCGGGTACGACGTACTTATTAACAGGAGTCATTTTAATCGCTCTGATTTTTAATCAAGGTGTCGTGTCGATCAGTCTTTTGTTTTTGGCTTTTGCCGACCCCATCGCAAGTTACATCGGAATCAAGTACGGCAAAGATAAAATATTCGGTCACAAATCTGTTCAAGGATTTATGGCTGCCTTTGTGGTTTGTACAACAGTATGTTTTTTATTTTTATCGACGACTTTAATTCAGGAACATATTTTAATTGCAAGTTTACTGGCGGGCTTTGTCGGTGCACTGGCCGAGCTTGTTCCTATCGGAAATCTTGATGATAATTTTTCAATGCCTGTTTTAAGCAGTATTGGTTTAACAGTTTTATTTTATTTCTTTGGTTTTTTCCCTTTTTTTTCGTAGTGTAGTTTTATGGCTGACACACAAGAAATCGCAGAAGGTTATTCAAAATCAGGCAAAAAATTAGGAATGTATATTTATATACTACCGAATGTGATTACCACAGCGAATTTGTTTTGCGGATTTTACTCTTTGATATTTTCAATCAAAGGCGAATTTAAATACGCCGCAATTTCAGTTGTTGTTGCCGCGATATTTGATCTTTTAGACGGGCGTTTAGCGCGGCTAACTCACGCGACAAGTAAATTCGGAGCTGAATACGATTCACTTTGTGATCTAGTTAGTTTTGGTGTGGCTCCGGCTATGCTGATGTATCTTTGGGCCCTACAACCATTTGGGCGTTTGGGTTTGATGGCTTGTTTTTTATTTGCTGCTTGCGGAGCTCTTCGGTTAGCCCGATTTAACGTGCAAGTTGGCGTCGTTGAAAAAAATTATTTCCAAGGTTTACCCATTCCGATGGCGGCCGGTATTGTCGCTTCATCTTACATTGCGTTTGATGATTTAGGTTGGGACCCCAACGATTGGCGCGGATTACTTTTATTTGGAATGGTCGCGTTACTGGCCATCGTGATGGTTTCAAATTTTCGTTACCGCTCTTTTAAAGATCTTGATTTAAAGCAAAGACTGCCTTTTAAATATTTAATCGTTGCGGTTGTCTTACTTGTGATTGTCGCACTTCACCCTGAAGTGATGTTGTTCGTGATGTTTTTAACTTACGCCACTTTAGGAGCCGTCTTTGGCGTCTTACGTATAGGAAAAAAACAAAAACAAATCAAAGCCAGTGTTTACGCTCCTGAAAATACATCTGAACAAGATCTGCAAGAAGAAATTGAAGAAGGTTAATTTTTTAATCAAAAGGAAGTCTTAAAAAAATCTATGAAAAAATGGAAAAAACCTTTAAAAGTTGGACTCGTTGGCGCAACCGGTGTTGTCGGCGAAACATTTATCAATATTCTTGAAGAGTACGCACAGCCTCTTGCGGAACTTCGACCGTTTGCCAGCCAAAACTCATTGGGTCAAAATATTGATCTGGCTGGAAAAAAATGGCCAGTCCAAATTTTAAAACCAAATTGTTTTGACGGACTTGATATGGTTTTTTTCTCGTCAGGTGATGAAATTTCAAAAGAGTGGGCTCCGCAAGCAGTTAAATCAGGGGCTTTTGCGATCGATAATTCAAATGCATTTCGTATGAATCCGGAAATTAATTTGGTTGTTCCCGAAGTGAATGGAAAGTTGCTTGATCCTAGTTCAAAACCACAAATTATTGCCAACCCAAATTGCTCAACAATTCAATTAGTGGTGGCTTTAAAACCCTTATTAGACCAATTCGGAATCGAAGAAGTAACAGTTTCGACTTACCAAGCTGTTAGCGGAGCAGGCCTTCCAGGTTACGATGAGCTTCTTCAGCAAACTCAAAACTACCAAGAAATGGATCACACACCTAAAGCTTTTTCGAAACAAATTTTATTTAACTGCATCCCACAAATCGGAAGCTTTGGCGACGATGGGTTTTCGACTGAAGAAACTAAAATTATGAATGAAAGCGCAAAAATTTTGGCCGTTCCAGATTTAAAAATCAGCGCATTCACAGTTCGTATTCCAGCCTTAAATTCACACTCTGAGGCCGTTTGGGTCACACTCAAGAAAGATGCAACTCAACAAGCTATCGTAAATGCCCTTGGTAGCTTCGAAGGTTTAGCTGTTCTGACCGATGATTTTCCAACTCCGCTCGAAGTGTCGGGTGAAGAACCAGTTTTTGTTGGGCGTATTCATCAAGATCGACACAATAAAAAGCGCTGGTTGATGTGGGTGGTCTCGGACAACCTTAAAAAAGGCGCGGCCTTAAACGGTTTACAAATCGCTGAAAGAATTTTTTGCTAATACGGCCCTGTAAAGTCTAGACACTTTTCGCTTCACATGGTGCAATCAGGCAGTGAAATCAAATTTATTTGTCATTCTGCTTTTTTTAATTTCGATCCAAGTTTTAGCTGCCGGCGAAATTTTAGTTGGCCCCGATACAATCAGTTACTCAGGCTATTCAGGAATTGAAGACGATAAATCGATCGTCTACGGAGGAATTGCTGGAACTTGCGCTTCGCCCGACAACGTTTCAACTTGTAACACGTGTACCGACAAAACAAGTTTAAACGCCTGTAACACGACAAGCGTTTACCCGGATTTATCTTTTAAAGCAAATTTCAAAATTACTAAAGCAGTCACAAATGCAATCGGCCGAATTGTTGCCACAAGCTCGGCCGCTAGCGGAGTCGAAGGAACTTCGGTCACGCTTCCCGCGGCAACCTATGCAGACAGCGCGGATGTGACTTTGGCTATTCCGTGGAGTGCAATTTGTGCGTCTGCAAATTTAGGAACAACATGCACAGGAACAACCGGAGTTTACACGGCGAAAGTGGGCTTCGGCATCGACTCAGATGCGTCGGGCGATGTTGTCACTGACGAACTTAAATATGTGAATATTAAAATTCACTACATCGCGCCCGCTGATTCAACGACGGCCAGCCGAAGTTACTGCGCCACTTCAGCAACGGGCTATGGTGTTTGTAAAATTGAATTTGAACCCGGCGATGCAAAAGTTTATATAACAGAAAATTTTATTATCGGCGGAGCCGATACATCAAACACAGGTGGCGCCATAGATTTTGATGCGATTGCCATTTTTCCGATTCCTGTTGCATCAGATAAATCAGGCGATACGAATGCGATTATTAATTTCACCACCGGGCAAGTTGCGCCTATTTTTAAAGATTATGAAATTAAAGGAACTGAAGTCAATATTCCCAATTCAGAAGTTTCAGATAATTTAAAAAATTATCAGCGCTACTGTTTTATTTATGGAAACAAAAACAAAGCGCAAAATATTTATTTTATGGTGGCTGGTTCAGCGGTCTCAGCCGATGCGACGACAATCGCTCAAAAAAGCTGTTTAGCGCCATCTGAAGTTGTCGGAATTTTATATGACAAACATTGTTTTATTTCAACGGCCGCTTTTGGTTCAGACATGGCCCCTGAAGTAAAAACGTTTCGAGCTTTTCGCAATCAATATTTACTGCAAAACGATTTTGGAAAATTATTTGTTCATTTTTACAATGAAGTCAGCCCACCCATAGCAAATATCATTTCTAAAAATGAATTTTTAAGAGCTTCAACACGTGGTGTTTTATATCCGGCTTTAGCTTTTAGTTATATCTCTATTCATTACGGAATTTTAGCCGCCATTTTAACTCTATTCGTTTTTTTAATTCTGATATCTAGAATAAGTTTTTTTTTAAAAAATAAAAAAATCCTGCTGATGATTGCGCTGCTGCTGATCATATCTCCGTCGCTAAAGGCTCAAGTTGAATCAGACAGTCAAATCATTCAACACCCAGATGCGCAAGAGGGTTTGATTAAAATTAAAAAAGATGGAACCTACATCTATGATGTCAAACGCACTCTTAAAACAGAATCAAGTCGCATCACTTTTGGCCAAGCTATGCAGCCCGAAATTTCAATCGACATCGAAGGCCGCGATGCCAACGGAAACGGAAATAATACTTTTAAAACATTTAAGTTTGATGATTTCTACGAGGGCGCTTCGAAACTTATTTTAGGTTACGATTATGAATGGTTTCCTTGGGTCAATAAAGGAAAGCTTGGATTACAAGTGGGCGGTTCATTGATGTATGCTCAAGGTCACGGAATTCAACTTGCAAATTTACAAGCTTCGCAAGAAAAATTCACTTTCATCACTTTGCCTCTAACAGCCGGAGCCGTTTACCGTCTTGAGTGGAAAGACAAACAAATTTTCGCACCTTACGCCTCGGGCGGGGGTACTTACACAGTTCTTTTTGAAAAACGCGAAGATAAAACTAAACTGGATTACACCGGAGCCCCAGGTTTTTATGCAGCCGCCGGTGGTTTGTTCAATCTGAGCGTGCTTGATTCAGAAAGTGGATTTGCTTTGGACAGCGAATACGGCATCAGTAATTTATGGGTTTCTTTAGAGTACAAAATAATCGAAGTTGATTCAGACGCATTCAAGTTTTCAAACCAATATATCGATTTAGGTCTTTCGTTTGATTTTTAATGCAAACAACGCTCGCAGGATGTGAAACGCGAACAACGTTCGCAGGATGTGAAACTCGACTATGCCCCGAATTAAATTTACTGTTTCTTACGATGGAACTTCTTTTTGCGGTTGGCAAAGACAAAATCATTCACAAAAACCCAGTCTTTGTCAGACGATTCAAGAAGGTTTAGAAAAGATTTTTAAACATCCTATTTCATTATTCGCTTCTGGCCGAACCGACGCCGGAGTTCACGCACTCAATCAAGTTTGTCATTTCGATACAACTTGGTCCGAAAAAAGTTTAAATGGTTTAAACTTATCTCGCGCCATAACAAAATATTTACCGTCTTCAGTACTGATAAAAAAAACTTGGATTGCACCCGATGAGTTTCACTCGACACTGTCACCCGATAAAAAAACTTATCGCTATTTGATTTTAAATCGCGAAACTCCCAGTGTTTTTTTAGGCCGTTATACCGACTGGGTTCGACATCCCTTAGACCTGGATTTTTTAAACGATACATCTAAATATTTGTTAGGGTCCCATGATTTCAAAAGTTTTCAGTCAGTGGGCTCTGAAGTTTCGCACACAGTTCGTGAAATTGAACAAGCCACCTGGAGCTGGAGACGACCTGGAATTGCTCAATTTACAGTCACGGGCTCAGGTTTTTTAAAGCAAATGGTTCGAAATATTGTTGGAACTCAGCTCTTACTTGAAAGAAAAAGCCTTCCTGCTCAAAAAATGAAAGAAATTATTGAAGCCAAAGATCGAAAAGCAGCGGGTCCACCAGCGGCCGCCCAGGGGCTATTTTTAATTCGTGTTTACTATCCTCAGGACCTTGACAACAAGTGCCGCGAACTTTAAAACACTCTTTCACGTTCGTCATAACTTAAGGTTCATTGACGCTAATTTCGGAGAAACTATGAAGACTTGGAACGCAAAAACAGAAGAGACCGACCACAAGTGGTTTGTTGTAGACGCCTCAGGTTTAAGACTTGGTCGTCTGGCAACACAAGTGGCTAATATTTTACGCGGTAAAAATTTACCAACATTTACTCCCCATGCAGATGCTGGCGGATTTGTAGTTGTGATCAATTCAGATAAAATTGAAATGACGGGCGACAAGTGGAATTCAAAAAAATACTACAGACATTCTCGCTTCTTTGGATCACTCAAAGAAAAAACAGCTGAGCAAGTTAAAGCTAACGATTCAGAATTTTTAATTTCTGAAGCTGTTCGCGGTATGCTTCCAGTGAATAAGCTTTCAAAAACATTGATTACAAAACTTAAAGTCTACAAAGGTCCAGAGCACCCACATGCGGCTCAAAAACCTGAGGCTTATTCAATCAAAATTAAAAAAGGGTCATAAAAAATGGCAGCAGCTGAAAAAATCTATTATGCAACTGGAAGAAGAAAAACGAGTTCTGCTCGTGTTTACATGAAGCCAGGTAAAGGAAATGTTTCAATCAACGGAAAAAAATCTGATGATTATTTAACTCGTCTTCAATCAAGAATGGTGATTTTGCAACCTCTTGAATTATTAGCTCAAACCGAAAAGTTTGATCTACGCGTTGTTGTCGCGGGTGGCGGGGAGTCAGGCCAAGCCGGTGCTATTCGTCACGGAGTAACTCGTGCTTTGATCGCTTTTAACCCTGAATTCAAAGATGCGTTAAAAAAAGCAGGCTTTGTTACACGTGATCCTCGTATGGTTGAACGTAAAAAATACGGCAAACATGGAGCCCGCCGAAGCGGTCAGTACTCAAAACGTTAATATCGTTGTAATATTTACAAACCCAAAAAGGAAGTCTTTCGAGACTTCCTTTTTTTTGAGCGAACTGTCAAATTTTTGTTAAAAAACTGTTAAAAAAAATTGATATATATCAAAAAAACTAATACCTTTGTTTAGTAAACACGTTAAAATTTGCACCAAGGAACACAAAAAATGAAAAACGAAGCCAATAAATTAGCACAATTTCTTAAAGAAAAAAGATCAACGTCTGGGCTGTCTCAAAAAGACGTCGCAACCAAACTTGGCTACAGCACTTCTCAATTTATATCTAACTGGGAAAGAGGAATTTCTCAGCCGCCCATTCATACACTCAGAACATTGGCTCAAATGTACAATGTTACAGCCGATCAAATGTTTAACGTTTTACTTGAAAACACAATGGTCCAAGTCCAGGAAGATTTGAAAAAGAAATTTTACTCTGATGCTAATGCTTGATTTTTTAGGTCCATTTTTAGACCCTTGTTCTCAAAATAAGACAGCGAACTAAACTTAGTCGTTATTCTATCGAATGATCAAAAAAAACTTTAGATAAGCTTTAAACTAGACGAAAAGAACCTATATTTGAGGTTTCATGTCGAATGTTAAGGTGCTCAAAAAAGGCGAATATTTATTTAAAGAGGGCGATAAAATCCAAACGGTTTTTATTGTTCAATCTGGCCAGCTTAGTTTGTGCCTTCAAAAAAATAAAAAAAATATCGACTTGATGACCATTGGCACAGGTTATGTTTTTGCTGATTTAGTTGTTTTAGGAATGTCGCAGTTTAATTACTCAAGCATGGCCATGCAAGAAACTAAAGTCGTGGAAATTCCTTTAGATGGTTTCAAACAGCAATATGAAGCTCTTCATCAAGTGCATAAATCATTTATTAAATCGATGGCTGAAAAACTTAAATGGGCGGTCAATGAAGTTAAATCTGCTAAATTAGAAAAAAATCCAATGCCTTGTGCTGAAGAAGCTATTCCTAAAGTTTTTGGAATTATTTTTCATACAGCAAACCATAAAGGTCTTAAAGACGGACCAAAAGTTAAAATCGAATGGATGACTTTGCGTCAGTACTCGCAAAGAGTTTTTGGTGAATCATTGAAAAGGTTAGAGCAAGCCACACAAGTAATGGTCAAGCTGAAGCTCGCTGAGTATATTTATGGTAAAAATCCTGAAGATCCTGAATCTAAAGAAGAAATCCAAGGTTTTATTATTTATGATCTAGTCGCTTTGGAATCTTTTTTTGAATTTTATCAGTATTATTATTTTAAAGGTGGGAAGTCTGAACTGCTTAAGTTTGACGAACCTAATTATAATGTTCTTCGACTGCTTTTAATGGCCTGTGAAAATGCAGTTCCAGACCGTTTTGGAATTGTAACGAAAGATTTTAATGAAGTCGTTGATTTCTTTAAAAACTATGGAATGAACTTAGGGCAAGGGCACTTCGCTTCTTTAGAAGCTAAAGGATTGTTTTGTAAAAGAAAAAATTTCGAAAATAAAGTTCAGCTTCAATTCGAAATCAAAGAATTTAAAACTCAAATTGAAATTTGGCGTATTATTCGTGAAATCGATAAATGGAATGAAAAGGGCCTTGTCGATATGAATGACATTGATCTGGGGCCAAAGAAAAAGCAAATGATTGATGGGCTTGAATGCACAGATTGTAAAGCCGTGATGCCACTGCAAAGCAAGTTTTGCAGTGAATGTGGTTGTAAATTAATGGCCGTTTCGTCGCCGGCGTCAACAGATCGAAAAGCTGCATGAAGCTGACAGCAGTTATTTTTATGACTGCTGTTTTGGGATTTTTTGCTTTTCAAAATTGTCAGAAGGCGCCAGCACCCGATGACTTAAGCAACAATTCAATCCTAAGTGATGATCAGGTTAATTTGTCAGATTTGAAATTAAAAGAAATCGATTTGAATATTGATGAATCACAGACTGTCGTTAGAAATTCAGGAAGCTATCAAATTATCGTGAATAAAGTTTTTAAAATTAATTTAGAAACCGGTCATATTTTGGTGAGCTCTGATTTAGACCCTGTCCAAAATGAGTTTTGTTTAACTGAAGACTTAAAAAATGAATTGAATTCGATTTTAAAATCGTCTCAAATTTGCAAAACGGGTGAAAGTAAGCCTGGTGTTTTGTGCGCGCAAGCAATTCAGCCAGGTTATGCTGAGCTGATCACTGAAAAAGAGACTTATAAATTAGGTTATTCTTCTGATGGATGTGGATCAAATGGTTTTGATCTGTGTGGAGAACAAAAAAATATAATTAAAGCTTATATTGCTTCAGTCAAAGCTAACTATAAATCATTTATTTGCCACTAAATTCTATTGTAAAACTTTTTTAGAAATCATCTCAAAAGCTTCTTTTAATTTTGCTCTGTCAGGTACGGCACCTTGAGCAAAATCAGGTCGGCCTCCGCCTTTGCCGCCTAGAATCTGAGCGAAATCTTTTAATAAATCGCCTGCTTTAAATTGCGTATTCATGTCTTTACTGACTGAAATAATCACGGGGTGAGAGCTTTCATTTTGTCCGATAACAACAATAATTCCGCGCGGCACTTTGTTTTTGATTTGATCTGAGATTTGTGAAAGAACATCGCGATCATCCAAATTTAGATCTGCAAAAATAAGTTTTGCAGGACCCACTTGCGATGTAAATTCTTTTGATGACTTGATAATTTCATCGATATTGATTTGATTTGACTGAATTTTTTTAATTTGTTTTTGCAGATCTTTAATTTCTTCTTTTTTTTCGTCGATCCATGTTGTGATTGATTTATCGGCTGTGACTCCGGTTACAGATCGAGCGGCCAAAAGTTCTTCTGTGTTTTTAAGTAAATAGTTGATCGCTGCTGTTCCAGTGATAGCTTCAATGCGGCGAACTCCGGCGCTGACTCCAGATTCTGAAATCACTTTGAAAGCACGAATTTCTGAAGTGTTTTTAACATGAGTTCCGCCGCACAGCTCGCATGAAAAAGCAGGGCCAGCTTCGTTTGAGCCCATAGTTAAAACGCGAACTTGATCGCCATACTTTTCACCGAATAAAGCCATCGCGCCTTTTTCAAGAGCTAACTTATGGGACATCACTTCAGACTGAACTGCATGGCTACTTGCGATTTCATTATTGACTAAGAACTCAATTTTTTTAATCTCATCTGCAGACAAGGGTTTATTATGTGTGAAATCAAAACGAGTTTTTGTGCTATCAACCAATGATCCTGCTTGAGTTACATGTGTACCTAAAACTTTTCTTAAAGCTGAATGCATCAGGTGTGTCGCTGAATGATTAGTGGTTGTTTGACGTCTTTCAGAAATTTCGACTGAAGCCTTGACGCTATCGTTAGTTTTAAATTCTCCTGAGACTACTTCTATGTGATGAATAAAAAGATCATTTTGTTTTGTGCAGTTAAAAACTTTGGCTTCGGCTGTCGCTGTTTTTAACAGTCCCTGATCACCAACTTGGCCGCCGCCTTCAGCGTAAAATGATGTTTCTTTTAAAATAACAAAGCCTGATTGACCCGTTTTTAAAGAAGCAACTTCTGAAGATCCATTCGATAAAGCGATGATTGAACAATTCGTATTCAAAGAATCGTAACCTACAAATTTTGTGGCTTGGTTTAAATATTTTTGAGCCACTTCAAGAACATGCTTTTCATCGGTTTGAAGGCCTTTACCTTTCCAAGATGATTTAGCTTTTTCTTTTGAAGCTTGCATGACTTTTTCAAATGCTGTTTCATCCACTTGCAGACCGTGTTCAGCCGCTATGACAGCAGTTAAATCAACGGGAAAACCGTATGTATCATAAAGTTTGAAAAGTGTTTCGCCAGAAACTTGCTTTTGATTTTTCTTTTTTAATTGGGCGAGCTCATCATTTAAAATTGCGCTTCCGTTATCAAGTGTTTGTAAAAATCTTGTTTCTTCGTCTTTGATCGTTGAAATAATTAAATCTTTTCGGCTTTTAAGTTCCGGATAAAAATCTTGCATGTGTGAAATTAAAACTTCGCTCATTTGAGGCAGAAATGAATGCTGCGTTGAAAGCTTACGTCCATAGCGAATGGCTCTGCGCATGATTCGGCGTAAGACGTAGCCTCGCCCTTCGTTCGAAGGTAAAGCCCCATCCGCTAATAAAAATGAAGTGGACCTACAGTGATCAGCTAAAACGCGCATCGCAGCCACTTGATCACGAATAATTGGATCTTTGCGTAAAACTTCAGGATCTGAGACATAACTGCGTCCAGAAAGTTTTGAAGCGCAATCAATCATCGGTAAAAATAAATCCGTGTCGTAGTTTGAAAATTGGCCTTGAAGAGCAGCAACAACACGTTCGAAGCCTGAGCCCGTATCGACCGAAGGTTTTGGTAACGGATTTAATTTTCCAGGAGACTCTTCGTAAAATTGCATAAACACGAGATTCCAAATTTCAACGAAGCGGTCTTCTCCGCTGACTATTCCTTTAAACGGATCAGATTCGCGACCCGCTTTTGGGCCGTGATCATAAAAAATTTCTGTTGAGGGTCCACAAGGGCCGATGTCTCCCATGCGCCAAAAATTATCTTTTTCGCCAAGCCTAAAAATGCGATCTTTTGGAAGACCCTCTTGTTTGTGCCAAAGTTCCGCGGCTTCGTCGTCAGTTTCAAAAACCGTGACGTAAAGTTTTTCTTTTGGAATTTGTAAATCTTTGGTTAAGAATTCCCAAGCATAATGAATCGCTTCTTTTTTAAAATAATCTCCGAACGAAAAATTTCCGAGCATTTCAAAAAAAGTGTGGTGTCTTGCTGTGAAGCCAACATTATCTAAATCATTGTGTTTACCACCGGCCCGCACGCATTTTTGCACGCTGACGGCTTTGTTGTAATCGCGTTTTTCTAAACCCAAAAAGGCATTTTTAAATTGGTTCATTCCTGCATTTGTAAAAAGCAAAGTCGGATCATTATCAGGAATCAAGCTTGAGCTTGCAATCGAAGTGTGGCCATTTTTTTTGAAGTAATCGACAAATCGATTTCTAATTTCTGTATTCTTAATCATAAGAAAAAGCTCCTGCTTTAAATTCACGGCCTTCGCGTCTTTGAAAGGACATTCGGGTATCTTAGTCAATGAAATCACGAAAGACAATATCTTGAAGTGATTCAAGGGTTTAGTCTTGACTCAACTCGAAAAGAATTTTGTTCTTAGAAGTGCTAGCCTACCGGAATCAAAAAAAGAGGTTTTAATGGAAAATTTGATTCAGTATGGTCCTTACTCACCGCAAGAAGTCGAGCGTGCTGCAGTTTGGTTAAAAGCCGAAAATATTTTCTTTGAGATTATTCGCAATGATCAAGAAGCCAAAGAGGCTTTGATGAATGATGGGCAAAACGTAGTCAATTTAGCCGATTTAAGAACGGGTATCTATTTGGCTCAGATTTTTTATATTAATTTAAAAAGTCCAGACGATTTGCAAAGAAAAAATTTTGAAGATAAGTTTTGCTTAAAGCCTGAAGTTTTTAAATCAGCTTTACTAAATGAAGCTGATGATCAACGCTTATTGCAAAAAGACAGTCGACAAAATCAAATAAAAAAACGCAGCTGGGCAATCTTGTTATCTGGATTGCTGATTATTCAAGTTATGGTAGCTTTGTATTTTATCATTTTTAAGGAGCGTTAATTATGTTTGAAAGTTTAGGCCTTTTTTCGATCATTGTTATTATTTTTATATTGTCGTTTATCGGAGGTGCTTTTGTGACTGTTCAGCAAGGAACAGTTTCAGTATTAACGATGTTTGGTAAATACCGCCGTGTTCTTTATCCAGGACTTAACTTTAAAATTCCATTTTTGGAAATTGTATTTAGAAGAATCTCAATCCAAAATCAGTCTATCGAATTACAGTTTCAAGCGATCACTCAAGATCAGGCGAATGTAAATTTTAAAGCGATGTTATTGTACTCGGTGATTAATCAAACAGAAGACACGATTAAAAGTGTCGCGTTTAAATTTATTGATTTTAGCAGCTTGATGCAGACTTTAAATCGTACAGTCGAAGGAAGCGTGCGTGGTTTCGTTGCCACAAAAAAGCAAAATGAAATTTTAGCATTGCGCCGAGATATCACCGAAGCAGTTAAATTGAATTTAGATGAAGACTTAAAAAGTTGGGGATATCACCTGATTGACTTGCAACTAAATGATATTTCATTCGACGAAACTATCGTGCAATCGATGGCTCAAGTTGTGGCCTCAAGTAATTTGAAAGCAGCAGCCGAGAATGAAGCCCAAGCTTTACTCATTCGTAAAACCAAAGCCGCCGAAGCCGATGGATTAGCGATTCGTATTTCTGCAGAGGCCGAAAAAATTGCATCGCAATTACGCGGTGAAGGTATTTCTTTATTCAGGCAGGAAGTCGCAAAAGGGATGCATAAGGCGGCTGAAGAAATGAAAGCGGCGGGTTTAGATAGCTCGTTTATTCTATTTTCGATGTGGACGGATGCGATTAAGCACTTCGCCGAGCAAGGTAAAGGAAATGTGATTTTCTTAGATGGCTCAAATGAAGGTTTAGATAAAACGATGAAACAAATGATGGCTTTAAGTAAAATTGAATCTTTGAAAGTTTCAAAAGGATAATCAGCGATGAAAACTATTTTTTTAATCATATCTGTCTTTTTTTTATTTTCTTGTAAAGGTGCAAAAGTTGACACTGCGACGGACAGCGCGACCTACACTGAAACGGCTCAGCAGGTGGGTGATGCGATGGCCTCAGTAGATGAAAATGGCGGAACTTCAGGGAACATTTCATTTTTGCCAAACGCAGCTCGAAAAACTTTTGCACGACTAGCTCCAAATGAAATGGAAGAAAATCAATTCATCAAATTACTTTTACCTGAAGCTCAAGCCACAGCTTGCAGTGCTACGGCTTTTGGTACTTGCAGTGGCCAAACGATGACGCGAAATTTGAATGGTTGCTCTGTAGGCACAGCTACTTTTACTGGAAGTGTCACGGTCACTTGGGCTGGCACTGGAGTTACAACTTGTGCCTTAGCTAATTTTAATAACACGATTACTCGTGTTCCAAGTTTCACTGTTCAAGGCCGTCGGGGCGCAACTTTAGAAGTCAGTAAATCTGGAAGCGTAGGCCAAGTGATGACTTGGGCGTCTGGACTTGGATTTAATAAAGTTTTTAATTTTTCAAATGATGGCACTCGTCGAAAATTTACGGATAGCGTAGGGAACATCACTTACGATCACACGACAATGACAACTTCGCCAATCTCTATCGCCGGCAATCAGCGGAGTGGGCGAGTTATGTCGGGCGGTACTTTACAAGTTAAAAATAATTTAACCAACGTCACTTGCAATTTTTCTCCTGTGAATGTGACTTGGGCTTCGGCAACTTGCAACTGTCCAACTCAAGGCACATGGCAAGGCACTTGTAGTGATAACAAAGCTGTAACAATCGTTTTAAATGGCTGTGGAACGGCGAACTACTCAGAAGGTTCTGATTCAACAGCTATGACATTCGATCGCTGTGGAATCTAGAAAAATTCTTTGCCTGCTGGCCACTTATTTTAATATCGGAAAATTTCCAAAAGCTCCGGGAACAGTTGCAACAATCGCTACAATTCCGATTTGGTTTTTGCTATGGCATGCTGGTCCAGTAATTTACATGATTGTGACTTTGTTATTGTTTCCGTTGGGTGTCATGGCGGCTCATGCTTATGAAACTTATTCGCAAACACATGATGCGAAAGAAATTGTGATTGATGAAGTCGTGGGTTTTTTAATTACGATGACGTGGCTTCCGCTGACTTGGCAAAGTTTAGTCTTGGGATTTATTATTTTTCGCTTTTTAGATATTGTGAAGCCTCCGCCGATTCGGCAACTTGATCGCAAAGTGCCCGGTGGTCTAGGTGTGATGATCGATGACGTAGCTGCTGGACTAATCGGCAGTTTAATTATGCAAACAATTTATACCCAGACTTCTTGGCTAGGTGTGCAAATAGTGAATTTGACAAACACTTAATTTACACACATGATACATATGTAAATTATATGAAAATAGATCAAAACACAGACATTCTAAAGACTGAATCCCTGAATGAAAAACTTCAAGAATGGGTCAGCAAAACAGTGAAGCTTCTTCGTGACAAGAAACTTAAGCTCGGCTTTGCTGAAAGCTGCACGGGCGGACTTTTGTCGAGCTCTTTTACTGAACTGGCTGGGGTTTCCGATGTTTTTATGGGTTCAGTGATTAGCTACGACAACTCACTGAAAAAAAAGTTTTTAAAAGTGTCAGAACAACAATTAAAAACTTTTGGAGCCGTCAGTTCAGTGGTCGCCAGGCAAATGTCTGAAGAAGCTCAAAGGTCTTTAGATGTCGACGTCGCAGTGTCAGTCACAGGGGTGGCTGGTCCGAGCGGTGGAAGTGCTACAAAACCAGTGGGAACTGTTTTTATCGCTGTGGCTGGTTTAGAAAATGAAACACAAGTTTTCGAACATCATTTTAGTGGTGATCGAAAACAGATTCAGCTTCAAAGCTGTATTCAGTCGGTTAAGCATTTAAATGAGTTTATAAACAAATAACGAAAGTTAAAAACGAGAAAGAAAAAAAGGGAGACAACATGGGTTCAAATCCAACAAACGATCCAAAAATTCAAGGCGAAAGAATGAAAGCTTTAGATCTTGCACTGAGCACGATCGAAAAACAATTCGGTAAAGGTTCCATCATGCGTTTGAACGCCGGTGAAAATTTATCTAAAGACGTCGAAGTGATTCCATCAGGCGCGCTTTCACTGGATATCGCTTTAGGTATTGGTGGCTATCCAAAAGGTCGGATTATTGAAATTTTTGGTCCAGAATCTTCAGGTAAAACAACATTAGCCTTATCGGCCATCGCACAAGCGCAAAAAAAAGGTGGAGTCGTTGCGTTTATCGATGCTGAACATGCTCTTGATGTGAATTACGCTCGTAAGTTAGGTGTGAACACAGAAGATCTTTTAATCTCTCAACCTGATAACGGTGAGCAAGCTTTAGAAATCACTGAAACACTTGTTCGCTCGGGCGCGATTGACGTATTGGTTGTCGATTCTGTGGCGGCTTTAACTCCGCGTGCAGAGATCGAAGGCGAAATGGGAGATTCTCACATGGGTCTGCAAGCGCGTTTGATGTCACAAGCTTTGCGTAAATTAACAGGTTCAATTAATCGTTCAAAAACTTTAGTGATCTTCATCAACCAAATTCGTATGAAAATTGGCGTGATGTTTGGAAATCCAGAGACCACTACGGGTGGTAACGCTTTAAAATTTTATGCGTCTGTTCGTTTAGATGTTCGTCGTATTGGCGCACTCAAAAATGGGGAAGACGTTGTGGGTAACCGTACAACTGTGAAAGTTGTTAAAAATAAAATGGCAGCACCGTTTACAAAAGTTGAATTTGATTTGATGTACGGCGAAGGTATTTCTGAAGAAGGCGATATCTTAGATTTAGCAACGACAGCCAACATGGTTGAAAAATCAGGTTCTTGGTACTCATACAAGGGCGAGCGTCTTGGGCAAGGTCGCGACCAAGCCAAAGAATTTTTAAAAGCAAATCCTGCTATTAAAATCGAATTGCGCGAGGCTATTTTAGCTAAAAACGGAATCGGACAGTTACTCATGGATACAGATATGTCTGAATCTGTTGGCGAAGACGCTTCGATTCAGTTGGATAAGCCGAAGAAATCCAAGAAAGCTTCTAAGGAAGAAGTTTCTGCAGCGAAAGAAAAGTTGAACTAGGTTTTTTACAGATTAGTGAATTAAAAATGCCCTGGCTTAAAAAGCTGGGGCTTTTTTTTGGGGTGGGTTTGTTTGAGGAAGAAGTGCTTTGATTCTACCGCCTCGGTGTGGGGCGGGTTTCATGCGTGATGTGTTGCTCGTTGGTGAATCCAGAATTTCTGCGAAATTCTGGATTTCTTTTTTTGGGTGTGGGATTATTCTTTTACAGGATCATTCTTTATTTGCTGAGCCTAATTGAAGTTGCTTGAATGGTGTTTTGGTTTCGCAGTTGTAGTGATCTATGATTTGGCTTTCTTTGCCTTCGGGGGTGAAAGTTGAAACGACGGTTAATGGTAGGTCTCCGTCGAAATCTTTTTCGAAGAGGCCTTTGATTTCGTAGTTTTTTTCTAATTGGGCTTTGAAGGATGAGATTTTTTCTGTTGATAGGCTGGAGTATTCTGAGTTTAAGTTGATATGTGATAATTCAAAGGCGTTTTTGGTTTTGATTTGGCCATCAGTTGTTAATGTTGTTCTCCAGATTTTTTGTGGAGTGGAAGTTTTGAAGACTAAAGCTGTCGGTTTATTTATGTTCATGCAAACGTAGTTATAGTCTTTAATATCGCTGAAAGTAATTTGAGTTGCAGCTTCAGCCTGAGTTAGAGTTAAAAACAAAAGTAAGATCAATTTTTTCACTTGTAACCTCGTAACTGATAGTTACAAACGCTGGACCAGCTCAGATTTCATAAGCTTGCGCTAGGTTACATTTAGCTTTGTATTTGAATGAAAAATTTAGTCAGAGTGACCAAATTGGGTGTTTAAGTTTCTAAACGACTTAAAAATTTTGTGAGCTGAACAATTTGATGAGTTTTGTAGTCTTTTTCACGTTTTAATTCAAAAACCAGTTGCAAGGCTTTTTCTGGTTTTAGACGAAGGCTAAAATAATTCAAATTTGTATTAAAATGATCATCTGATTTTTTGACTTCAATTAAAAATTTTAACTTTTCATTTTCAGTAATAATAAAATCAATTTCACGTTTTTTTTTGTCGCGAATGTAACCCAATCGCAATTTAAGACCCTCTGTATCTTCTAAAAATTGATTTCGCTTCAAAAGATGTAAGGCTACTAGATTCTCGATTTTAAATCCCATATCAACTTGAAGCTGTCCAATATCATAAAAGTAAATTTTTGGCTCTTTTTTGACGGCCTCGCTAATATTTTTAGTGTAGGGATAAACGATAAAAATAATAAATAGGGATTCTAGAATTTGAATCCAGTGTTTGACTGTTATAGGGCTAACTTGTAGCTCATCAGCGAGGTTCTTATATACAATTTGCTGGCCTACTCGATGGCGAAGTAGATGAATGAGCACTTCAATTGAACTTATATCTTTCACAAGTTCAACGAATTGAAGGTCTTGCCGAATGATGGTGTCAAGGTGTGAACGTCTCCAAATAGCAGCCTTTCTTTCAGAGCCACTTAAGAATGGCTCAGGAAAACTTCCAAGCTTAAGAATTTCGCTGGCTGTTTTAAGATGATTGGCGCTATCGACTTCCTTTAATGATAAAGGATTAAGACGAACTGATATATGTCGACCGGCTAATGAGTCTCCTGCTTTTTTAAAGGTGTCTAATTTTGTCGATCCAGTTAAAAGATATTTATTCTGACCCTTCTCTGTATCGTAAATGCCCTTAATCCATTGTTTCCACTTTTTCATTTTATGAATTTCGTCAAATATGACTAGATTTCCATCTCGGGGCCAGCTTTTCTCAAGAATCATTTTTTTATCTTCAGTAGAATCAAAATTAAGATAGTGAAAATTTTTAGTAATTGTTTTACTTAAAAAGGTTTTGCCGACTTGGCGGGGGCCCGATAATAAAACTATTTTATCATCTAAATATTCTTTGATTAAAGGTAAAACGCTTCTTTTAAGGCTAACCATAACCAATAATAGCATATCACCAAACGATAGTACAGTGTATTTTGGTGATCACCAAACGATAGTACAGTATTTTTTGGTGACTAGGCGTTGAGGGCTTTTTGGATATCGGGGATTATATCTTTGGGCTCGACATTCGGCGCATATCTTTTGATAACAACGCCGTCTTTACCGACCAAAAATTTTGTAAAATTCCATTTGATCATTTCGGTCCCTAACAGACCCGGTGCGTTTTCTTTTAGAAACATGTAGATAGGGTCGGCTTTGGCTCCGTTGACATCGATCTTTGACATTATCGGAAAGCTCACTTCATAATTCAACGAGCAAAATTGTTGAATCTCGCTGTCCGATGCAGGCTCTTGAAAACCAAACTGGTTACAGGGAAATCCAATCGCAACAAAATCATTATTTTTAAATTCACGGTACAAAGACTCAAGCCCCTTATACTGTGGCGTGAATCCACATTTACTGGCGACATTAACGACAAGAACCACTTTGCCTTTGTACTTACTTAAAGTAGAAGTTTGACCTTCTGATGTTTTGACTTCGAAGTCGAAAAAGTTTTTTTGTTGTGACATGGGATGCTCCTGTTCAAGGTGTTCTTCTTAGACTATGGACTTTTGTTTTTTAAATGTAAATTGAAGAAGCCTAGCTATTGACCATACTATAAATTCGTCGTACCATTTTAAAGTATGGTATCAAGATTATGTAAGTTATCGAAAAGTCACAGCTTTTTCTTGTTTGGAGCCAGGGGGACAGGAAAGTCTACACTGCTTAAGTCCGTATTCTCAGAAGCAGAAGCCACTTTTATTGATTTGCTCGACAACGAAATTGAAGAACTTTATCAGAAAAATCCATCTTTTTTATTACAACAAGCTGAATTAATTAAAAAAGAAAATCCTCGAAAAAAATGGATAATTCTAGATGAAGTTCAAAAAGCTCCACAACTTTTAAATCTTGTTCACAAACTTATCGAAGAAAAACATTTTCACTTTGCACTAACGGGTTCGTCAGCACGTAAATTAAAACGCGGCCAAGCTAATATGTTAGCAGGCCGAGCTTTTTTAAATTATTTATTTCCTCTGACTCATCGCGAGCTGGGCTCAAATTTTAATTTAAACCAAATTTTAACCTATGGAAGTTTGCCAAGTCTTTTTGAAATGAATCATGCAGATAAAGTTAAGTACTTAAAATCTTATGCTCAAACTTACTTAAAAGAAGAAGTCGTCGCCGAGCAGCTCATACGTAACCTTGTTCCGTTTCGATCTTTTCTTGAAGTTGCCGCGCAATCAGCTGGTAAGATTATTAATTATTCCGCTTTGGCTCGGGATGTGGGGGTTGAATCTCCAACAGTGCACTCGTATTTTGAAATTCTTGAAAGCACTTACGTTGGATTTATATTAAATCCATTTCATGAGTCTCTTAGAAAAAGACAAAATAAAAATCCCAAATTTTACTTTTTTGATATCGGATTACAAAGAGTTTTAGCAAAGCGAATTGATCAGCCCCTGCAAGAATCTACTTTTGAATATGGAGATCTTTTTGAAACTTTTATTATACTTGAAATTCATCGTTTGTCCCAGTACGCAGAAAAAGACTGGACACTTTCCTATTTAAGAACAAAAGATAATTTAGAAGTCGATTTAATTATTGATCGGCCTGGTCAGCCAAGGGCATTTGTTGAGATTAAATCGACAAGACATATTGAAAACATAAAGTTGACGGGTTTTGTCGAGCTCTTAAAAACTCAAAAAAACTTCGAAGCTTTTGTTTTGAGCCAAGACACAAAAGAATTTATCCGCGATGGGATTCAATTTTTACCATGGGAAAAAGGGCTTCGTGAGCTGGGGCTTTAAGAGTTCATATGACGGCATATCCGTCATATTTACGGTAAATCTGACGGAAGTCATGTTACATTTGCTGTGACTTTTAAGTTGTCGCTTAGTCACTATTAAGCGCTTTTAAATTGTAGAGTTGATTCGTTTTGATACGTTTTCGACTCAAGTCTTGGGTGAAAATACCGATAAATTGGAGTGAGGTGTTTATGGGGAATCGCTCTTGTTTGGTAGCTTTTTTGATGATGAGTTTTTTGGGGTTAACAGCGAATGCTGGACCTGAATGTTCGAGTTCAAATATGAATAAAAGCACGGATCCTACTTATTTAAACCGCTGCAGTGCTGAAAATAGAGCTGCTAAAAAAGCTAAAGAAGATGCTGCAAAAAATACGCAACCTAAACAAAGTTCGAGTGTAGTAGGCGGAGATTGTGAATCTGGCGTAGAAATTCCTTTTTCCCAATTAAGTTACGTTGGAAATAATTTGAAACAGAAACTTACTAAAGAGCACGGAAGTTGTTTAAAGGTCGCTGCAAATGATGATGCTGAGGCTCGTAAAGTGTGTCCTGGTTATTTGCTTAATCCAGGTAATCCTCAATACACGGGCAAGCGAAGTTACGGTGATTTAAGTTCAAATGTTTTAGGTTATTATTTTTGTATTCGTGGACCGGTTAATTTCAACAAGAAAAAGATGTGTGATGATTTGAAGAAAGATGGTCTGACTACTGAATTTGTATACAAAAATAAGACTGATGGAAATTGTATTTGTGGAGCCGTGGGTTCTACGCAAAAAGAAGATTGCGATCAAGGAATTCCAAGTTCAGTAACCGCTGAAGCTAAAAAAATAGAAAATTCAGATGGTAAGCCGGTCGGTGATAGCCCGCCAGCTGTTGCAACTGAACCTTCTGAGGAGATGAAAAATTGTGTTGTGGACCCAATTAAAGACGCCGAAGCATGCTTAGCAGACGCGAACAGAGCTGCTGAAAGTTGTGATAAAGATAACCAAACAAATCCTGAATATACTCAACTCATTCAGGCTCCAAAAAAAATATCGGATGGATTTATACGAGCGAATCAGAATAGTGGGAAAGCAACTGAATGTTTATTAGCTGGGGCTGTTTCAAGCGGTTCTTCTGAAATTGCGAAACTGATGAAGGATCGTTGTGATGCCGAATCAGGTTCTTGCAAAAGTACTTGTGGAACAGACAAAATCGGCGAATTAAGTAAGAAATGTTTTGATAAAATTCCTGCAGAAGAAATTGCTAAAAAAGAAGGGCCTAATTTAAAATTTTTTCGGGAAAGCATAGAGAAAGTCACCGCAAATATAAACGAAGGTACGCCTATATGCGATAAAAAAGTTCCCGAAAAAGCAAGTGGTCTTGAAACATTCATGAATCAGCTTGGAAATTCTTTAAATTCAGCAATGAGGTGTTCTTGCCAGCTTGCCGCTTCAACTTTAGGTCAAGGATCAAAAGGCTGTAACTCTTTACCGGATGCTGCTTACTGCGCGGCAAATCCTGGCGCACCAGATTGTGTAGTGTTCTCTGCCATCGATATTTGTACTTTGGGGTCGCCGAATTATTCGGCGGTGGGGTGTAAGTGTCAGGATGATCCGAAGGCGCAGGGGTGTGCGGGGTTTGTGGCGCAGAATGCGGGGAATTCGGGGTTTGCGGGGCCTGATGTGAAGCTTCCTGTGGGTGGTGCTAGTTTTTCTCCGGGTGGTACTACGGCTGGTTCGGGTGGTGGCGGTGAGAATGTGGATTTGAGTGGACTGAAAGCGGATGATGCGGCGGCTGTTGCAAAATCGAAAGCGGATGGTCCTGGATTTTTGAGTGGAAGTGGTGGAGGCGGCGGCGGTGGAGCAGCTTCTCCGGGCGGTGGTGGTGGAGAGTCTGCGCTGAATGGGGAAAGTGAGTCTGAAGCGAAATCACTTGGATTATTTGGTTCCGTGAAATCAACTTTGAGTAATTTATTTGGCAAAGGTTCGAATGGAAATTCAGGTGCGGGTGTCGCAAGAACTTCGGTTGGAGATCCAAATCGATTTCGGCCGACCAATATTCGCGGGCTTGCAGGCAGTAATGGTTTTGGAACCAAAAATTCAAATATTTGGGAAGCGATGAATCTTCAATACGATTCGATCAACTCAACATTTGAAACGGCTCCGTGATTTTAAATAAAACGATGTAAAATTTTAATTGCTTCACTTCGTTGTTCGAAAGAAACAAAGAAGTGAAGACTGTTCATTAAAGAAAAACTTTGGATCAAGTTAATTTTATTTTTTTTGAGTTCTTTTTCGGCGGCGAATAAATCTGATTCAAGCACCGGTGATGAAAAAGTCAGTGAAACGGATGAAATATTTTTTTGGGTGATTTGAAATTGATTTTGCTCAAGTTCAAATTTTTCGATCGAGTCTAAAGTTTCTTGAGGGCCTGAAATATAAAATAAATCATTTATATTCATTAAAAAGTTCGGATGAGAAATTTGATTGTTGGCCAATTGCGAATTGAATTTTGCGAATGAATTTTCGAGCTTTAACTCAAAAATATGTTCGAAAGAATTGACTGCGATGGCTTGATGAGTCGGAGATTCAAAATCAGCCGCGATCAAAGTGCCGTGGGGTGTGTCAGTTTTTTGCGCCAAAGAAGCTGGGCCAACATACAGAATAACTTTTTTAAGCTGGGCCATCTGAACCGAGCGTTGATGTAGAACTTTGGCTCCCCAAGATGTCATTTCAATCAAATGCTGGTAATTTAATTTTTCGATCGGTTTTGCATCCAAAATAATTTTCGGATCAGCGGTGTGAACTCCGTCGACATCTTTTAAAATTTCGCAACGATCCGCTTTTAAGTAACCGGCCATTGCAACGGCGGATGTATCGGAACCCCCGCGACCTAAAGTTGTGATTTCTTTTGTGATCGGCGAAACTCCTTGAAAACCGGCCATGATCACAATTTTATTTTCTGCTAAAGCTTCTTCGACTCTTATCGCTTTGACATCAATTATTTGAGCATTCACATGAGCTTCGTCAGTTAATATTCCCGCTTGGCTTCCGGTAAAACTGATCGCTGCACATCCTAAATCGTTCAACGCCATACTGAGGAGTGACATACTGATGCGTTCGCCCACAGTTAGAAGCATATCAAGTTCGCGCAGTTGCGGACGGTTTGAAACTTGGTGAGCTAGCGCAATCAGTTCGTTTGTGGTTTGTCCCATCGCGCTGACGACAACCACGATTTGGGTTCCTGTTTTGTGAATTTCTGAAATACGAAGAGCTGCTGATTTAATTTTTTCGGGCGTTGACAAAGTGGCTCCGCCATATTTTTGTACGATCAATTTTTTTTGTGTGAGCATAAAAATTTTATCCTACAAAATAAATTTATTAATTAAGAGATACTTTTTTATTTTGGTCTCGAAAAAATTGTTTTGCAATACTTAATGATCCCAAAGGAATTCGAATATGATGGCCTTCGACTTGTTTTGGTATATAGCCTAAAATAAGTTCTGAATTTAAATCTTTCATCGCTTTTTTTGTGATATTCAAGTAATCCGCAAGCTGTTCTAAATCTGTTCCTGCCGGTGCCCACATCACTTCGTACTGCAATGGATACTGCGAATCAATGTCGCGGAAACCATACAGATTAGGAGCTTTTGCGATCATCAGCGCAGCTAAAATTTTTGGAACGTAGTCTTGAGTTTCTTGTGGAAGTGCTTGCAAGCGAACCAGCTGCCAGTAATCGTTTGTGCCGTAGCGTTTGATTTGTTTGCGTAAGCCATTTTCGCCCATGTTGTAACTTGCAGCGACTAAATACCATGATCCAAATTCTGATTTTAAATCACTTAGATATTTAATGGCGGCTAGCGTGCTTTTTTTAATGTCTCTGCGTTCGTCAATCCACCAGGTTTTTTTAAGACCGTAGTTGCGTCCTGTTGACTCAATAAATTGCCAAGGCCCCACCGCTTGGGATGTGCTGACGGCTGTTGAAGAGAATCCACTTTCGATCATCACCATATAGGCTAAATCTGTTGGTAAACCCGCTTGTCGCAATTCGTTTTGTAAAAGTGGCATGTACTTAGTTGATTTTTCGAGCCAGTCTCGAAAAAAGTTTTTGCCTTTGGATTGAAAATACGTGATCCAGTTTCCCACTTTTTTATTATAAGTTACTGGTAGATCAAAAATAAAATGATCTGTTTGATGCGTTTGCTTTTTTTCAAGTAGTTGAAGCTTTTGTTTAAGGGTTAAAGCATTTAACTTAGCTTCAAGGCTTGCACTTTGAGTGACTGGAATAGCGGCTTCAGAAAATTCGGTTTTAAAGCCCAGCAAAATAAATAAAAATAAATAAAAAGTTTTTGTCACAGTTTAAATAGTATCACAAATGAATGCCACTGCGGTCGAGAGGACATTTTGACAGTCGAGTTTTTAAATCTCGACAATAATTTGACGGGTTTGTACTTTGGTCTAGCCTTTAAAAAACCTTATCGGCTCTCAACTAAAAAATAAAGAGTCTAGAAAAAAATAAAAAGACTTAAGTCGAGTCTGAGTCTAGATGGCATCGAGGTTGCTTTTTAATTACGAAATTCGTTGAAGTCGAGTTTTCAACGAACTTAAGTTGTCGAGCTTTCGCGAGCTCAATTGGTCGAGCTTTAGCGAGCTCAATTACAGGAGACTTTTTTATGAGTACAAAAGGTATTTATACAGCGCTAAGTGGATCACTAGCACAGTCTCTAAAGATAGACACGATCGCCAATAATATCGCAAATGTGAACACAACAGGCTTCAAGCGCGACCAACAAACGTTTAATGAATACATAACGGCAATGGAGAAACCTTCTGAAGTTATTCAGGTTCCGCGTGTGCCGGCTTCGATTGAAAGTTTTTACGATATGAACGGCGGGGATAAAAGTTTTGTGAACGCCGCAGGAACTTACACCAATTTTGAACAAGGCAGTCTTAAGTCAACGGGCGGAAAACTCGACGTTGCGATTGATGGAAAAGGATTTTTTGAAGTCGCAACTCCATCGGGCGTTTTACTGACTCGCGCCGGAAATTTTACTGTTGATGGAAACGGTCAACTTGTTGCTAAAGATGGAAGCCCTGTTTTGATGGAGGGTTCAAGTGAGTCGTCAATCGATCAAAGAACTGTAAGATTCTCGGGTCAAAGCCAGCCTTATATTTCTGATGGCGGAGAAGTTTTTGATGGCGAAAAAAAACTTGGAAAACTTTCTTTAGTGCAAGTGAATAATCCTGACAGTTTACAAAAAGTTGGCGGAAATAATTATGGTTTCAAAATAAATATGCCACCTGATCTTGTGCAGATTGCACAGCCTAGCTTGAAGCAGGGTTTTATTGAAACAAGCAATGTGAACATTGTTAATGAAATGACTGAAATGATCACAGCCCAACGAGTTTTTGAAGGAACGCAAAAAGCGATTTCGGCTTACGATGCGATGGCAGATAAATTAATAAATGTAGTCGGAAGCGTAAAAGCTTAAGGAGATTTTAGATGATTAAAAGTTTAAATACAGCAGCGACCGGAATGCTTGCACAACAAAACAATATGGACGTTATTGCGAATAATATTGCGAACGTAAATACTTACGGTTTTAAAAAAGGTCGCGCTGAGTTTGAAGATCTTGTTTATCATAATTTAAAAGATCCCGGCCAAGCTTCGGGTCTGCAATCGGTTACACCAACAGGTGTACAAACGGGCTTGGGTGTTAAAACTGCGGCTGTGCAAAAAGATTTTTCAATGGGTCAAGCAGTTATCACAAAAAATCCTTTGGATTTGCAAATCGAAGGCGCCGGATTTTTTCAGGTTAGAACGCCAGACGGAGAAATTGCTTACACGCGTGACGGTTCTTTTAAAAAAGATGGCAGTGGAAAAATCGTGGATAAAAATGGAAACAGTTTAATTCCTGATATCGTGATTCCACCAACAACAATGTCATTAGAAATTTCCTCGACTGGAGAAGTTCGCTCGATTCATGAAAAAAGTGCAGATACGCAATCTTTAGGTCAGATCGATATTGTTAATTTTATTAATCCAGCTGGTTTAAAAAATGTGGGTAAGAATCTATTTTTACCGACAGCAGCGAGTGGCCAACCGAATCAAGCTCGGCCCGGAACAAGTGGTATGGGCTATTTATCTCAAGGTGAAGTCGAAGCCAGTAACGTCAACATTGTTGACGAGATGGTGAATATGATTGCGGCGCAGCGGGCTTATGAAACAAATTCAAAAGTGATTCAGACCTCTGATCAGATGTTACAGACTGCGGTGAATGTTAAATGATTAAATTTTTAATTTTAATTTTATTTCCGATCTTTAGTTTTGCGGGTCTTGAACCCGAGCTGACTTTTTCTTCGGCGACAGAAGTGTCTCCGCGTAGCGAGATCACTGTTTATGATATTGTCGAAGCCAAAAATATGAACGAGTCCATTGTTGGCGAGCTTAAGGCGATTAAAATTGCAGACGACAAATCATTGCGAATTGAAAAAACTGAATTAGCAAAAAATTTGAGACACGTTCATGCAAAATTTATTTTGCCTTCTGAAATTAAAATCATGAGAAGCAAAAATGAAGTTTCGCGAATGGAAGTTGAAAGAAAAATAAAAAACCATCTTCAAATGAATTGTTTCGATTGTGAATTAAATATTCAGATATCGTCTGTTCCATCCCATTTAGCTAGTGATTGGATCATGGATTTAAACGTCGATTTATCAAAATCGAATGTGATGATTCCTATTTTTTCGAACAGTCAGCCCGAAAAAAAAGGTTGGGTTGTCGCCCAGATTAAAAGATATCAAAACATACCAGTTCTTAATCGCTCTGTTAAAATGGGTGATGTGATCACTTCAGACCTCATCACTTATGAAAAGCGTTTAATTCAAAATTTACGAGAAACAGTAATTACCGACAAAGCGATTCAAGGCATGCAAGCTTCAAGATACATCAATGCCGGACAAGTTTTAAATTACAGTGATCTTAAAAAAGAAACGTTAGTTAAACGAGGTCAGATCGTCAAAGTTCTTGTTGGGAACAAATCTTTCGAAGTGACCATGTCGGGTCAAGTGGAAGAATCAGGATCAATGGGTGACATAATTAAAATTAAAAACGTCGATTCGCAAAAAGTATTTGCGGCAAAAATTATTGACCGCGGTGTTGTGAGGATTGAATAAATGCAAAAAATTATTCGAAGCCTGATTATTTTATTTTTTATACAAGGTTGTAATACGGCGCCCGTTAACAAAGAAGCCGTTGATAAAGAACCCACAGAAGCTCAAGATTTAGATTTAGGTCCAAATGGTGAAGAGATTGTGGCGGCCAACCCTAAAACTGTTGTTGCAGAAGCGGACGAAGAGCCCTTAACAAAATATTCTGATTTAAATAACTTAGCGCCAGCCTCGGATCGTCAGTATAAAAGAATGACTCGTCAAAAAATGGAAGAAGATTCTGAACTTTACGGGTCGGCAGGATCGCTTTGGAAAATGGAAGGGCAGACAAGCTTTTTATTTGCAGAAAATAAACATCGACGCGAAGGCGATCCAACCACGATTAAAATGGAAGGGGCCTCTTTAAAAGTGATTGAAAGTAAAGTGGCCGTGATTCAAGATCTTTTGAACCAGCTTGAAGACCAAAGAATTAAAGCCGAAGAAGACGCAAAAAAAGCCGAAGCCGATAAAATACGTTTGGCTCAAGTTGAAGAAGAAAAAAAATTAAGAGCTGAACGAATTGCAAAAGGTGAAATCGTGGTCGATCCTTACGAGTCCCAGTTTCCGACCGAAGCGCCGCGGGCTCCTGCTGCTGTCGCACCTGTGGCTTCCGTTGCGAAAAAAGAAATTGAAAAAGTTGATTTAAAAGAGCTTGATTTTATTCCATCAAAAATTGTTGAAAAAATGTCTGACGGAATTTACCGAATTCACGGTCAACAGTTTCTAACAATTAAGAAAAAACCTTACAAAGTGATTGCGACTGCCTTGATCCGAGCTGAAGACTTTTCGGATGCAAATATCAGTTCGAATAAATTGCTGGATGCACAGTTCGATGTGATTCATATTAAAAGGACACAAGAATGATCAATAAAATATTATTAGCCTTATTTATTTTATTATCTTTTCATGTTCAGGCGGCACGTCTGAAAGACATTGCGAGCATCCGCGGTGTTCGTGAAAATCAGTTAATTGGTTATGGTCTGGTTGTGGGTCTTAAGGGAACCGGTGATTCAGCTACGGAATTTACCAGTAAGTCTTTTTCAAGACTGATTGAAAAATTGGGAGTTAAATTAGAAAAAGGCGATTTACAAAGTAAAAACGTCGCCGCCGTGATTATCACCGCAACGCTACCAGCTTTTGCCAAAGCGGGTAATCCACTTGATATCACCGTCAGTAGTGTTGGCGATGCTTCGTCATTGGTCGGAGGCACATTATTACAAGCACCACTTCGCGCGGCTAACGACGAAATTTTTGCTGTCGCGCAAGGAGCGGTTTCAGTGACCGGAGATGGAAAAGAAATTCACACAACAGCTGGGCGAATTCCAAATGGCGCGATGATCGAACGCGATATTCAAGCTGATTTTTCGTCGCGCAAAATGTACCGCATGACTTTACACAACCCTGATTTTACAACTGCAACGCGAACTATTTTAACGATCAATAAAGAATTGGGCGGCCAGTATGCTTCAGCGAAGGATGCTGGAACAATTGATATTATTACTCCAAGCTCTTACGAAAATCGAGGAGTCGAGTTGATGGCGACGATCGAGTCCATAGACATTAATCCTGATCAGAAAGCTCGTGTTGTAATAAATGAAAAAACGGGGACAATAGTTATTGGGGAGCGCGTTAAGATTTCCAAAGTGGGATTAAGCCACGGAAGTTTATCTTTAAAAGTTTCAGATGATAAAAATAAAAAATCTAAAGAGTCAGCTGACGACAAAGTGACAGTTTTAGATACGGGTGCAAGTGTTGGTGATCTTGTACAAGCTTTAAATAAATTAGGTGTTTCACCAAAAGATCTGATTTCGATTCTGCAATCTGTGAAGGCCGCAGGTGCTCTTCACGGTGAACTTGAAACGATGTAGTTGGATTTTTTAATTTTTTTACGAAGGGGAGGGTCCTCAAATTTCATAACCAAGGATGGTCCAAGTGCTGATCAAAATGTTAGATATCCCTCGCAGGAAAGATTTACATCAGCTTCGATAACAGTGAATCAAGGATGAATTGTTGTTGTCGTCGCTTGCACTTAGGAAAACTTCGCATGGATGCGATATGATACGCGAAAGCGTTGATGAAATAGAAGAGGAAACTCCCCGCTTTTTTTAATCTTAATATGAGTGATATTTCAAAACTAAATTCATTACGTCCTCAGCCAGGCCTTGCAGACAAGACTCAGATCTCTGATAAGGCGGCTGCAACAGACGAAAAATTCAAAGAAGTTTCTGAGCTGTATGAAAAACATTTTATCCGCGAGATGATGAAACAAATGCGCTCGACAGTGCACGAAAGTGGATTCATCAAACAAAACAACGCCGAAAAAATTTTTCGTGACGAGCTTGATGACAACTATGCCGATCAGTGGGGAAAAGCCGGCGGAATAGGCCTTTCAAGCATTATCTACGATCAGTTGATTCAAAAATATGGAGAAAAAGCGGGAATCAAAAATCGTCTAGAAAAACCGCATGGTCCCATTGAGCTCAATTCAAAATCAAATTATTCAGGTCTGGTTTCTTCAGCCTTAAAGCCCAATACACAAAAAGAAAATTTAACTTTTAAATTTGATACTGCCACTGATCAAAAATCTGAAATCAAAAATCCATGGGTCGGTACTTTGCTAGATAAAAAGTACTTAGAGATGGATCAAATCCAATATCGAATTAAACACGATAACGGACTTGAAAGTCTCATTACGACACGTGGAACAGGCCTTGGTCCTGACTTGCATTTGTCACAAGGTGACGAATTAAAGCCAGGACAACAATTGGGTTGGGCTCAACCAGCTAGCCCTTTGTTTTGGACTGTTAAAACAAATGTCTCAGAATGATTTGGTCATCTTGTCTCACTGTGATACACTAAAAAAAGGTCGGAGGATTATATGAAAATTACTCACAATAAGGTTGGTCAGAATTTAAATCTAACAGATGCTAGTAAAGCCGAAAAAGCAGCTGATAAATCCAAAATTTCTTCAAGCAAAGGCTCTTCGGTTGCGCCTCTTGATCCGGCTTCGAACGAATCCGTCAAAGTAGATTTGTCGACGCGCGCGCAAGATGCAAAAAGAATTAAAGAACTAGCGATGCAAGTGCCTGATGTGGATCAAGCTAAAGTTGATAAATTTCAAAAATTGATTGATTCAGGAAACTACAAAGTCGATTCAAAAGCAGTTGCCGACCGACTTGTTGACGAACATTTATTCTCGACAGAAAAAAGTTCGAACGAATAAGATATTAAATTTAAATATTCAAATTAAACTTCAAGGATGAGGTTCGTAGATGAAACAAAGATTGTTTGAAAAATTAGTCAATAACTTGGAAGATCTCACGAAGCTGTATAGAACTTTGTTAGATGCTGTTCGCAAAGAAAAAGAACTTCTGATTAAAACAGATATCGAAAAATTAAACGAAAATAATTTACTTAAAGAACAAACACTATTTAAAATTCGCAGTTTAGATGGTCTTCGATTGAACTATGCAACAGAGCTTGCTCAAGTGGTTGGTGCCGATCACAAAGAACCACGTCTTATCGATATCGCGCAAAAAATAGGTGGGACCGAAAGCGATCGCTTACGCTCGATTCATTCAACACTTGAGCTGATTTCAAAACGACTGATCGAAATCAATAAAGAGAACGCGCTTTATGCTGAGTCAGCTTTAAAAAATGTAGGCGCAGCCATGCAAAATATCAAAGATACATTTATGGGGAATCAAAAAACCTATCAGAAAAAAGGAACTTACCAGCAGGGCTATGACAAAGCCGGGCATTTAGTAAGTAAAGAAGCTTAAAAGAATCCTCAAGCCACAGAAAGGGCGCCAAGGATGGCCAAGATACACAGTTTATTAGATGTTGGAAAAAGAGGAATGATGGTCAGCCAGTCTGCCCTTCAAACCACTTCGCACAATATTGCTAATAAATCGACTGAAGGCTATTCGCGACAACGCGTCGATATCGAAACAAATCCGGCGATTGATGACGGACGCTTTCGCTTAGGAACGGGTTCGCAAATTGGTTCAATTTCACGCGTTGGTAATCCGTGGTTAGAAAAACAAATTGAACGCGAAGGTTCCAGTTACGCTTTTCTTGAAGGCCGTTCCGGAGCCATGCAAAGAGTCGAAGCCGTTTTTAACGAGCAATCGGTCAAAGGTCTAAATAACTCGATGAGTGAATTTTTTAACAGTTTTCGTGAGCTGGCGAATAATCCTGAAAGCACTGTTTCAAGAACTGTTGTCCGTGATAATGCAGTCGGCATGATTAAAAATTTTCAAAGTATGGACGAGCAAATTGATGCGGTTAAAAATGATTTAAATAAAACCATTGAAACGGGCGTGAATGAAGTAAATGGTTATGTGAAAGAAATTGCAACACTGAACCAAAAAATTCAAGCCGCCGAAATTTCTGACCGCGCCACAGCCAACGACGAGCGTGATCGTCGTGATTTACTGGTAAAAAAACTTTCTGAAAAATTAGATATCTCTTATGCTGAAGATTCAAAATCAGGCATGCTCAACATCACAGCCGGAAAGACCGGAGTCTTAGTTGCGGGAACTTCAGCTTCAACATTGTCGACTGCGACAAACGAAAATAATGAAACTCAAATCATGTACGAGCTGAGCAAAGGCGGAACAAGCGTTGACATTACGGATCAGTTTAAGCGCGGTGCTTTAGGTGGTTCGATTGAGCTGCGCGATGGAATGGTCGCTGATTTAAAAAGTCAATTGGAAGAGCTTTCTTACAATATCGCCAGCGAAGTGAATAATGCTCACGCCGAAGGTTTCGATCGCTATAATATTGAAGGCGTGAATTTTTTTAATATACCCGCAGACGGAAAATACACGCTCCGCGATTTGTCAGTGAACAAAGCGATCAACGATGACGTCGGTCGCATTGCGGCTGCGGCTAAACCCAATGCTCCGGGCGACAATACAGTTGCAAATGTGATTCATTCGCTACAATTCAAGCGTGTGATGTCGGGCGGGCAAGCTACTTTCGACGATTTTTATAACTCGAAAGTGGGCCAGATCGGTATTGCTTCGCAAAGATTAAACAGCGGACTTGAATCACAAAAAAATATTTTAGATCAATTAAAAAATACTCGTGAAGCCGTCAGCGGCGTAAGCCTAGATGAAGAAGCGACAAAAATGATAGAATATCAAAAAGCTTTTGAAGCTTCGGCGCGTGTTATTAAAATGGCCGACGAAATGTTTGATACTGTTTTGAACTTAAAGCGACTTTAGTGAAAGGGTTTTATTTTGCGTGTAACCGATAAGATGAACCAAATTCAAGTTATGAATAACATCCAAAAAAATCGTGGAGAGTTATCGAGTTTGCAAAATCAAGCGGCCACGATGAAGCGCGTAAATCGACCTTCCGATGATCCTGTGGCCGTTGCAAAAATTTTATTGAATCGCACTGAAAATAAAAATATCGAGCAATTTGATAAAAATATTTTCTTTGCAAAAAGTTTTTTGGATTCAACCGAAGCTTCTTTATCGCAAGTGGGCGAAGCTCTGGTGCGTGTGAAAGAATTAGCGCTTCAAGCCGCCAGCGACACGAACGGGGGCACTCCGCGTGAAATGATTTCGTCTGAAGTTTCGCAAATCTACAATTCGCTGGTTGAAATAGCCAATCGCAGGTCAGGTGAAAGATATATTTTTGCGGGACATAAAACTCTGAATGCACCTTTTAATAATGAAGGTGAATACGCCGGCGATGATGGTGAAATTAAGATTCAAAATCAAAAAGGCCAATTCGTAACGATGAACTTAACCGGTGATCGCATTTTTCTGGGCCGTGGAGTGGGCGGCGACGATTTGATTAAACCCTCGACTGACACTCCGCAAACGGTCGAAGAAGTTCAGAAGTACAAACTTTCTGAAGCAGATCGTCAGTTCCAAAATCAAGAGCTCATGGAAAATAAAATTGAAACACGAGGCCCCGCTTCGGTGGGACGAGTCCAGCGCCTGGGGAACCAAGATCCGGTCTCAGGAGGCTCTGGTGTTAATATTTTTACGTTAATCAGTGGATTGGACGCCGCTCTGAAAGCAAACGATCGTGAGGGCATACAAGACGCTCTAGAGCCATTGGATCAGGCTCTTAACCAAGTGAACATTGCGCGTGCCGATATTGGCGGTCGAATGAATCAGCTGAATGCGACAGCAGATGCCAACCAAAAATCGAGTATCGAGAATAAAACTCAAACTTCGCAGATCGAAGATGCAGATTTATTTCAGGTTATGACAGAATTAAACAGAACAGATGCGGCTTTGAAGGGTTCTTTAGAGACTTCTCATAAACTCATGAGCATGAGCCTTCTTGACTTTCTTAAGTAGAACAAATAATTAAACTTCCGCACAACACAACCGATAAGTGTTTAAGTGAATGACAAGGAGATCGTCATGCTCGTTTTGACAAGGAAGTTAGGAGAAAGCATCGCAATTGATGATCACATCAAGATTCGCGTGGTGCAAATCAAAGGAAAACAAGTTCGTCTGGGAATAGAAGCCCCCAAAGATACGAAAATTCATCGTGAAGAAGTCTACATGGCGATTCAAGATCAAAATCATCAATCAGCCCAAGTCAGTTCGGATAAAGTGAAGAATATTTCAAAACTTTTAAAATCAGAAACTTAGTTTGCTAACGGTTTTTTTCTCCAAATCCATAAATATGTGCGTTAAAATAGAAAAAAAATTGATGCGACCTCGATTTAGGTCCAGAATTTTACTAACCTTTATTTAAATCATCTTTGTCTGAATTATCAGCAGGAGGTATCTGTGGTTATAAAAACATCTCGATTTGGCTATGTAGAGCTAAAATCCGATGATATTTTAACCTTAAGCGAAGGAATACTTGGTTTTCAAGATCTTCGCCAGTTCGTACTTCTTGATGACCCCAATGATGATATTTTTGCTTGGCTGCAAAGCTGTGAATTGCCTTCTGTTGCGTTTCCTGTTCTTGAGCCAGAACTTTTTGGGCACAAATACAATATTTCATTAAACAGAACAGATCTTGAATCGCTTCAACTCAAAGCCGATCAAGCCCCTGGATTTTTTAATATTATTACAATTCCCGATGACCCCACTTTAATGACGGCAAATTTAAAAGCGCCGATTGTAATTAATGTTGAAAAAAAATTAGCACGTCAGTGTGTGCTTCAAGATAATAATTTAGCTATCAAAGAACCTATATTTACAAAGTTGCAAAGTCGCGTTGTGCAAAACCCGCAGACTCCAATTAAAAATCAAGGTCGACAGTTTGACATGACTGTTAAAATTGTTGATACACCCAAAGGTTCCGTTGACCAAGATCTGTAATCATCTGATTCTGAGTTGATGTTTTTTAAAAATATTCTTTTTCCTCAAGCTCAAAGCTTAGTTGCTATTGGGCGAAAACGTATTATTCAGTCATCAGACCGTTTCGAGCTTTTGCCCGAGTTGAATCCTCGAACAATTCCATGGGATGAAGACGCGGTTGATTGGTCTGATCGAAAATCTTTTTTAATATCTATAGTTAAAGTGGCTCGAAAAAATATTCGGCTTGCAGTGATCTTTCAATTTGTTGGAAGCTGTTTTTCTTTTGCGACACCTTTTTTACTGCATGAATTTATCACCCGTTTGCAAAAAGGTTCTTTTGCTCAGCAAGATATTTTTGAATTGTGTATGGTTGCCTTAAGTTTTGGACTGTGTGGAGCTGGGAACGGCATTGCCATTCAGCATTACTTTTATCAAAGCCTCAAGTTCAATCAGATTGCGACAAACTTGATTAATAAAAAAATATTTTCGCATGCACTTAAATTATCAAACAGCGCCAAAAATAAATATCAAGTTGGCGATATCGTCAATTATATGAGTTCTGATTCCGATGCGATTGCAGATAGTTCAATCACAACAATTGATTTGGCCAACGCTGTTTTATTATTAACGGGATGTACAATCACTTTATTTTATTACTTAGGTTGGTCAGCCGCGGTCGCACTGGTTGTGATGGGATTATTAATTCCCATCACACAACATCTTTCAAAAAGTTTTATTCACTTAGAAGAAAAAATGCTTTCTTATCGCGATAAAAGAATGACGTTGATGACCCAAGTTCTAAATTCAATTCGCGTTGTTAAATACTTTGTCTGGGAAAAAAGCGTTTTAGCCGAAGTGGGTGAAGTTCGCCGGCAAGAAATAAAATCGCGTTACGACTTAGCGCAAGCCGAGATTTTTTGGGGTTTGATCTACACTTCGATTTCATCGATCGTTTTATTCACAGCTTTGTTAACACATGTCTTGCGCGGTTTTGAAGTTGATCTGGCGTTAATTTTTACGTGTATTTCGATTTTTTCAATTATGGAAGATCATTTTGGCGGCCTTTCAAGATTTATAAGCCGATTTATTAATATTTTAGTCAGCAGTGATCGCATTACAAATTTTTTAAAATCTGAAACAGTTCCCAAAAGATTAACAAGCGATACTCTTCACTATCTTGAGTTCAAAAATCTTTCATTTCGCTACAATGACCATAACTTGTTGATCAAAGATTTGAATCTTGTTCTTCGTAAAAATCAATCTTTAGCGATCATTGGCCCTGTCGGAAGTGGTAAATCCACTTTACTGCATTTACTGATGAACGAGCTTGCACCGCATCGCGGAGAAATTATTTATTCGAACGATATTAAGTCGACAGCGTATGTACCCCAAGACGCTTATATTATTAATTCAACTTTGAAAGAAAACATTCTATTTGGTCAAAAAAATAAAGCGCTTGAAAATATTCAAGAAGCTTTAAAAGTCACAGCACTTGAATACGATCTATTAGCCTGGCCTTCAGGGCTTGATACCGAAATCGGCGAAAAAGGCGTGAATCTTTCCGGCGGTCAAAAACAACGAGTCAGTCTAGCCCGCGCTTTTTTATCTGATGCTGATCTATATTTACTGGATGACCCTTTGTCAGCTGTTGATCCGAAGACAGAAAAGTGGCTTTGTGATCAATTAATATTTGGAAAGTGGAATCAAAAAACACGAATCGTCGTCACTCATCGTTTAGCGCATTTGTCTCGGTTTGATCAGATTTTATTTCTTGAAAACGGCGAATATTTTTTTGGAACCTTTCAAGAACTTCAATCGCGATCTGAATCGTTTCGAAAGTTTTTAAAAATACACACCGAAAACGAAAGTAAAGAGCTCTCATCAACTCATCAAATGTCGAGCGCTCAAAATTCTGAAATTATTTTAGGTGATACTTTAAGAATCACCGAAGACGAAGAGCGCGCCATTGGCGCCGTCGATAAGACTGTTTATCTTGATTATTTAAAAGCCTTGGGTGGTTTTGGTCCAGCGCTAAGATTTAGGCTGATTTTGTTGTTTATCGCCGCTTTGGCCGTCGTCGCAGCACCGTTGATTCAGAAATTGTGGCTTTCGCAGTCTCAAAAAATTCCGGATTTTTCTTCACTCAAAATTATTTTAGTCTACGGTATTTTAGGTCTTATCACGATGGTGATCACTTATTTAAGTAATTCATTTTGGTCCCGACGAGGCATTGAGGCCGGAAAATCATTTCATGATCGTATGATCAAAGCTGTTTTAGCAACACCGATCCGATTTTTTGACAGCACACCTGTTGGCCGCATTTTACAAAGATTTTCGCGCGATATGGAGTCTGTCGACATTCAATTGCAATGGAGTTTTGATCACACCATTCACGCTTTATTTCAGATCACAGTTTCTTTTTTACTGATTATGATTGTTCTGCCGCTGATGATTATTTTTATGATTCCGATTTTTTGGATTTATTATCGAATTCAAAATGACTACCGCCGTATCGCTCGTGAAATTAAGCGCCTTGATTCGATGGCCCGATCGCCCAGGTACGCTCATTTTAAAGAAACATTGCAAGGTCTTTATGTGATACGTGCGTTTGATAAATCAGATTGGGCGATGAACCAATTTTACGAAAAACTTAAATTATCAACTGAAATGTTTTACACAAACTATATGGTGAATCGTTGGTTTTCGACGAAGCTTCCGCTGATTGGTGCGGCCATTTCTGGATCAACGTGTTTGCTGATTGTCTTTTCCAGCCAAGGGCAATTGATTTCGGCGGGCACAGCGGGTCTTGCCACTTTGTACGCGATTGATTTTTGGCGCCATCTAAATTGGGGTGTGCGTATTTTTTCTGAACTTGAATCACGACTGACTTCTGTTGAGCGATTGCAATTTTATTCAGAACTACCACCTGAACAAGATGTCATTGGCCAGCTGGCTTTAATAAGTGAAACATGGCCTGAAAACGGCGATCTTGAATTTAAAAATGTTTCGTTGAAGTACGCCGATCATTTGCCGTTAGTTTTAAAAAATGTCAGCTTTAAAATCCCCAGCGGCAGCCGCGTAGGCTTGGTCGGCCGAACGGGTTCAGGCAAGTCGACGGTTTTTCAAAGTGTGTACCGTTTTGTCGACATCGTTCAAGGTGAAATTTTGTTAAATCAAGTTTCGATTCACCAAGTACCGCTTGAAAAATTAAGGCGAAATTTAGCTGTGATTCCGCAAGATCCAGCTTTATTTATGGGGACGTTACGCAGTAATATAGATCGGTATAATCAGGCCTCTGATCAGGAAATTTGGGCTGTTTTAAAAAAAGTTTCGCTTGATCAATTTGTTGCAAAGTTGCCTCAGCAGCTTTTATTTAAGGTTGCCGAAAGCGGCGCCAACTTATCGCAAGGTCAAAGGCAATTAATTTGTTTAGCACGAGCTCTTCTGATTCGGGTTAAAATTATATTTTTAGATGAAGCCACCGCCAGCGTTGATGTCGAAACAGACGCTTTAGTGCAAAAAGTGATTCGCGAATCTTTAACAGGAATGACTTTGGTGACGATTGCTCATCGCTTATCAACTTTAGATGGCTACGATATGATCATCGAATTACAAAACGGAAAAATTGTTTAAGGCTTCATTTCTTGAGGTTCAATTTTGATTTTTTCAAAAATCGTATCTAAAGAATCAGTCACAATCGTATTCATTGTCGTTAAAGAACTGAAGCTTGAATTTTTCCAGTGACTTGAAGCGACCAAATCGCCTGCGGGGTCGAAAGCTAAAATATCAAATGCTTGCATTGAAGTGGGTAAATCTGGTTTCCAAGTTTCATTGTACTTAACAATCAGATCTTCGCTGGATACTTTTTTTGTGTCCGGACCCATCACGACTTTTACTTTGCGATTGATCAGATTTCTTTTAATCCGCTCGTCCATGTCTTGCGAGTCTCCACCTTTATTTACTAAATAAATTGTCTTCACAGACATCTGAAGCGTTTTTGGCGAATAGTAAGTGTCGATTGTGGTTGCGCAACTGCAAACAAATAACGAAGAAATACAAACTGCAAGTAAGAAAGTTATTTTTTTCATTTAATTATACTATGTTTCAATTTGGTAATGGTCAAAATAAGAATCCATATCACTTCGTGTAAAAAGATGTTAAACTTAAATAGTGCGTTCTCTTTTAATATGTTTATTTATTTTCCATTCTTTTGCACAGGCGCAAGTTTTTATTCCTTTTGGTTACTGGCGTGGTAATCTTGGGCCAACAATTACGGCTATTGCTAATCAAAAAGTTTACGAGGGAAATTTAACAAATATACCCTTTCAAATTGGTCACAAAAGTGGTTATCCCGTTTACTGCTCGAGCGTCAGTTTATCGGCAACTACAAGTAATACAGCCGCAGTTCCACTTTCTGCGATTTCGTTTGTTGGAACATTTCCTTTTTGCTATGTGAATATTAACGCCCCTGCAGGAAGCACTGGTTCAAGTAATATCACGATCAGAGTCTTCGATGGAGGTAATCCCTCTTTACAAGCGACATCAAGTTTTACCGCAACAGTTTATAATATTCAAAGTGTGCAAATATCTCCAACGAATCAAATAATTCCAAAAAGCTCAAGTTTT
>JAYTPD010000058.1:0-48739 GCA_043747435.1 Bdellovibrio sp. | reverse complement strand
AAACGACTGCATTTAAACCATCGACTTGTTCAAGGTTTTTATTTTGAAGAAGTTCTGTTAAGGAAATTGGAATTTTGACCTCTGTCACGATGACTTTTTCGACGGAGTTCTTATAGGACTGTGCTTCGTAATTAAATAAAATTGAACGAGCTAAGATGTCTTCATCTAAAGTAATTTGAATCTCATAATTTTCTTTTGTCGTTTTATTCGTAAGAGGTATTTTGTATGAAACTCGTTCATAAAGTGTTTCATACTCAGGCCTAAAAAGACTTTGATTTGTATGAAGTTCGCGGATCGCTAGAATCATCGCTTCGATCGTTAGCTTAATTGATTCGAAAGCTTTTGCATCTTCAAGTTTATTTAGTTCAAAGCAGCGATTTTTGATTTCTAAAAGTTCTTCTGCGCGAAGATTCTTTTGCAATAAAAGATTTGCATCTGCATCTTTGATTAAAATACGCGGTTTTAAAACAGAGTTCTCGTAATCTGGATTTTCAATTTTAAATTCAAAGTAAGACATATCTTTCATGGACTGAATGGGTTCGAAATGATCTTTTGTGACTTCGGCATTAACGTCGATCAGCCCGTATTTTCGGACTCGTATTTTTGCCATCAGTTTTCGACCGTCCACAGAAAGGCTAAATCGATTTGAATACCCAGTCCAAGTCATATTTCTTCGGCCTGGTGTTAAAGCATCGCGATTGATCAGTTTAAAACCCGGAATTTCAGTCTCGATTTGTTGTTTTAAATTTTTGAGCAGGCGGTTGATGTTCTGTTGGGCTAACGTAAATTTGGATTCAACACGTGCAGAAGTTGTGGTGGCTTCGCCCGATTTACTTGCGCTCATAAAAAGCGAAGACTGTTTTACGCTTAGAATCTCAGGCTGCAGCAGAAGCCGTTCAGTTTCACTCAGATGAGTGGGGAACAGATCGACGCACTGGCGAGACGCCTGCAGTGACAAAGTTGATAACAAAATTAGAAGGAACAACAAACGTGGAGTTTTCATTACAATCCGCATTGCAAGCGCTTGGCCCTGAATCAGGTGTCGTTAAATTTGAATAGAAGAAATAATGCCGTCTAAGCTTTAAACATAGTGACGCGAACAATCGTTGAACTTAAGGACGGTTAGTCTAGATTTAAATCTGAACTCATTTACTTTGCGTAAATATTCGTTAAAATTTACCTATGAAATTGTCTCAATTATTTTTTTATTTTATCGTGTTTATTTTTGCAAATTCTTGCACAAATTCATCTGGAACGGCAACGACTCCAGCGGACTCAACTTTCACGTGCCAATCAACGGCTGTGGCCAAAGGTTCGCGAACCTTTGGAATGGATATTTTAGATGTTCCTGTCGGGGGAAGTTATACCGAGAATCTGTCGACATTAAAAAGTATTGGCGGAAGTTTTCAAACTCTGCATTTGTACTGGAGTCAGATTGAAGCGGCGGGTTCGGGCGCGACTTCAGGAACTTTTTCGGACCCTTACGGTGCACTTGCAGCTTTGAATGCGTTGGCTGTTTCAGATAACGTAAAAGTGTCGCTACGAATTCACCCCGTGGATGTGCCGGGAAAGTTTGTGCCTTCAGACTTGATGAATACTCGGTTTAATAATGCAAATTTGAAAACTCGATTTCGTGCAATGTTAACTTATGTTTTTACAAAAATTAGTGCTGCGAACGTGACTAAATTGGTGGTGGGTAACGAAGTTGATGGGTACAACCCCGGAACAGATACAAATTTTTGGTTTACCGATTATCCAGATTTTTTGCTCGACGTAAATGCTTGGCTCGTAGCAAATCATCCAACGATCAAATTGGGCTTTGTCACAACTTTAGACGGCGTAACGAATGCAACAAAAATTTTACCCAGTTCTGGAAATCAAAAATCGATTGATGTCTTCACGGGCTGGATGGGTGTTGTTGATTTACTGGGTGTGACTTATTATCCGTTATCAACGACGTTTCAAATGAAAGCGAATTCAAATGTTGCGACCGATTTTCAAAATTTAATGGCGTTTACATCAAAGCCGATTCATATCGAAGAAGTAGGCTATGCCTCAAGCACCACCGTTCTTGGAAGTGAAAATCTTCAGTCAGAATTCTTTTGCGAAGTGATGAAGGCTTGGGACACAAATAGCACGCACATACCAAGTTTAGCCATTTTGAGAATGAATAATATCACGCGAACAAGTTCTGAAGGCATCGCAACAACTTACGGGTTGACCGGAAATGAAAACTTCATCGAATACATTAGAACTCTTGGAATACGCTCGGAAGCTGGCGTTGCAAAGCCTTCGTTTTCGATCTTGAGCTCAGAACTAAAAAAACGAAATTTCTTTTAATTCTAACTTAGCCTTGGCGTTGACGCTTATCGACGGCCAGAGCAGCTTCACGCACAACTTCGCTCATGGTTGGGTGCGAATGAAAACTTCGTGCTAAATCTTCACTTGAGCCGCCAAACTCCATCGCAACAATGATTTCACCCAGTAATTCAGAAGACCCAGCCCCAACAATGTGGCCCCCAATAATACGATCCGTTTTTTTATCGGTGACTATTTTTACAAAACCTTCCGTTGCTCCGCGAGCTTTCGCGCGGCCATTTGCTGCAAAAGGGAAGCGACCGGTGGCGGTTTCAATTCCAGCTTTTTGCGCTTCAACTTCAGTCATACCGACAGAAGAAACCTCGGGATGAGTGTAAATCACTGAAGGAACCGTATTGTAGTTCACATGACCATGGCCTGTTGCTATGATCTCAGCGACCGCAACACCTTCTTCTTCAGCTTTGTGCGCGAGCATTGGCCCGACAGTGACATCACCAACGGCAAAAATATTTGGAACATTTGTTTGGTAATGATTGTTAATTTTAACTCGGCCGCGTTCGTCTTTTTCGATGGCGGCATTTTCTAGGCCCAAGCCATCCGTAAAAGCTTTACGCCCTGTCGACACCAGAACAACATCGCCTTGAATTGAAGATTTTTTACCGTCAGACAAGGCTTCATAATCAAGTTCAACGCGACCACCGACAGATCTTGAAGCCGTCACTTTTGTTGAAGTTAAAAATTGAACGCCCATTTTTTTCATCGAACGAATCAAAACGTTGATGCAGTCTTGGTCCATCATTGAACAAATTTTATCGGCAAATTCGATCACAGTGACTTTTGAGCCTAATCGCGCCCATACCGACGTCATTTCAAGACCGATGACTCCTCCGCCAACAACTAACATTTCTTTTGGCACGTAATCTAAGGCCAATGCGCCTGTTGAAGAAAGTATTTTTTTTTCATCAAATTTTAAAAAAGGTAATTCGACCGGAACAGATCCTGTGGCAATCATCATGTTTTTAGTTTGAATCTGAGATTTTGTGCCATTGGCATCAGTCACTTCAATCGTTTGTGGATTTAAAATTTTTCCATAGCCTTTGATTGATGTGACTTTATTTTTTTTAAATAAATATTCAATTCCACCGGTGAGCTCAGAAACAATTTTATTTTTTCGAGACATCATCGTCGCCAGATCCAACTTCACACTTTCTAATTTAATTCCGTGATCGGCAAAATCATGCTGAGCTTCATAGTAATATTCTGAGCTTTGCAACAGGGCTTTTGATGGAATGCAGCCCACGTTTAAACATGTGCCCCCAAAAGTTTTATCTTTTTCGATCACGGCTGTTTTTAGCCCCAATTGCGCCGCGCGAATAGCACCAATATAACCACCAGGCCCCGAACCAATTACGACTAAATCATATGTATCCATTTTATAATCTCCAAAATAATCAATTTTAAATTCGACTTACTTTTTTTTGTTGTAATCGCATCACTAATTTACGAGCCAAGGCTCTTGGAAGAAATCCAATCGTAGACGACATGATATTGTTCATTAAGCCGTGCACAGCGACAGCGCGACCTTCTTGCATCGCTTGATAACCATATTCAGCTACGGACTTTGAACTGGGCATTTTTAAAAAATCCACAACAGGAACATTATTTAAATTGGCCGCAGCTTGAAAACCAGATTCAGTTGGCCCGGGGCAAAGTGCCGTGACAGAGACTCCGGTATCTTTAAGCTCTTCGTAAAGCCCTTCACTAAAAAACAGTACATAAGCTTTTGTAGCGTAGTAGACCGTCATTAATGGGCCGGGTTGAAACGAAGCCGTGCTGGCCACATTCATGATGCGACCGTATTTATTTTCAATCATCGCCGGTAAAAATAATTTCGTGAGCTCTGTCAGTGTTGTAATATTCAATTGAATCATCTGCTGAGTATTTTTAAGCGCGGTCGTTGTGAACTGTCCATGAGAACCAAAACCTGCATTATTCACCAAACCATCGACTTTTAATTTTGAACTTTGAATTTGATCGAAAAGTTTTTGTGCCGACTTTTCAGAAGATAAATCAGCAGCGATCACTTCGACTTCGATATCATATTTTTTTTTAAGTTCAGTTTGCAAAGTTTTTAATTGATCAAGCCTGCGCGCCACAAGAATCAGATTGTGTTTTTTCTGCGCAAAGACGTGCGCAAGCTCAAAGCCAATTCCTGAAGAGGCTCCGGTAATTAAAGTGTAGCTACTAAATTTCAAGTAATAATCTTTCAGGGTCTTCAACGCCTTCTTTAATCTTAACTAAAAAGCTAACAGCTTCTTTTCCATCGATGATGCGATGATCATAAGAAAGCGCCACATACATCATTGACCGAGCTTCGATTTTTCCGTTGATGACAACAGCTCGCTCTTCGATTTTATGAAGACCTAAAATTGCACTTTGAGGTGCATTTAAAATAGGAGTCGACAGCAACGAACCAAAAACTCCGCCATTGGTGATCGAGAAAGTTCCACCCATTAAATCATCAGGAGTGATTTTTCCGTCACGACCTTTGAGAGCTAAATCACGAATGGCTAATTCAATTCCCGCCACTGTGTGCAGATCGGCGTCTTTGATCACAGGAACCATCAAACCCCTCTCAGTCGAAACGGCCATGCCGATGTTGTAGTAATTGTGATATTCAACTTCTTGACCTTCGATCCATGCGTTCACAGATGGAAAAGCTTTAAGCGCTTCAATAGCAGCTTTCACAAAAAATCCATTGAAGCCTAAGTTCACGCCGTATTTTTCTTTGAATTTATCTTTGTACTTCGTTCGAAGCTCGATCACTTTTGTCATGTCGACTTCGTTGAACGTTGTTAAAATAGCTGCGTTGTGCTGAGCTTGCACAAGTTTTTCAGCGATACGTTTACGAATGTTCGTCATTGGAACACGTTTTTTATCGCCTTGTTTTGAAGGCCCTGAAATCACCGGAGTGACAACAGGTGCTACGGGTTTGCTAGGAGCTGAAACTGACTGAGTAGAAACAGCAGGCGCATTCATCACATCGGCTTTTGTTAAACGACCGCCAAGGCCCGTGCCTTCGACCGCAGTCGGATTTAGACCACGATCATTCACCACACGTTGTACAGCGGGCGACATATGCGCTTGCAAATCAGGATGAGTCGCGCGACCTGGAGTTGGTGCTTGTGGCGGCGTTGCGACTGCAGAAGCAGTCGTAGCTGAAGCACCTGCTACAGGTTTTGCATCAGTATCAATCGTTGCGACGGTTGCGCCGATTTTAACGGTGTCGCCGGCTTGGGCTGATAAAGTGATCACTCCATCTTTTTCGGCGATCACTTCAACAGAAGCTTTGTCGGTTTCTAAAAGCATGATCACTTCGTTCATCTTGACGAATTCGCCCGATTTTTTTGTCCAGCTTCCGATGATGGCTTCGGTGATTGATTCTCCGACGGCAGGAACTTTAACTTCTAATTTCATTTGCGAAACCTTTCTTTTAAAAACTTTAAAAACTAAACTTTAAAAACTAAACTTTAAAAACTTCAGTTATGATTTGTTGTTGTTCAGCGCGATGTCTGTAAATCGAACCCGTCGCCGGAGACGATCTTTCACTTCGACCGACATAGCTGAAGCTCAGTTTTAAATTCATTTGATTTAATAATTCCATGAATTTAAAAAATACAAACTGATAAGCGCCCATGTTTTTGGGCTCTTCTTGTGTCCAGACAAACTTTTTAGCGTTTGAATAAAGCGCAAAAATTTCTTTCACTTGAGCCGTAGGAAACGGAGAAATTTGTTCAAGACGAACTAGGGCGGTCTTCAAATCTTTTGTTTTTTCACGCTCTTCTAAAAGTTCATAATAAAGTTTTCCGGAAACAAAAGCGATTTTTTCAACTTTTTTTGGATCTGAAATAAAAGGGTCATTGATCACTTCTTGAAAAGTTCCTGAAGCAATTTCATCAATGTGACTTGTTGCACGCGGGTGACGTAATAAAGATTTTGGCGACATCACGACCAAGGGTTTTCTGAAGTCGCGTCGAACTTGGCGGCGAAGTGCATGAAATATTTGTGACGGTGTAGTTAAGTTGACCACTTGAATATTGTTTTGCGCTGAAAGTTGTAAAAATCTTTCTAAGCGAGCTGAAGAGTGCTCGGGGCCTTGGCCTTCGTAACCGTGGGGTAATAACAAAACTAAACCGCTCATCTGTTGCCACTTCGATTCGCCCGCTGCAATAAACTGGTCAATCATAATTTGAGCGCCATTACAAAAATCTCCGAACTGCGCTTCCCACATTGTTAGAAAGCTTGGGTCGGTGATTGAATTTCCATACTCAAAACCCATGACGGCGTATTCTGATAAAATTGAATCGTAAACGCAAAAATTAGTTTTTTCAGAATTCAATTGTTTTAAAGCAAAAAAAGCTTCGCCGGTCTTGGCATCGTAAAAACCTGAATGACGGTGAGTAAAAGTACCGCGCACGCAGTCTTGTCCGGTTAAGCGCACTGAAGTTCCTTCGCCTAATAAGCTTCCGTAAGCCAAAAGCTCACCCATGCCCCAATCGACAAGCTCGCGACCTTCAGCCATCGCTTTTCTGGTTTCAATCAGCTTAACTAATTTAGGGTGAATATTAAATCCCGCTGGAATTTCAGAAATTAATGCGCCCACTTTTTTGAGTGCAGCTAAATCAACAGACGTGTTTGTTGATTTTTCAAAATCAGCGCTGGTGGCTTTTTTTAAACCGTTCCAAGCTCCTTCAAATTTAAAAGTTTTAACTTTTGGAGGAGTTGCTTTAGTGTCGTCAAATATTTTTTGCAAACTGTTCATGCGATCGTTCAGAAGTGAATCGGCAAAGTTTTGATCACAAACTGATGTTTGCACCAATTGCTTCGAATACATTTCGCGTAAAGTGGAATGCTTGCGGATAATATCGTACATCAACGGTTGCGTATAAGCGGGCTCGTCACCTTCATTGTGACCAAAGCGGCGGTAACAAGTCATGTTGATCACAATATCGCGGCGGTATTCTTGGCGGTATCTGGTTGCGATATCTATAGCTCGAACGCAAGACTCAACATCATCGCCGTTACAGTGAATCACAGGTATCGCTAAAACTTTAGCAACATCCGAAGAGTAATGTGACGATCGGTAACTTTCGGGATTCGTTGTGAAACCCACTTGATTATCAACAACAATATGAATTGTTCCACCCACAGAGTAACCACGCACATGGGCCATCTGAAAAGTTTCAAGCACAACGCCTTGGCCCGCAAAGGCGGCTTCACCGTGGATCAAAACGGGGATCACGCGATTTCTTTCTTTGGTGTCTTTACGTCGACGCTGAGCCGCGCGCGCCATTCCCAGAACAACAGGGTTGACGGCCTCTAAGTGCGAAGGATTAAAAGCCAAATGAGTTTCCACTTCGCCTTGCAAAGTTTTTTTTATTTTTGTGTAGCCTAAGTGATATTTGACATCGCCATCGTAATCTTCAAGGGGTTGCTCAAGTTCTGTGGGTCCGTTGAAGTCCCCAAACATTTGCCCGATATCTTTTCCCATAAAATTCGCCAGTACATTCACCCGACCGCGGTGAGACATTCCAATGACGAGCTCTTGCGCTTTCAGGCTAGCTCCCTTTGTGACAAGCCGGTCTAGCATCGGAAGTAAAGCGTCTCCGCCCTCGACTGAAAATCTTTTGGTGCCGACGTAGCGCGTGTGAATAAATTTTTCAAGAGATTCTGCATTTGTTAATGAATTCAGAATTTCTTTTTTTTCTTCAGCCGACAATTTGAATTGAGTTGGATTTTGTTCAAATTCTTTGATGAACCAATTGCGCACTTCGGGTAATGCTTCAGCGCACTGAATAGTTAGCTTGCCACAGTAAACCGATTTAAGGTGCGCGATGATCTCGGATAATTTTGCATTTGGTTTTCCGATCAAAGAGCCAATTTGAAAAGTGGATTCAAGATCTGTGTCAGCTAAATTAAATTTATTCAAACGCAATTGATCGCTGGGCGCAACCGTGTTTGTCAAAGGATCAAGGTCGGCTTCGTAATGTCCGTAGTTTCGATAAGCTGAAATCAGTTCGTAGACATTGAGTTCTTTTTCTGAAAGCCCAAAGGCTCCGTCTTTGGCAAATTCAACACCTTCAAAAAATCTTTTCCACTCAAGGCCGACAGATTCAGGTGATGTTTTAAATTGATTATAAAGTGATTCTAAATAGTCTCGGCTTTCAAGATTGATATGATTCATTTTGTTTTACCCTTGTCAGATTTTGAGACTTGATCCTCTCATAAAAATGAATGAAGATGAATAAATTTTTAATTCAAATATTTCAGGATGATTAAAACTTTTTAATCATTTTTATGAAGGAGAATTTCATGTTCACATTGGTCGTTGTTCGGCACGGAGAATCTGTTTGGAATCAAGAAAATCGCTTTACAGGCTGGAAAGATGTTGATCTCTCAAGCAAAGGAATATCTGAAGCGCAAAAAGCGGGCAAAACACTGCAAAACTTAGGTCTGCACTTTGATATGGCTTATACCAGCCGATTGACTCGCGCCATTAAAACACTGAACTGCATTCTTGAAGAAATGAAATTACACTGGATTCCAGTCACAAAAGAGTGGCGCCTGAACGAACGCCATTATGGCGATCTGCAAGGTCTTAATAAAATCGAAACCGCCGAAAAACATGGGGAACAACAAGTTAAAATTTGGCGACGAAGTTACGATACTCCGCCTCCGATGATGTCCACTTCAAATCCAGATCATCCCTCAAAAGATCCACGCTACAAAGATATTCCATCTAACGAAATGCCCAGCGGAGAATCACTCAAAGATACCGTGGCGCGTTTTTTACCTCTGTGGAATCAAAAAATTTCCCCAGATATTTTAGCAAATAAAAAAATTTTAATCGCCGCCCACGGAAATTCTTTGCGCGCTTTAGTGATGCATCTTGAATTATTAAGCCCCGCTGAAATTATGGAAGTGAACATGCCAACAGGAATTCCTTTGATGTACAAACTTGAAAAAGCTTCGACACCTTCGGGCTTTAAGATCGTCAGCAAAGAATTTCTTGGAGACGCTGAATCTGTTGCGCAGGCGATGGCTCATGTGGCGGCGCAGGGGTCAGTTCATGGGGCAGCTAATAAATAAGTTTTATTTAAAAGCCGCCTTTTGACTGCAGTAAAATATAGCCAGACAATGCAAAAGATAGCTTCTGATTAAAATCGGCTCCGAAGGCATCAGCACCAGTCATTTCGCCACTAGCTATACCTTCTAAAGTATCTTTTTCATCAATTGTGTCGAAGCAAATTTTAGAAACTTGTTTCTCGGAAAGTTTTCCAGCATAGAGCTTCGCCGCAGTACCACAAAAACCATCGCCTGCATCAGCTTGATCTGTTGCTGGTGAATTAATTGAATCAATGTACAAAGCATTTCGGATCGTTTCAATTCGTTGTTCAAAAGTTACATTGTTGTCATTAATGGCTATTTCAATTGTTTTCGAAGCGTTTGAGCTTAATAAAACAATTTGCTGACCATTCATTTGAATAATTTCGTTGGCGTGAACTATAAAACCTGAAATTGTAATCATCGTTACTAAAAATAATTTCATAAAAATCTCCTGTTATAAGATACACACTAATGAGGTTTATTTTGCAGTCAATAATTTTTTTTTTTGCGTTTTTAGAATCAGAGCCAAAGAGCGCAGTGATCGATCGAAAGGAGGTTGCCGACCACTAACGTTGTTGCGATCGAAACCGGAATACGCTTTGATTTAGCTTTTTTTTTGGTCTTCGTATCGAATTAAAATATTGCGCCTTTTGTAGAAATATATTTCCGGTTACTGGATTTAAAATCTCTGATGCTTCCAAAGATAAATTCGGTAAAGCAGTAGAGTCAAATTCTGGCATCATAGTATTCTTTAATGTCCCTTGTCACTTAGGATAACTATTTTAATGATAGTCTTTCAATTAAAATTTGTATAAAGCTTTATTTAGAGACGTATCAAAATAAGAAATATAAGCTATCTACGCAATAATGTTAGTCGCCTGTAAATTATTTTAATGGGCCAAAGCCCTGCGTGATGCATGGGAGTTTAGATGATGAGGAAAAGTTTATGAATAAGCGTATAATTAAAAACCCTGTGACCCCTGGTGAAATGCTCAGTCAGGAATTTTTGCTCCCATTGAACCTGACGCAAAAAGCCTTTGCTACTCATATCAAAGTTGATACTAAAACAATAAATCGTGTTGTAAAGGGTCACACAGCCGTCACGCCTGAGCTAGCTGTTAAGTTTGCAGCTGCATTTTCCATGAGCGCTGAATTTTGGCTCAATCTTCAACATGCAGTTGATATTTCAAAAGTATATCAACGCTCAAATCGGCTTCCAAAGCCACTCATCAAGGCCAGCTAATAAAGCTTTTATTTTCTAACATTTTAAAACGACCCAAATTGTAATATGTCTTATTTTTTGACAGCTGCCATTCTTCAATTCGAATCTGGTTTATTTAAAGAGGAATGGCTTTAGCAGTAGTTTCAATAAACCTCTAAGGAGAAACTATGAAAACACTTTTAATAAGTGCATCGATGCTTCTATTAACGTCTTCAGCTTTTGCAAAAATGGCCATTTACAATAATGAATCAGCGGCTAAAGCTGTTTTAGAAGATATTAATACGATGGCTAAAATCAAAATGAATTCTCCGGGTGATTTAACAAGTATTTTAATTTCTTCGTCGGGTGAACTGACTCAAAAGCAGTTTACAGTTCGTGTGGTTTTTACAGCAAAAACACCCATCGGTGATCGATCTTGTTTTACAGATGTGAGTTTAGCTTCAGTCCCAAAGAGCATTAAATTAACAAATGGTGCAAAAATTTCGACGAATACTTTAGAAATCACAAAAGTATCCACTTCAATCTGCCAAAAATAATATAAAGAAAGAATAAAAGTGAAAAATTTAACTCATGTCTTTTTAATATTTAGTTTTTCGCTTTATTCTGTGATGACGCTTGCATCTGGTGACCCGGTTGATCAAGATAATCTTTCTTTGGAAGAGTCTCGTAATTTTGTCACAGCCGCTAAAGACAGTACATCAGCGGCTCAGATGTCTGTGGCGCAAGTGCCTGACGATTTTGATTGTCCAACATTTTCAAATTCTCCTTACAAAGATATCTTGACTGCGATTGATGGGTTGCAAACATCGATTAATTTGTTTCCACGCTGCGATCAAAGTGATAAATCCACAGATGTTTTAACGACGATGTCGACTGAGTTGCGTAAAAATATCTTAGAAGCTCGTTCACTCGAAGATAAAGGTGAAACAAAAAAATTGGGAATCTCGGCTGAACAAATTTTAAAATCGGCAACGCGGCTGCAAGATGTGATTTCAAGTGCGAGTAATGCTCTGGATTGTTATAAATCAGACGAATCAAAGAAACTTATTTTTTCAATTAACGACACTTTTCAAAGCATAGCTCCATTAGCTCTTGATTTTGTCGCTAAAAACCCTGCACTGAGTGCAACGTTGTCGCCTTATTTGCCTGCCGTCGCTGGAGCCCAAGCGATTTCAAAAGGTTTATCAGTCTTAGAGTTCGCTCTAAAATACGTACCTACGTTAAATATGGCGATTCCTGAAAATCGATTAGCAGTCATCAAAAATACATGTTCATTTATGAAGGTCTACGCAAAAGTTGAATTTTTAACTTTAGACCGTGCTTCACGTTTAAAAAAAATTAATCAACAATTCGGTGCCGAGATTCAAGCCAGCCTAGCTAAAAAGAAAAATATTTTAGCTTCTTTGTCTGCAAGCGGCCTTACTTTATCCAGTAATCCAACGGATGCAGCGATTATTAAAATCAAAGATAATTCTGAACGTTATCAAAAGTTTTTAACAAAAGCGACAGATGAGCTAACAACTTCTTCAGGTCAGGCTTCTGATATCAGCACATGTTCTGTTGTGAAAACTGTCTATTCAATGAAAATTTCTGGAAACATTTTAATCGATTTAAATAAATTAGCCGACTTGTTGCAAAAAACAGATCAAGTGGCTTTTAAAAAAACGAAGTTAGAAGAGTTCAATCATGAAATGAATAATCCAGACGTTTTTAAAACTTCTCAGCGTTGTGCAAGTTTAGGTCAAGATTGGTTGCAATCACAAAAAGAAGCTCTGCTTGAAATAAAATCAATTTTAGCTGATTATGATTCTTCATCTGAAGAGACCAGTGCTGTGACTGTTGCTAAGATCAAAGTCAGTCGCGAAGACAAAAAAACGGCCGATCTACAAGCCGATCGACAAAAATTAACGCTTTTTGCAGATTTATCTGTTTTTGAGCCCGGAGAATTAGCGAAAAGAATGCGTGGTATGCCAAAGTATTTATTCAACGGTCCTAATGGAAGTTGGTACGCTAAGTTGAAAAAAAATGGACCTGTGTTTGATCTTTTGCAAAATAATGAAGAGTCTTTTAAATTAGCTTTAAAGAAATTTAACGAACAGGTCACTTTTCTTAAAAATTTTGAAACGCAATTTTTTTTGAATGAGGCTATTTATTTAAATCCTAATTTTCCGTCTCCATCATCCAAATCGAAAGAAATCTTAAATAGTTACATTCAAAACTTTACGCATTTGTCAGAAAAGTATGCCCCTGTGGGTTCATATGATCACCGTGAGCTTTGCAATCACGCGAAGCTCGCGATTAAGTCTTATGTCGAATTAACAGATCATTTAATCAGTAGTGAATATTTATGTAAGATGATTGGTCCCGTTTTAAAAGAAAGCGAAGTTTCAGATGGGCTTAAGCGATATTGCCAAAGATCGAAAAGTCTTTATTTAAACACTGATCTGATTCCCGGATATAAAGAGATCGCACGTCCCTTGTTTGTTGAAAACGGACCTAAAGATCAAATCAGGGCGATTCTTGAAAAATACGATAAGTTGAAGTCGAACTGTCAATAAGACAAATAAGTCGATTGACCCCGAATTAAAGTCGACTTCATAATAAGATGTGAAAAAAATCCTTTTTAAAAATTTCAGGTTGGTCGATTCTGAATTTAAAAATATTCAAACTAAGATGGCTTTTTTTGTTATTAATGGGCGTTTGTCTTGGCTCGGTTTACAAAAAAAAATTCCGCGCACTTTAGTTCCCGATCAAGAAGTTGATCTTAAAAATAAATTAGTTTTCCCCTCATTTGTCGAATGCCATACGCATTCGGTTTTTGCTGGATCGCGCGCTGCCGAATTTGAAATGCGACTTCAGGGTCTTAGTTATTTAGAAATCGCCGAAAAAGGCGGGGGAATTCTTTCGACGATGACGCTCACCCGAAAAGCAACTTCGAAGCAATTACAAGATGACGCCCAAAAAAAAGTTCAACTTTTTTTAAAACAAGGTGTATCAACATTAGAAATTAAATCGGGTTATGGGCTTGATTTAAAAAATGAAATCAAAGTTTTACAAGTTATTCAAAAGTTAAAAGGCCCACGTATTGTCAGTACTTTTTTAGGAGCCCATGCAAAACCACCCGAGTTTGCAGATCACAAAAGCTACCTGAACTATTTAGTAGCAGATGTTTTACCCGTGATTAAAAAAAAGAAACTCTCTGAGCGGGTTGATATTTTTGTTGAAAATAAATTTTTTGAAAAAAAAGAATCAGAAACTTTTTTACAAGCAGCCAAAGCTTTGGGATTTAAAATCACGATCCACGCGAATCAACTTTCTTTGTCTGGCGGCGTGGATTTAGCTTTACAGCTCAAAGCTTCATCTGCCGATCATGTGATTCACTTAACAGATCAACATATTAAATCTTTTGCAAAATCTAAAACAGTGGCTGTGTTGCTTCCGACAGCTGATCTTTATATGAAGTGCGCGTACCCACCGGCACGAAAACTCATTGATGCAGGAGCCACTGTCGCTTTGGCCACTGATTTTAATCCCGGAAGTTGTCCGTCTTATGATTTATCTTTAGTGGGCTTGCTTGCGCGCTTAGAAATGAAAATGACCTTAGCTGAAGTTTTTAAAGCCTACACCTCAGCAGCAGCGCAAGCTCTTCATTTGCAAGACGAAGAGGGTGATTTACAAGTTGGAAAGTTAGCTAATTTTATTTGCACTGATGCGGATCTAGCAGACTTTTTCTACACTCCGGGGTTTACGCCTGAGCACCAGCTTTTCATTCGAGGAAATAAAATTAATATTTGATTTTTTAGGTTTAAATAACGCGCCTTGATATAAAATTTAAGATTCTTAAATTTTACTTGTTAAAGAGGGTGAAGTCTTTCTACGCTACACTTAGAAATCGAGACAGGATTAAACCGAGATAGGATGTAGCATAATATATGGCAGCAACATACTCAGCATTTATGACAACGCGTTTTTACAGCCCCGTCTTTAACACCGCTTTATTCGATGGACCATTTCGAATCTATTTTTCACAAAGCTATGAATCATCTGCTTTAAAAATTTATCACTTGTTGCAAACTCAAAATGAAGAGCTTTGGCTTAGACTTAAAAAGTGGTCAACGGATTCAAAAGAGCATATTTTTTTACTGATGTATCCTGAAAGTCGCGATCTAGAAATGGTTTTCTCTGGAAATAAAAATCAGGTTCAAATGGAATCTTGGGACGAAGGTGTTGCGATTGGTCTTTCGCAGCCCGTGAATGAGTCCGATACAAATTTGCAAATTGAACAAATTCAAAAACTTTTACAAGAGTGGATGATCGAACAAAAAAATCATGAAATTACGCTCTAATAAAGGCCAAATTTTAGTTGAGTATATTCTGTTAATGGTTATTGCCGTCAGCTGTGCAACTTTGTTAACTAAAAAATTAGTCGGACGCGGAGACGATTCCAGCCGAGGAATTGTGATTAAGCAATGGGACCGCATCATCAATGCAATTGGAAATGACTTGCCTGATTGCACAAAGCAAACCTCTTACAACAGTCCAAACTGCCCACCGTAAAGAGTCACTTTAAAAATATCCGGACCCGCGAGTTTTAAGAATTTTATTTAATTTTTTTTGCATGGACTCTTGAATCTCTTGAGCCAAATCAAAACAGACTTCATGATCATTTATTTTTTCTGGCCCAAACGGCAAATGAATTGGCTTATGAAAAATAATTTTCCATTTTGCGGGCAAAGGAATGATATTCAATGGAAGTGGCAAAACTAAGCCTCTTAAAAATTTTGAAAATTTGAGTTTTTGCAAATTGATATGAGTTTCTTCGGCTCCTAAAATTAAAGTGGGTATAATGGCTGCGTTTGTTTGAAGCGCCATACGGACAAAGCCCCTTTTAAATTCCTGAAGTTGGTATTTTTTTGAAGTGGGCTTAAAGTTTCCTTGCTCGCCTTCCGGAAACAGCACGATCATGTTATTTTTTTTGAGTAAGTGAATTCCATTTTCATAAGTGGCTTCGATAAAACCCATTTTCTGAGCGGGCAGCGCTGTTTTTTCGGTTAAAAACCATAAATGATGAGTCATCACTCGCGGAATGCGTTTTGTTTTTTGCTGAAGAATGTAGGCTAAAACTAAAGCGTCGAAACCTGAGAACCCCGAGTGATTAGGAGCAATAATCACGGGGCCGTGAGCTGGGATATTTTCAGCCCCTTCAATTTCAAGTCGAAAATATTTTTTTAAAACTTCCATGAAAAATCGAGGAAAGACTTGGTACAACAAAGCGTCAGCATCAAGCTTCGCTAAGTTAAAAATTTTTTCGTTGGGTTTTTTAAAAAAATTGATCATGATAAACTCATGAAAAAATATATCATGGCCATCGATCAAGGCACAACCAGCACGCGAGTCATTTTAATGAACCAAGTCGGAAGTCTTGTGTCGCAAGCGTCCTGTGAGTTCAAGCAAATTTATCCCCAGCCGGGGTGGGTTGAGCACAGCCCGGATGAGATTTGGCAATCAGTGCAAGTTTCAATTGAGAAAGCTTTGGCGCAAATCGAAGCGAAACCAAATGAAATTCAAGCGATCGGCATCACAAATCAACGAGAAACAGTGATTGCTTTTCGTCGCTCGACCGGTGAAGTATTGTATAATGCGATTGTCTGGCAATGTCGTCGTACGACAAAAATCTGTGAAAAGCTTAAAAAAAAATGGGCTTCGCGTATAAAAAATAAAACCGGTCTTGTGCTGGATCCCTATTTTTCGGCTAGCAAAATGCGCTGGATGATTGAAAATATCGCGAGTGTTAAACAAGCTTTAAAAGAAAAAGATCTTTGCTTTGGCAATATAGATACTTATTTAATGTGGAAATTATCAAATCATTCAATTTTTGCAACCGATGTCAGTAATGCTTCACGAACGATGTTGATGAATTTAAAAACCGGAAACTGGGATTTAGAACTTTTAAAATTATTTAAAGTTCCATTGTTATGTTTACCTGAAATTAAATCATCATCAGGAGTTTTCGGAGAAGTGTCCGGGCAAAAATTTTTAACAGATCACACACCCATTTCAGGAGTTGCAGGAGATCAACAAGCGGCCTTATTTGGACAGGCTTGCTTTTTAGCCGGCGAAAGCAAATGCACTTTCGGGACGGGTAGTTTTATTTTAATGAACACGAGCGAAAAAATTCTTAAATCAAAATCAGGCTTATTGACCACAGTCGCTTGGAAAATCGGTTCAGAAAAAATTCAGTATGCTCTTGAAGGTGGTGCTTTTATTTGCGGTGCTGCGGTCGGATGGCTGCGTGATGGCTTAGGACTTTTTGAGAAAAGTGCAGACGTCGAAAAATGGGCTTTACAAGTTGAAAACTCGAACGGAGTTGAATTTGTTCCCGCTTTAACGGGTCTTGGTGCGCCCCACTGGAATCCAGAAGCACGCGGTGAAATCACAGGCCTAACTCGTGGCACGTCCAAGGCTCATGTGGCGCGTGCCACTTTAGAGGCAATGGCTTTGCAAAATGCCGATATTTTACTGGCGATGCAAAAAGATCTTCAAAAAAAAATGAAACGGTTGCGCGTCGATGGCGGAGCTTCATCGAATAATCTTCTGATGCAGCTTCAAGCAAATTACTTAAATACAATTGTTGATCGTCCCGAGCAAATTGAAACAACAGCGATCGGGGCGGCCTACCTTGCGGGCTTGGGTGTGGGTTTTTGGAAAAACTTAGATGAAGTTCGTTCGATCTGGAAAAAAGATCGAGACTTTAGACCGCAAATGTCTTTAGCAAAATTGAAACACAGACGAAAGAGCTGGGAGAAAGCGATCAAAAAAGCTTGCACTTAGCTTAAATATTTCAGGCGGACTTTTTTGCCTATCTCGAATGACTAGAATTTAGTTCCATTTTGAAACTGGCCTGCTTCATTCTGCTTTATAGGCGAAGAATAAAGTAACTTCATGGAGGAAGAAATGAAAACCACTCAAAAAATATTCATATTCGCTTTGCTACTTTTTTCGTTTTCGGCGCGAGCAGCGCTACAAGCTGAAAAAGAATGGACATTCTTATTGTTTCTAAATGGACACAATAACCTGAGCTCTTTTGGTGATATGAATATCAAAGATATGGAAAAGTCAGGCTCTAACGACCAAGTTAATTTTGTTGTCGAGTGGGGAAAATCTGACGATCAAATGACACATCGATTTTTAGTCGAGAAATCAACAGACCCTTCAAAAGTTTCAAGCCCAATGATCATGAGCCGCAAAGATGTCGATATGGGTGATTACAAAAATTTAGTTGATTTTGTTCGATGGGGCGCGGCCAACTTTCCAGCCAAACATTATTTTGTCGCCGTTTGGAATCACGGGGCGGGTTGGCACTTGCAAGATCTTCTTAACGTCAACGGAGATTTTCAAGCGAGTGATATTTCATTCGACGATAATACAGGAAATAAAATTACAACTGAGCAATTGGGCCAGGCGATGAGTGAAATCAAAACCATTTTAGGTAAAAAAGTTGATATTTATGGTTCGGATGCCTGTCTTATGCAGATGATTGAAGTCGCAAATGAAATGAAAGACTCCGTTGATTATTTTGTTGGTTCACAAGAAACAGAACCCGGAGAAGGTTGGCCTTACGAAACTTTCATGAAAAAGTGGACGACTAAACCTAAATCAACTGCAGCAGAGGTTTCTATATTACTGAGCAAAGAGTACTTAGCCGCTTACAACGGCGGAGTTTACGGCACAAACCAAGTGACGTTCGCTGCATTTGATATGTCAAAGCTTGAGGCTTTGAACGCTTCTACGGGCGAACTTGTAAATCATTTGAAAACTTTTGATTTAGCGACACTTAAAAAAGTGAAGGGCGAGGCCAACGCAACTCAAGAATTTTACTACTCAGATTATAAAGATTATGGGGATTTTTTAAAAAGATTAGATGCTTTGCAAATTAAAAAAGATTCTAAGTTGATTCAAAAAGTTAAAGCTGATTTAAAAGCGGCCGTGATCACGACAGATAACTCTTCATCTTCTTATGCCAGTGCGACGGGGTTATCAATTTGGCTTCCTTCGTATTCATCAACTCTGATGGACCGTTATCAAGGACTTGAATTTGATAAAGTAACTCATTGGTCAGATATTCTTAAAAGTCTAACTGCCATCCCGTAGACGGTTTAATTTCTTTTTTTAAAATAATGTGTGTCGAAAGATTTAAAGCTCTTTCGGCCACATTCAAAGAAGACATTTTCTCTTCATAGAACTTTGTTTTTTCATTTTCAAGCACGCCAGTCTTTTCAATTTGAATCGAAGATATTTCGACAAACTGAACACCCTCTTTTTTTTCAGCTGTTTGAATTGAACTTGTGTCAAGCTGGGCTGATTCAAAGGCCTGTTTTTTAATTTCTTGAATATCTGAAAAAGTTAATGCCATGCTTGCATTCGATTCTGTTTTTAAATCTTCTTTTTGAACCACTTTATAAATTTTAAGTTGGTCAGGTAAAATAACAAAAGCAATAACGCCTGTTTTTAAAGAATCATTCATCACATTTATTTTATTTTGGTCCTCGATTAAATGAAGCACTTTTGAAATTTCGGCATCAATCTGAATTTGTTCAGCATCGTCAATTTTTTTAATGACTTCATTTATATTTTCTTTATAAAAATAAGCTTTAGATGTATCTGAAGTCATATCATGAAGATTCTTGATAGCAACTAAATTACTTTCAATTTTTTTATTAACCACTTCAGTTCGTTGTTTGGGTTTATCGCAACCAACTAAAATCATTGGCGCCGCAATAAGTGCGATGAGACTTGTTGTAAAAAATTGAGATGTTTTCATAAGTTCCTCTTTTTAATGTTTGATCTAGATACTTAATCCGATACCAATCGAGTATTCAGATGTTTCCGGGTCAAAAAATTTGACATTATTTTGCAAATAATAATCGTTTTCAGATTCTTTGACTAAGTAAGAATTGCCGGCATTCGCGTGCCCGATGTTCGCGGAAATGTGTTCGGTGAATTGATATTCAAAAACTTGAAAATGCAAAAATGCATCACGAACAACGTTTGCGTAAGAGTAAGAAGAGTCATATTGAAAACGAGTTTTAAATGAAAGTGCGTCTGTGATTTGGTATCCAAGAGTTAATCTTTGTCGTATCCGATAGTTCGTGCTGGGTTCATTTTTAATATTTGTTTCGTAATCTGAATACATTTTCGTGTAACCCAAACTATAAGTTACGCTAAAAGCATCTAGACCCATATTTTTAGTGTTCAGTCCAAGAGCTAAACTTGCGCCGACTGAGTATTTAGAACTGACTACTTCGCGTGAGGCTTTCGAAAGCGGCAAAGTTAAAGCAAGCCCCGGCGCTAATGTAAAATAATCTCCTAAATTCCAAGGTGCTTTATTTAATGCGATAAAAGAATCCTGCCATTCATTTGTGGCCGGAGCTTTAAGATCATCGTAATAGTAAAAAAATCCTTGTAAAGTGTAGTCAGAGATTTTAACCAACGGATTTATTTCATGTTGAAGATATTCTGCGCGAGTTCCATCGCTTTGCTTTTCGGCCTGGATATTATAACTTGAATTGAGTGCAAAGCTGAAACTGACAAGTGGCTCTTTCTTCTTTTCAACAATTTGAGCCTTTAAATTATTCGTTTGAGGATTCAAAGGCAAAGTTGCCGTCGGAGCGACAGTTTTAATTTTTTCAATCTGAGATGAATCATTTTTTTTATTAAAATTAATTTTAATTTTTTTAAATTTTGTATTAGGTACGCCGTAGCCATTGTATTTTTCGGTATTTGTCTGGGCAAAAGCAATACTGCTTGCGGCTAATATTGATATCAGTAAATAATTCGGCATAAAATTCTCAGCTTTCCAATCACTAAAGGTTTAGAAGATTTTTTAATTTTGAAATCTTGTTGTAAGCAACTTCGCAAGACATCATTAAGTTTGTTGTGTAAGCCTTAACAAAGTCTTCTTTAGTTTTGTAACTGCGCACATCACTTAAAATATTATAATTTCGCAAAGCCTCGATCTTTTGCTCTTCGTTTAAAAACCCAAGCTCTTTAATGCATTGAGCATTGATCTGATCAATCTGTTGAGCAGACAAAGAAGTTTCGTCTGTGCTTTGTTGAAATTTTTCAAACTTGGCTTGGCAAGCAATTTCAGCATACTTGTTTGTTTCTAATATTTTTAGATTCATCAAAGATAAATCATAAATCGAACTGATGGCTGTTGGATTGTATTGCGAGCACAAATGATTTGTTTGTTGTACGCCTGAATTGTCTAACACATGTGTTGCTTCACGTGCATTTAAATTCAATGTCGATATTAAAATGATGGCAAACAAGACTTGTTTTATAAGCGCTCCATTTAAAAGTTCATATGAATATGATTCAAGGCCTATGCCGATTTTTTTGAAATTAAAAATTTACGCGGGCTGATTTAAAATATTGAAATAAATCATTAAAAGCGATTATCTCAAAGTGATACATGGTTTTATGTTATTAAAAACAGCTCAGATCTGACACTTTAATAAAAATTGTCACCGATATAGGGTTTGAAGAGTATCATTTTGAAACACCCTAAATTTTAACTAAATTACTGTAACTAAATCACTTAAGCTTTAATAATTGTTGACGATAAGAACCTACGAGGTACTTATGAATCACCAATCACCAATCACCAATCACCAATCACCAAGCTTTTTCTATAATTGAGGTCATGGTTAGTGTTGGAATTCTTGGAATCATGTCTTTAGGAATTATGTCGATGACAGATTACGGTTTTAAAAGCCAAGCGGCTGTGGAGCAGAAGTTTGCGGCGAATGCACTTCAAAGCCAGATTTATAATTTGTTAGAAAATAATAACGTTTGTAATTTAAATTTTGGAACGCTGGCTGGTGTGGCAAACCAAGTTAAAATCAATGTGGCAGGTTCAGCACCCACACCTGTTGATGTTGTGAATCTAAAAAGAACGACCGCTGTAGGTGATATAGCTTTTGAAAAGTATAACAATGCAACCTTACCCACTTATGAAAATAAGTCCCTTCGAATTAATTCAATGCAGCTCACAAATTTTCAACCATTAGGTAACATAGCCACAACTTTAGATGGGCAGTACGATTTGGTCGTTATTTTCGAAAAAAATAAATCTTCAAGTGGAGTCGTTCAATTTGCACCAAGAACAATTAAGATCAAAGTCAAATTAGCTGCAATTTGGGATTCTACATTCGCGACTGCAAATAAAATTAACACTTGCATTGCTTTTGGCGGAAGCGCTGACCAAATTTGGACGAAGAATGCGGATAGCACGATTTATTATAACGGTGCAAATGTTGGTATCGGAACGACAAATCCCAAGTCTCTTCTAGATATTTATTCCCCCGCTTCTAGCAGTACGTCGGCGTGGCTTTCTTTGAGAGTTCCTGGTATTCAAAGTTCTCAACAATCTGTCATTTCATTGACTACTCTTGATGATAATCAGCAGCTTGGTTCGACAGCGAACAATCGAGGCTGGGCTATTTACGGTCGTGGACAATCCTTCACGGGGTCAGTGCCTGGAATGGAGCCGCTGAATCCCAATAATCGATTTGGAATTTCTTATTGGAACGGAACAACTTGGGGTACACAAAACTTCAGTATTCTGCCAAACGGAAACGTCGGCATTGGGACGACGACACCTGCAAGTCGACTCGATGTTTTTTCATCGGGCGGCTATGTAATTAGGGCTAATTCTGACAATACAGACAACACTTCAATTTTGATTAAAAATACCGCGGCAGGAGGTAGAACCTATGGCCTATTTTCGACCGCAAATACAAGCGCTGTTGGTCCAGGAAAATTTTCGATCTCTGACAATACAGCAAGCAATGCTCCTCGACTTGTTATTGATTCTGCTGGAAACGTCGGCATTGGGACGACAGTGCCAGTTGCAAAGTTAGATATTTTTGGCGGTGGACTCAAATTAACGAATACATCGACTCATAATGTCGTAGCCAACTTTGTGTATTCAAATACAGATTTGCATGCAGGGCATTTTATTGGAATGAGGGCGCGCGGAACTGCAATATTACCATCATATCCTATCGCAGGAGATACATTAGGCGTATTTAGTTCTCGCGACGCCATTGACGGGTATGTTCCTAACGCCTACGGCGGCGGCTCGATAGCCACGATTGCAACGGAGGACTTTTCCGCTGCAAGTAAGGGTACACGTTTACAATTCAAAACGACATCAAATGGTACAAATCTTGAGATAGAAAAAATGACACTTTTAGGCAATGGAAACGTCGGCATCGGGACGACAGTGCCACAAGCTAAACTCCATGTAGCCGGCTTAATCAGAGGACAACTAGACTGCAGGACGATTTCTGCGACCGGCCCGGCTCCGGCGTACTTCTCCGATGTGGATTGTGCTGCTGATGAGTACGTCATGAGTGGTGGCGGACAGTGTGGTTTTATGGGCACGGGCTTTGGAGGTCCTACAGATCGGGGATTTCCACACATTTCTGCTCCAAGAGCGAACGGATGGAGTGTTGATTGTTGGGACACGGTTAACAATCGAGATGTTCCTTCTAGGGCTTTCGCGATATGTTGTAAAAAAGGTTTTTAAAACGTCGGTATCGGGACGACAATGCCCTCGGCTAAACTCGACGTCAACGGAGAAGTAAAATTTGGGCTTACAGCTGGATTACCGTGTAACGCTTCAACAGAGGGGCAACAACGCTACAACTCGACAACAAAAAATATGGAATTTTGCAATGGAACCACTTGGACAGCTTTTGGTGGAGCAAGTTTTTATCGTACAGTCAGCTATAGGGGTTACGGTGCAGGTGGTTTTACGTCAGGCGAGCCTGGCGGTGCGGCCTACTATTTATCAGGGTCTACGGATGGTTGGAGGACTGGTGGAAGCGGCTATCCCGGAGGTGGTGGTACGGGGGGCTGGAGTGGTGGAGCAAATACACCAGGTGCTGATGGCCTAGTTATAGTTGAAGAGCTGCTATAGTATACTCATGTACAAACATCTTTATATTATACTTAGCCAAATTTAAAATTTGACTTTAAATTTGGCTAAGTATAATATAACTATATGATAACACGAGATTTTTCGGTGATCTTAGAATCTTATTTAAAAAGCTTTTCAGCTATTTTGGTGCTGGGTGCGCGTCAAGTTGGTAAGACAACTTTGCTTAAAAAGCATTTGTCTAAAACACATAAATACTTACTTTTAGAAGATCCTGATTTGCGTGAATTAGCGATCAATGATCCAAGATCTTTTCTTGAAAGATTTCCCCCACCAATTATTATTGATGAATTTCAGCATGCACCTCAGCTTGTCAGTTATTTGCAAGGAATCATTGATCAGAATAGAAATTTAAAAGGACAAATTGTTCTAACTGGCTCTCAAAATTTTCAGATGATGGAGCAAGTGACTCAGTCTTTGGCTGGAAGAATAGGTGTGCTGACTCTTTACGGGCTTTCATCTTTAGAGATTAAAAAAAAGGAAAATTTCACTTCACACAAAGAACTTGCTTATTTGATGATGAGAGGAACTTACCCCGAGCTTTGGAAAAATCCAGATTTTAAAACTAAAGATTGGATGTCAAGCTACGTGCAAACTTTTCTTGAGAGGGATTTACGACAACTGGCCCAAGTTGGTGACTTAGCATCTTTTGAAAGATTTCTTAAAGTGAGCGCGGCTCGTACAGGGCAAGTTCTGAATGTTTCTGAACTTGCAAAAGATTGTGGTGTTTCTTCGCCCACAGCGCAAAAATGGCTTTCAATTCTTGAACGAGCTTATGTTATTAAGCTCGTTCAGCCTTACTATAATAATTTGACGTCAAGAGTTCGAAAATCAAGTAAGCTTTATTTTTTAGATACAGGTTTAGCTTGCTACTTAATGGGGTATCGTGATCCCGAAGTTTTATTGCAAAGTCCACATGTTGGATCTTTATTTGAAACACTCGTTTATTCAGATTTTATAAAAAGAACTGCAAATGAAGGCGAAATTCCTGAGCATTTTTACTTGCAAACAAAATCAAAAGTTGGCGTCGATTTTATTGTTCAAAAAGAGCAACTTCTTGATTTGTACGAAATAAAGTTTTCTAAAACATTTCAAAATAAATTAACTGAGCAATTGCTTATCACCGCACCTTTTTTTAAAAAAACAAGAGTACTCAATTTATTAATGCCTATTGAGAAAAATTTTGAAACTAAAATAAATAATACAAGTATATTTATAAAAAAATGGAATCAGATGAAATAAAATAATTGCGTTAGTACTTACTTTGCTTAATCGCTTCAGTTAGGGCTCTGAGGGTTTGATTCATGTGAGTGATACGGCTAGCAAATGACTTCAACATCGACGACGCCCAAATCGGAAGATCTTCGAGCATCATTTCGTAACTTTCCTGAGAAATTTTCATCACTTTCAGATCAGTTTTTGCTAAAGCCGACGCGGTTCTTGGTGATTTATCGATAAGAGCAAATTCTCCGAAAGAGTCGCCTGATTTTAATTTAGCGACTATAATAAGTTGACCTGCTTTATCTCGTGTGATTATTTGAACTTCTCCGGATTCGATAATGTAAAAATGAGATTCAACGTCGCCTTCATGAAAAACATAGGCTCCTGCGGCAACATTTTCTTTTGTTATTGAGCTCATTGAAACTCCTTAAGTGGGAATTTTTTTATATTAAACGAATCTTCGTCAATAGACGATTCATATTCTTCAAACGGCCTTTAGTCGAGGCGTCTTAAATTGTTGTTCTTCGCTTTTATCTTTAAAAAGAGTTAAAATAAAAAAGGTCTCAAATATGGGTCAAAAAAAATCATATGAATAAAAATTACTTCAAAAAACGCATTCATTTTAAAATCATTCTTATTTTATTTTTAGGTCCTTTATTTGCTTGGTCTGAAGATAAAGTCGATTTAAAGAAGTTAGATAAAGCCTCTGAACACGCATTAAATGAATTTTTTGATCTGAAAAAAAAGAATGATTTGCCAAAAGCACTTGATGTCGTTAAGACCTGGAAAACCTTAGACCCCATCGAAAACGAATATAAGGATTTTTTTCAAGCCCAAGTCGAGCCCAGTGCCGAGCAATCTTTGAAACAGTACTGGGATTTTTACCTTCATTTAAAAAAAAATAAAAAGCTCATTCGCTTGCAGCTTGAATCCTTAAACGGCGCTCTTGATTTGGTATTAACAACTCCTCATGAAAAAAAAATTCCATTTACCCAGAAGCAATTTAAAAAAGAATCTAAAGAAACTTTAAAAAAGTTTCGCGGGCTACCGGAAGGTCTTGATTTCGAGCTAAAATATTTAAAATGGATCGTTAAAAATGACATCTCAGACGAACTTTGTAAAAACGAACGAAACCGTTGGCTGTCTCAAGTTAATTTAAATTTAACTGAAATTTTGGATGGACTTAAAAAATGTCCTGTGCAATTTGATGACTTCATTTACCGGATACGTTTGCTGGTGTTTTCGGGATCTGAAGCAAAGGCCCAACAGGAATTAAATGATTTTGTTGAGATTAAAAAACTAAAAGATTGGGAAAAAGCATACTTGCAAGCCGTGTTTTTTTCAAATGTGGGCGACCCCACTTCAGCTTTTGAAATTGTTAAAAAGTATGAAAGTGAAATTCTTAATTCAGAGGATTATTACAATAATTTGTTTTATATCGCGCAAAGAGCTGGCGAGCTGGCGAAGTCTGAAGAGCTTATTAACAAAATTATAAAAAAGGCAAAAAACAAAAACGAAAAAAGCGAATTTAATTTTCAAAAAGCATTTTTATTTTACCAAACAAAACGCTACAGTGAAGCGACAGAGATCCTGAATAAGTTGATCAGCGCGCATCCTTCTAAAAACAAAAAAAATAAAAAAATCGAATACGATGATTACACTTGGCTTCGAGCTTGGTGTTATTATTTAAATCACGATTATTCAAAAGCGAAGTTTTATTTTAATGAAAATAAGCAATGGGCCCGAGACAAAACTCGAAATATCTATTGGCTGGCCCAAGCCGAGTGGGCTCTTGATAATCAAATAAAGGCTCTGGATTATTTTAAACAATTAGCAAAGCCTTTAATCGAGGGTAAGTTTTTTAATTACTATAATTACTTAGCTTGGATTCGATTCGAATCAAATAAAAATCTTGTTAGCAATAGTTTACTTAAAAATCAAATTGCAACAATCAAATCAGGGCGTGGCATGTACATGCTGCCCGATGGTTATGTGAATCCATTAAGGCTTGTAGAAGAGTATGAAACTTACTTCGACGAAATAAGTCAAACGGATGAAGGTGATATTAAAGTCACAAATCAAGAGGCTCTGATTGCAAATGAATCTGATTCGGAAGGTCTTCATGTTGAAACTTCAGCTCAACTTAAAAAAGAAATTACGTGGGCCGATCACCTTTCAGAATGGGGCTACGCGGATTTATCAAAGTGGCATCTTTTTGATGTTGAAAAATCTTTTAAAACTAGAAAAAGTGCAGAGCCTTTAATTCAGTACTACCTTGAAAAGAAATTTTATTACCGCGCTTTAAGCCTGATGCAAAAAGTCAGCTCGACCCAAGAAAAGAAACTTTCTTTGCGGGATGACGAACTTCTTTGGAAGTCGATTTATCCCAAAGCTTATGAGTTGAATGTAAAATCCGAATCATTGCTTCGAAAAATTGATCCATATTTAATGTGGTCAATTATGAAAGCAGAAACTCAGTTTAAGTCAGACGCTATATCTCCGGTTGGTGCAGTGGGCTTGATGCAGTTTATGCCTTACACTTCACAAAAAGTTGCGCAGATGTTGAAAGAAAATGATCACAACCCAAGACTTTTATTCCAACCTGACATCGCGATCCAGCACGGGGCTATGTATTTGCGAAAATTATCGCGCGAATTCGACAGTCAGCTTCCATTGGTTGCTGCGGCCTACAACGGAGGCCCGCATCGTGTGAAACTTTGGCTTAGAAATTTAGGAGATGTTGATTTTGATGTTTTTGTGGAACACATTCCATTTTCAGAAACAAGAACTTATGTCAAACGTGTTTTAAGTTTCATGAAAACTTATCAAAAAATCTATGATGATAAAAATGACTACAAAAAATCTTTATGGCTCATCGAAAAAAATCAATATAAAATTGCAGAACCCATTTCTCTTAAAGAAGAATGGGAAATTGGTTCTACAACTAAACATTAAATCTAAAAAATAAAACGTCGCCGTCTTTGACGGTGTACTCTTTGCCTTCTGATCTGTATTTGCCGGCTTCTTTAACTGCGGCTTCGGTTTTTAAATTAAATAAATCTTCGCAGTGATAAGTTTCAGCGCGGATAAAGCCTTTTTCAAAATCAGTGTGAATCACTCCTGCGGCCTGAGGAGCCTTCATTCCAGATTTGATTGTCCAGGCCCGCACTTCTTTTTCGCCCGCTGTAAAGTAAGTGTAAAGCCCCAGCAAAGAGTAAGCTTCGCGAATAAGACGATTAAGTCCTGGTTCAGTCGCGCCCATGCTCGATAAAAATTCAATGCGTTCTTCAGGCGGTAGTTGTGCAATTTCGGCTTCCATCGAAGAACAAATTAAAATCGTTTTGTTATTTTCTTCAGCAGCACGTTTTTCAACTGATCGAACCCAGTCGTTTCCGCCGGCTGCGAAATCTGTGTCCGATACATTGCACGCGTACAAAACGGGTTTACTTGTCAGTAAATGCATATCTTTTGCAAAAGGAGCTTCAAGATCATTAAGCGTTACAGAGCGCGCTGGTTTTCCCTCTCCGAGTGCTTTATGAATTCGTTGTGTCACATCAAGTTCCATTTTGACTTTGACGTCGGTGGAAGTCTTGGCGGCTTTTTCGATTCGCTTTAATTTTTTTTCTGCTGTGTCGTAATCGGCCAACATCAACTCGGTGTTAATAATATCCATGTCGCGCATAGGATCAACACTTCCGGCAACGTGAATCACATTTGGATCATCAAAGCAGCGCACAACATGCACGATCGCATCAGTTTGCTTGATATGTCCTAAAAACTGATTTCCTAAACCCTCGCCCTGGCTTGCGCCCTTCACAATTCCTGCGATGTCGACAAACTCCATCGTGGTTGGAATGATCGATTGAGGTTTAATAAACTGAGTGATTTGATCTAATCTTGAATCGGGCACAGTCACGACCCCTACATTTGGATCAATTGTGCAGAAAGGGTAATTTGCGGCTTCAGCTTTTGCTGAAGTTAAAGCATTAAATAAAGTTGATTTTCCAACATTCGGTAGGCCAACGATTCCAACTTGTAGAGGCATTTAAAGAACTCCTTTAATAAGACCGTTAAAATCAGTTGAGGCCTGATTCAAACCTTTAAAAATAAAACTTTCAATCCCGTCGCAAGCTTTTTCGATCACTTGATTCAATGCCGCGATTTGCTCTTTGGGGAAATTTCCTAACACATAATCAGCTATATCATGATCGGCATGAGTCGGGCGGCCCACACCTAATTTTAATCGCGCATAATCTTGCGTTCCCAAAACTTCTGAAATATTTTTGATTCCATTTTGCCCGCCGTGACCGCGATTTTTTTGAAACTTCATCGAGCCAAAAGCTTGATCAATATCGTCTTGAATCACTAAAATATTCTCAAGTGGAATTTTATAAAAATTCATTAAAGCCTGAACGGACTGGCCGGATAAATTCATAAAAGTCTGGGGTTTTGCGATCAGAATTTCTTCAGATTTTTTATCGATGTCGAGTTTGATTTTTTTTGTTTCTGCTTTGTGTTCTGATTTAAAAGAGCCTGCGTTAAGCGAATGCACCCAAGCATCAACCGTCATAAAGCCGATGTTGTGTCGATTCATTTGATATTTTGAACCTGGATTTCCTAAACCTACAATCAACCACATCGCGGATAAAAACCTTTAGTTAAAAATTAAAAGGCGACTCTTAAAACAGTCGCCTTTTAAAAATAATTTAATTCTACACAAACTATTTCTTAGCTGGAGCTTTTGCAGCAGCAGGAGCTGCTTTTGCACCGGCCGCAGGAGCTGCAGCAGCTTTTGCGCCCGCCGCAGCAGGAGCTGCTTTCGCGCCAGCTGCAGGAGCCGCAGCACCGGCTGCAGGAGCCGCTGCATCAGCCACAGGAGCTGCAACAGCTTCTTCTTCTTGAACAACAACCGCAGCGATTGTTAACTCAGGACGAGAAATCATTTTGACTCCCGCTGGAACAGTTAATTCAGATACGTGAAGTGAATCACCGACACCTAAATTTGTAACATCAACGATGATTGCATCTGGAATTGCAGTTGGTAAACATTCGATTTCAACTTGGCGTGTGACGATGTTCAGTAATCCGCCTTCAGCTAAACCGATCGCTTTACCTTCAACACGAATCTCAACAGAAACGCGTACGTTTTTAGTTAAATCAAGAGCGAATAAATCAACATGCTCTGGGCGACGAGATAATGGATTCACAACAACTTCTTTAAGGAGTGCTACTTTGCCATTTAATTTAGTGTCTTCACTTTTAATATTTAATAAAGCATTTTCGTAAGCGCGTGTGTTGTATTTTAAAATATCATTCACGTGTAAAGAGATGTTCATATTTTCAGTGGCTCCGTAAATAATTCCAGGAACCATTTTGTTGACGCGTAAACCACGTGCTTCTGCGCGACCTGATTGACGTTTAATAACCGAGAGTTCAATTCTTTGTTTCATTTTTTCTCCTTAACTACTTCCTCCAAAATTTCACCCTATGTGAAAAGTTGAGGCCATCGTTGTTTGCTTAGAACTTTAAATTTAAAACTTAGTCAAATAACGAGCTCACTGAATCGTGATCGTGAATTCGTTTAATGGCCTCAGATAAAACAGGTGCGACAGAAATTACCTGAAACTTACCCGATTTCACAGCCGCTTCACTTAAAGGTATTGTGTCAGACACAAAAACTTTTTCCAGTTTGCTTTCAAAAATCCGCGAAATGGCGGGGCCCGAAAGAACAGGGTGTGTAGCAACGGCGAACACACGTTTTGCCCCATTTTTAAGGAGGCTGTCAACAGCTTGTGTTAGTGTGCCGGCCGTATCAATCATGTCATCGACAATAACGGCTGTTTTATTTGCCACGTCACCAATCAGGTGCATGGCTTTAGCCTCATTCGGACCCGATCGTCGCTTGTCGATAATGGCTAAACTTGAATCGATGCGTTTTGCAAAAGCGCGGGCTCGTTCGACTCCGCCGGCATCAGGGCTGACGGTGACGAACTCTTCACCTACACCCACGTGCTCTTTCCAAGCACGAGCTAAAGTGGGAGTCGCAAAAAGGTGATCAAAGGGACAATTAAAAAAACCTTGGATCTGAGCCGCGTGAAGATCGACGGCCACAACACGGTCGGCGCCTGCGGTCGTCAGTAAATCAGCCATGCACTTCGCTGAAATCGGTGCCCGGGGTGCTACTTTACGATCTTGGCGAGCATAACCGTAATAAGGAATAACCGCTGTGACGTAAGCCGATGAAGCGCGCTTCAGGGCGTCTAGCATGATAAATAACTCCATGTAGTTTTGATTGACCGGGGGGCACATGCTGGCGACAACGAAAACATCTTTTCCGCGGACACTTTCTTTGATCTCAACTTGGGTTTCACCGTCCGCAAAAGAATTCACTTGGCTCTGGCCCAACTGAACTCCCATTAAACGCGCGACTTCGTTAGCTAAATGTTTGGTTGAATTACCCGCAAAAATTTTAAGATTCGTCAGCGACATAGACCCTCTTGCTCATCCGAAAATCGTCCATTTTTTTAGGTACCTGGTACCTTTTGGTCTAAAAAGTACCAGGTACCTTTTTCTGTGTCATGAGATTACGTTGTAATCTTTGAGTTTGGTTAAAAATTGGGCCAGAGCTAGGGCGCGGTGGGATTTTTGAATTTTGTAGGCCGGTCCAAGCTCGGCAAGGGTTTTGGTTTCACCTTCGGGAATAAAAATAGGATCGTAGCCAAAGCCCATGAGGCCCGCTGGATTTTTGCTGATTTGGCCTTTCATCACGCCCTCGAACACCCATTCTTGTTGGTCGGGCGTTAACACAAGCGTCACGCATTTAAATTGCGCGTTGCGATTACTAACCGCGCGAATTTGTAACATTTTTAACAGCTTCGCAACGTTTTCAGAATCCCTGGCGTGGGGACCTGCGTAACGAGCTGAATGAATTCCAGGAATTCCACCAAGACCTTCGACTTCAAGGCCGGCATCTTCACCTAAAACAAAGTCCGCCGATTTTAAAGCTTTAACCGATTTTGCTTTGATGCGAGCATTGTCTAAAAAAGTTTTTCCATCCTCAGGTCTTGGAGTAAAATGCGGTAAGTCCGCTTGAGAAAAAACTTTGAGCTCAGGAATTTTAGAAAGTGTGAGTTTATACTCTTCCAATTTTCCTTTGTTGCCCGTCGCGATCCAAATATTCATAGGAGTAAATTCCTTTTATCTTTTCAGAGGAAAAAATGAACCGATGATTTTTTCTTGTTCTAGAAATAATTTTTGGCAGCCGATCTCGGCGAAGTTCATCATTTCTAAAAGTTGCGATTTTGAGAATGTGCCTTCTTCAGCCGTGCCTTGAATTTCGATAAAATCATTTTTTTCTGTCATGACAAAATTCATGTCTGTGCCAATATCAGAATCTTCTTCGTAATTCAGATCAAGTAATGGATGAAGCTTTCCGTCGGTCTCTTCAGCAAGACCAACTGAAACAGCTGCCACGTAATGTTTTAAAGGAATTGTTTTAATCTCAGAAACATCGTTTAGTTTTTTAAGTGCTAAAGCCAAAGCAACAAAACCACCCGTGACAGCGGCTGTTCGTGTTCCACCATCAGCATTGATCACATCGCAATCGATCAGAATTTGTTTTTCTCCGAGGCCCTTCAGATCGACACAAGATCGAAGTGACCTTCCAACTAAACGCGAAATTTCTTGAGTGCGTCCGCCGCTTTGAGTTTTTTCTCGCTTCATGCGAGTGTGTGTAGATCGTGGAAGCATGCCGTACTCGGCAGTGACCCAACCGGCTCCTGTTCCCATCAGCCACTGCGGCGCTTTGGGTTCATAGCTGGCTGAGCAAAGCACGCGGGTTTTTCCAAACTCAACAAGAACGGATCCTTCAGCGTAATCAAAAACATGAGTTGTGATTTTAATCGGTCTAATTTCATTGGCTTGACGAAGATCAATTCTTTTCATGGCGAAGTCCAATCTGCTGAAAATTTCAGGATAGTTAAGTATGCAATTATCTTTCATTCAGACTGATAAATTTGTCACTCTTTTCTTTAAAAGCAAGAATTGACTGGGTTAACAGATTTGCGATTTCTGACTGATATTCAGGCGTAACAAGCTTTTGAGCCTCTTTGCGGTTCGAGATAAAGCCGACTTCGACCAAGACCGAAGGCATCATTGTTTTTTCAATGACGTAAAATGGAGCCCGACGAATCACACTTTTTTGATTCGGACCCATGTGGGCTTTCGTTTGTTTTTGCGTTTCTTTAGAAAAGCTCAAGCTGAGTTTTTGTTTTCCAAATAAGATTAAATCTTTTTTTATTTTTTCGACGATGTCTGTTGGGTTATTTAAATGTTCAGCTAAATGTTCACTTTTTGAATTATTTTGATCTGAAAAGTAAAACTCGAAACCATTCACCCTTTGTGAGCTTGAAGAGTTTGCGTGAAGACTGATAAATAAATCAGCTTTCAATTGATTGGCCATCGTCACGCGATCTTGCAAAGAAAGATGTTGGTCTTTCGGGCGCGTTAAGTTCACTTGAATTTCTTCGGAGGCGTGGTTCAATTCGATTTGTGATTTTATTTTCTGGGCAATTTGCAAAACAATTTGAGACTCAATCAATGAATCGCGGCTGGTTCCGAAATCAACTCCGCCATGGCCTGGATCAATCACTACACGAAAAGAGGCCTGGCTGAATTGTGGTGTTAAAAATAGAAACAAAATAAATGGAAAAGTAAAAATCGGTCTCATCTTTTGAGTTTAGTCTTATTTTTCTGAAGAGAGAAAAAAAAAGACGGCCAGGTATGGGGGGGGAGTCCCTAGCCGCCATGGGGGGTACTTTATACTTAAGCAAAAGATAAACCCAGCCTAAATCCATTCAATTCTATTTCAGGTGTTCAATGCCAAGACAGTGACAAAATAGGGGCGCCTTTTTTGCCTTTCAAGATCTGTTTCTAGACCTCGGAAAGTCTTGAGCTAAAAAAGTCTTATTTCAGGACGGAAGTTTAGACCTTCAGTTACAAGGTACTCAAGGCTTCAGTTTGCGAATAGAATCAAGACGGGGAGTCTCAAAATGAAAAACATCCAAAAAACTAGGTCTCAACTTTTATCTCAAATTATACTGGTCATGCTGGTTCTAACTTTCGGTTATCAAACGAAGCTTTGTGCGGCTGAAGTTGATAATTCACAAATTGAAGCCGAGGAAGCCGTAGCCGATTCGGAATCGACAAAAGCCGAAGCCACCGAAACTAAAAAAAGACTTGAAGAAGAAAAAAAGAAGCGCGATCAAGTGCGTGGCGAAGCAAAGAAAGTCCTTGATAAAGCCAAAGCTCTTGAAGCGGAAGCTAAACGCGAAATGGCTCAGTCTGAAAAAGAAATCGCTCAAGCTAAATTAGAGATTGCTGAAGCCGAACGAAATCAGAAAACAGCCGAAAAGCAAATCACTGAGTCTGAAGCAAAAATAAAAGCGGCTTTAGAAAAAAAAGCGGCTCAAGAGCAGCAAAAAAATCAAGTGCTCGAAAAAAAGAAAAGCGTCGAAAAAAACAGTCAAGAGATGCAAGAAAAAATGAAAAGCTCAGAAAAAGAAGCTCTGAAGGCAAACGAAGACGCGACCAAGGCTCAAAAAGAATTGGCTGAAGCATTACTTCAACAAAAGAATCTTCAGCAAAGTTTAGCTAAAGCACAAGCGCAGACCCAAAAAACAGTTACGGACTCAAAAGGAGTTGAGGCGAAATTGAATCAAGAAAAAGCGCGTCTTGAATCCGAAAGAAAAAAGGCCGAAGCCGAGACAAGCCGATTGAAAGCGCAAACTGAAGCCGTTCAAACCAGCCTGACTAAATTATCTGAAGAAGCTAAAAAATCAAATGAAGCCACGTCACAAGCGCAAAAAAACTTTGAAGCCGATAAAACAAAATACGCAGATTTAAAAAAGCAAGAAGAAAAACTTCGTGATCAAGTTGTTAAAGCGCGTTCTGAGTACGAAAAATCAAGAGCTGAATTTCAAAAAGAGTCTTCACAAATGAATTTAGAAATAGCCCAACTCAAAAGATCTCAAACGATCGCCGAAACAGATTTAAAAAAGTTTGATTCTGAAATGCAAAGAATGAAGTCGGAATCTGAAAAACTTAAAAAAGAACGAGAAGAATTGTCGAATGCTGTCGATAAATTTAAGTCTCAAAGTGAAGAGGCTAAAATAAAACTAGACACTTCGCGCTCTGAAAACGAAACTGAAAAAACAAAACTAGAAACCGAAAAAATTCGAGCTGAATCCGCCGGATATCAGCCTGGCAGCCAGCCCGTAAAAAAAAGTAAGAAAACAAAATAAGTTTGAATCAAGTGTCAAGTCCATTGTGGGCCATCCACAATTCATTAAAAGGTTGGACATTGCACGGACTGACCGAGCGCGAAATGCAAGTGCTGGTCAAAACGATGTCGATCAATGAAATTCGACTGACACAAGTTTGTCAGTCGGGTGATGAGTCTTGGCAAACACTTTCTGAAACGCAGTTTCCAAATTTATTTAAGTTTTCTAAATCAGTGATTGAAAGCTTTCCTACTATTGACACAAAACTTCGAGAGTCTTCTGATACCGAATACTTTATTGTGCGTCCCAAAAAAAATATACAACCCAGACTGCACACGCGCTATGAAGTTGAAGTGACATGTCTTATTTTTTCGACGACAAGACAATTCACAACAACCACGATCGACTTATCTGAAGGCGGCCTTTATTTTAAAGATACGGTTCCTGATTGGGTGGCCGGTTATTTTATCGTCGGCGTTCAGTCGAAAAACATCAACTATCAGCTGATGTGCAGTATGGTGGAAGATCAGAAAGAAAGAAAACGAGTCCAGATTGTCTCTGAAGAAATGGATCCTCAGTACGCGGCCTTTAAAGAATGGCTTTTGACTTTAACACCTTAGCAAATGACGAACTTATTTTTTCAATAAATCTGTAAATTTGGCGTCGGCTTTTTTAATGTAGCCTTCTTTGTCTTTAAGCCAATCTTTATTCACATCAGAATCGTAATTTAAATAGAGCTTACCATCGACAACCGTGAACTGATCAGGCTCGATTTTAACTAGACTTCCTTTGGCAACTCCATAAGCGCAGTAGCCGCCGTATTGAGGCACGTATTTTTCTGGATTGCTTTTAAACAAGTCTAAATTTTTTTGCGAAGAAAATCTCCAAACAGCGCTCTTGTAATTAAATTTGAACTGATCCAGGCCGGGAACAGCATGGCCTTTCAGGATTTGGCCTTTTTCATTGGTCGAATCAAAATAAGCCACAGTGTCATAACCACGTATTGCTACCTGATTAGCGCTTCGAGGTGGGTCAGAAAAGTAACCTCCACCTTTTTCAAAAGTGTTGATCGCCTCTGTTGCAAAAACTTGAAAAGTTGTCATCAGTACAAGCCCAAATAAAACGAATGCACGTTTTAAAGCTGAGTGGACAATTTTAGACATAAAAAACCCCCTTATTGAAATGAATGAGCTTAATCTAAGAGAGTTTCACAATGCGTTTCTTACAATCATCGTTCGCGTTGGATAAGCAAAATCAAGGTTCAGTTTTTGGGTCAGGTCATAAATGGCGTTTAGATAAGTTTGATTGCGAAGCATCTCGTCTTGATCCAGTTGAATGCGATAATGAAAATTGATCAAGATATTTAAGCTTGAGTCGCCAAAACCGTTAAAGCTTATGCTGATTCTTTCGTGATCAACAGTTTCGTCTTGCAATAAATCATATTTTAAATTTTCACAAAAAAGTTTGATCTGCTCAGGCTTCGCATCATAAGTGACGCCGATGATATTTCTAAAACGAATCCAACCTTGACGATCCGTCAAATTATCAATTTTTTCTTTGGCGACATAAGAGTTGGGGAGTGTCACTAATGAGTTGTAATAAGTTCGAATACGCGTCGAGCGAAAGCCAACTTCTTCAACAATTCCTTCGGTATCTCCTAATTTAATTTTATCACCCAGTTTAAATGGTGTATCTAAAAGTATTGTGATCGTACCAAAAACGTTTGCTACAGTATCTTGCGCTGCAAAAGCTAAAGCGACGCCCCCAATACCTAAACCAGCCAGCAGGGCTGTGACATTCACGCCAAAATTTTGCAAAACAATCAAGGCGCCAATCAGAATCACTAAAACTTTCATAGTTTTTGTCGCTAAAGGCGCCAGCTGATCGTCAATTTGTGATTCTGTTGTTTTAGCCCACTCTTGAATGCTTGAACCAAATGCCTCGGCGGCTAAATAACAAATGCGAATGATATTCACGGCCAAGATCAGTTTAAAAAACAGCACTAAGTATTTGCTGAGGTTTTCTGTCAGCATCAATGATTCAACAAAAAGAATTCCAATCAGTGAAACCAAAGCCCAACTGATTCCTTTTTCAAGTGGTAACTGAAAAAAGAATTGCATAAATGTTTTATCAGGAAAGTAAGCTTGATTTGTTTTAGCTTTTGTTAAAATCGATAAAATAATAAATCTTAAAAAATACAAAGAAATCAGACAACCCAGTAAGGCCGCCCATTTCCAATTCGGCACTAAAAATATGACGTGATCAAAAGCGTCTTGCATCTCGCTTGAGATAAATCGAGTTCCTGCTTGAATATGATTTTCAAAATCGTTCATTTTTTAAAGAACCTTTCATGCGCGCGACGCGCAAACTTTAGGATGTTGTAAAATACAAAACAAAAAGCCCAAGTAAAATGCGATACCAACCGAAGTAGCGAAAACCATATCGGTTCACAAAAGCTATAAAAAATTGAATCGCAAAGACCGCAAAAACAAAAGATAAAAACACACCTAATGCAAGGCTTACAGATTGCGAAGACTCTATCACAGAATGAATTTTCCAAAGTTTGTACAAAGTGGCTGCGCCTAAAGTTGGAATCGCTAATAAAAACGAAAACTCAGCGGCTTTTTCGCGGGTCAGTCCCATGATTTGTCCGCCAATGATTGTGGAAGCCGATCGTGAAACGCCGGGGATCATCGCTAAGCACTGAAAAAATCCAATTGCGACTGCGGCTTTAAGATTTGGATCATCGCTTTTTTGATTGCGAAATAAAGAGTCGACAAAAATCAGAACGACTCCGCCGGCAATTAAAGCCCAAGCGACTACAGTTGTGCTTTCAAGCAAAAGATCGATTTTATTTTTAAATAAATAACCAATCACCCCTGCGGGCAAAAAAGCTAAAAATAGTTTTTTATAAAGTTCAAGATCCCATTTGAAAATACGAGCTCGGTACAAAAAGATGACGGCCAGTATTGCCCCGAATTGAATAATCACATCAAAAGCTTTCGAAAAATCTGTTGGTGCAATATTTAAAAAATGTGTCGCCAATATTAAATGCCCTGTCGATGACACAGGAATGAATTCGGTGAGACCTTCAATAAACGATAGGATGATTACTTCCAATATTGTCATAGATATAAAGAGTATGTTTGGACTAGGAAAAGTGTCCACTACTAATGTCTAGATGCGTAAAATTTAAATTTAGCTATTTTTTTATAAAATTTTCGGGATACGATCTTTGAAAGTTAAATGGTTCCATTAAGGAACCACAAAATAACAAATCAGTTTTTAAATGGATTTTTAGAAACAAAATGTTTTTTCACGGAGGGAAAACGATGAAAACAAGAATTATCGGTCTATCGATCACGTTACTTTTAGCAGCACAAATCTCGAGTGCAGGTGAATTTTTAGTCAAGTACAAGAATTCGGCAGCACTGAATAAAATGGCCGCTATGCAAACAGAATCATTTGGTCTTCAGATGAAAAGCATTCATCGCCCAGGATCTTTTGTAAAAGTGAATATCACTAAAGCAAATGAAATAAGAACGTTAGCTTCTTTATTTGCCGATAAAAATGTGGCTTACGTTGTGCCTAATTTCAAGATTCACTCATTTTCAAATCCAATTAATGTGACAGCCCTTAAAGAGCAGTACTCATTGGCAAAAGTAAATGCTGAACAAGCTTGGAAAAGAGCCGGCAACAAAGGTAGCAAAAATGTTTTGTTAGCTGTTATCGATACAGGTGTTGATTACACTCATCCAAATTTAGCTCCAAATATGGTGGCTGGATATGACTTCAAAGAAAACGATGCAGACCCAATGGATAAAACATCTGCGCAAAACCCAGGTCATGGAACTCACTGTGCAGGAATTATTGGAGCAACAGGTTTAATTGATGGTGGAACGTCGGGATTAAGCCCTGAAGTTTCAATTATGCCTTTACGATTTTTAGGTGAAGATGGATCAGGCGATTTAGACAGCGCGATCAAAGCGATTGATTATGCGATTGAACATAAAGTTTCTGTGATCTCTGCATCTTGGGGAGCTTCTGTTCCATTGTCGACAGCTCAACCTTTAGTTGAAGCTTTACAACGAGCTGACAAAGCCGGAATTATTTTTGTAACAGCTGCTGCGAATGATGGAAAAAATAACGATACAACTGAAGTTTATCCAGCTAATGCAGGAACGGCGAACATGATGACGATTGCGGCTTCAAACTCTTCTGATGCAAAACCAAGTTGGTCAAATTTTGGTAAAGCAAAAGTTTCGATTGCAGCTCCGGGTGATGCAATTATTTCAACTTTGCCAGGAAATAAATATGCAAATTTATCTGGAACTTCAATGGCGACTCCGCTTGTTGCAGGGCTTGTGGCTTTCTTGAAAGCTCAAGACGCTTCATTAACGGGTGCTGAAGTTCGTTCTTTGATGCAAACAACAGGTGCTAAAGTTCAAATTGAAACAGCTTGTAATTGCCGCATAGACGCTTTTGCTGCTGTCGACGCTTTGTTATCTAAAAAAGCATGGATGGTTCCTGCTGCTGCAACAATTGATGCAAAAGGCACTGTTCAGTTAGCTATGAAAAATGCGTCGGGCGCAGTTAAGTTTGAATCTTCAAACCCAGCTGTAGCTTCTGTTGATGCAAACGGTTTGTTAACAGGTCTAACAAATGGAACTGTCACTGTTAAAGCCACTGATGCTGCTGGGAATACAGTGCAATCATTGGACATGAATGTGGGCGCAGCGGCTTCAAATCCAGGAACGCCTGATCCAGGTAATCCGGGAATGCCAGGTGGTGGTGATTGTCCATTGGGAGACGCGGCTACGTGTGAAGCGATCTGTCAGATTTTCCCGACAGCTCCTTGGTGTAAATAGTTTTTTACTTAACATGATTGAGGCTTCGTTTTTAGAAGCCACATTTTCAGAAAAGAGAGATCAGGATGATCTCTCTTTTTTTTTAAGCCAGTCGTCCGCTTTTATCGGGAAGTAAAAGTCCTTCAAGCTCGCGAGGTACCGGAAGATTAAAAAGTATATATAAACTTTTAAGAACTTGCTCGCTGACGATTTTTCTTTGCAGAGCAAACATATGATCAAGTGCAGCTTTTATATTTCCCTTATCTTTTTGGTGATACAGAGTATCGACAAACTCACTTACGCCATGAACGAGTTTTGAAAAAGAATGCACTTTGCTGCGAATTAGTTTTTGAGGAAATCCAGTTCCGATTCCATTTTCATGATGCTGCAAAGCAATTTGCAGAATCTCTTCGGGAAGATCACCAATTTCGCTGAGCATTTTATAGCTGCGCATCGAATGCTCTTCGAATTCAACAAGTTCTTCTTTTGTATATTGAATTCGTTTTTTATGATGAAGATGGGTGTAGTCTTTAAGCCCGATATCACACAGCAAAGCTCCTAAGACAATTCGGCTTTGAATTCTTGGGGAGGTCCACTTCCAAAGATCAGCCACCGAACTGCAGATCGCCGAAAGCATCGAACTTTTTTCAGCTAAATCGGGGTAGTCAGATGAAATCGTGATTAAGATGTCAGCCATGTGGCTGTTATTGAAAGCCATTTGGGTGTAACACTCGAAAGCATTGATCGCTTTTTGTAAACTATCTTTATCTAATTGATTCAGGGTCGCATTCTTTGAAACCGTCGAAATCAAATGATTAAAAGCTTTTGTTTTTTTTGCATTATCAATAGGACGCGTTTTCATCGAAACCGCAATGGCGAATTGCATATCCGTGTATTTTGAGTAATCCGTTGAAGAAAGGTAAATGTATTTCACTTGTTTTTGAGCCAGATTTTTGAGTCGCTGAGTGGTAAACTCTTGACCCGTTTTAGTCACGCAAACATATTTATTATTAATTTTTAAATACAAGTTGTATTGGCTTTGACTTGAGACCATTAAATCTTCAATCGGAATCGAAAAGTATTTATCGTTTTGGTTTCCGAACGAGTCGACATTTTCAAGTAAGTAATTCACAACTAACTTAAGAACATCAAAGTCGAAAGGTTTCGCTAAAAGCTCTTCCACTCCAAGTGTATAGGCCAGTTGCACGTTCATTAGGTCCGCATGGCCCGTCATCAATATAAAGCGCGCCTTATTATTTTGGTTACTTCTGTATTTTTGAAATAAATCGATACCGGTCATTTCGGGCATTTTAATGTCTGATATCACAAGTTCAATTTCGGGTGATTTTTCGAGCGATAAGAATGCGTCAAGTGGTTTTGTAAAAGAGACGACATCATGACCAAGGTTTTTTAAATACTCGGACAGAATATCAGCTATTTCGATTTCGTCATCAATGACCATGATTTTCGACATAAGACATTATCGGACGACTGCCGGATAAAATTAATATTTTAAGATATTAAAAATCGAATTGTTAAGAAGTTATAAAAATAATCTCAAAATGAAAATGATAATGTCAAAACAAATTAAATAAAGTTTAAAACTTAATAACTTAAAAATAGAGTTTTAAAAATTTATGTTGCCAGACCTTTAAATAGCATTTATCGTAAAGCAGAGGTTTTATGAAAAAAAAACAAATGCAAAAGCACTCTATCCTTGGAACTCTGATTAAAGATTACAGAACTAAGTCAGGCTTAACTCAACTTGAGCTCGCTCAAAAATTGAACTACTCTATTCCACAATTTGTATCATTAATGGAAAACGGCCACTCAAAAATTCCTTTGAATGTTCTTGGTCAGTTGATTTCAATTTTAAATATACCTGAGAAAAAAGCCCTTGATTTACTCGTTGAAATTTATAAAAACGAAGCTAAAGCAACAATCGCTCAAAGCCGTAAAAAATCTGCAAGCTAAATTCAGGTCGATGATATATATATCTGATCACTGTTGACACAATTAAATATTCATTGGATTGTTCGGCATGTTTCAATTAATACAAAAAATAGTATTACCCGTACTTTATTTGCGGGCTAGAAAGCACAAAGAAGTTCTTCTGAGTGCGCTAAAAAATCAAGTCGATATTGAAAATCCTCATACTTTGCTTAATTTTTATTTAAAAAGTGTTGGTTTTTATCTTGATCAAAGTATTTTTGAAAAAATTGATCCGACAGATTACCTTGAAATTTACGATCGCTATGGTGTTCAATTATTTAGAACCTATAATATTTTTAAGTACACAACTTATTCTTTCGAAGAACTTTTCACAAAAAGGGTTGATGAGCTTTACGAAAGAAATCCTTTTTATACGCGGCTTATTTATAAGGCCGCTTACAAAATATTTGATCAAAAAACTCAACTTGAAACTCAATTTTGTCCAGACCACATCGTGACCGAAAAAAAAACAAACGGCTCGGCCGTTCATATCGGTTACAAATTTATGTGCCCTGTGTATGAGTCTGATTTAGGTGAAATTGTCGGAGTTTTAGTTTGTGAAAAAATCAGGCTGCCAACTTTTTCTGAAGTTGAGCACTTTCGGCAATCTGACTTAGTATAGACGCATATAAAAAACTCGACTGTCTTAAATTTTTTAAAATTACATTTTGTGTGTCCTGATCGAACATTAAAACTAGCTTATGCAGCTCATCAACATGCTCAACATCATCTTCAGCATGAACTTTTAAAAAATATGTTGATGAAGCAAAATTGCTGTCTTTCAGTTGATCGTACATTTTTGCACCTAACGAAATAGATAGATGTTCTAATAAATACACGTATCCTAAAAAGCTTAGTGGATTAATATTTTGAATGGCATAATACTGAGCTTGATAAAATGTACTTGTGGCGCTGAGTTCGCTAAAAGAAGAAACATTATATCCTAAATTTTTAAGATCGAGCTCTAAAAGTTTTTCATGACTTTTTTCTTCGTGAGCATGTTGTAAAGCGCGGTGATGAAAAAACTGAATTTCAAAAGGGCAAAGGCCAGCGCTCAAAGAAAGTAAACGGGTTGAGTGTTTTACAAAAAAGTAGGTTTGTGCAAGCCATTCTGAATAAATAGATCGATCGCTAAAGTCTAAAGACTGGTAGATCTGTTCAATTTTATAAAGCTCAGTTTGTATTTTGTTTTTCATGAAGCAATCCTTTTGTTGAGGTTCCAGTTTGTTTGAATCCAAGGGCTGTGATTTTGTTTTAAAGTCCAAATTGTCTGGGTCATATCGGCTAATTCTTTATTTTTGGGAAGCGAGATTTCATCTTTTGTGGCGATCACTATTTTGCAATTGATATCGTGTCTTTTAAGGTCTCCGTATGTTTTGCAACCCACTGAATTTGATTTTTGATCAATTTTATAGTCTGTTCTAGAAATACCAATCACTGCATCCCAAGGCGAGTTTGCAAAAACTTGAGAACTCAGCGAAATAATAAGATCTGAAACAGAAAAATTTTCTATTTTGCCACGGTATTTTTTGTCGACTGTTAAGTACTCGCAGCTCATCAAAGTCGAGATCGATTTTGTTTTGATGTTCATCAACTTATCGAAGGTGATCTGTTTAATATAGCTGTGTTGGCAAATGCTTTCGCATCCTAAATCGTAGACATTGTAAAGATGAAAGCCGACTAAGTCATCTTGGCTGAGCAATACTGATAAAATTTTTGATCTCCAAAAAATATCGGGATCAAGAATTTCTTTAGACTCGTTTAAAATTTCTGAATAAGTTTTTTGCCATAACCCAAAAGCTTGGTCGACAACAAAGCAGTCAGCTCGATTGATATTGCATAAGTCAATAATCTTGAGTGAGAACATTTTTGATTTCCTTTTAGAGTCTTTATCGGACTTGTTAAAAAAATATTAAGTCTTATATTAATTCGCATATTAAGTAATATGGTATTATTAAATAAAAAACTTAACAAAGTTTTATACTTTAGTTGAGCTCAGGCTTTTTCACTATTAATCAATTTTAAAATACAAAATTGAGACAGTTCAGATCACCGTTCTAAGTCGAGTCAGATCTTTGTCTCGTCTAGAGAAGCTTGACTTTATTTAAACCTTTGTCTGTCTCAAACTAAGATTTATGTACATAAAATTAACTATTTTTTAACAAGATGCTAAACTATTCGCAGAGGTACGTAAGTGGTTAATTATTTCTCTTTATCAAAATTAAGTTTTGTATTAATAGTCGCGCTCTTCGCGGGGCTGTCAATCGGTTGCGGTGCAGCAAGTGGTGGTTTTGCTCCAGGTAAAGATATGCCCACTGTGACTCAACCAACAAATCCCAGTAGCAATGCAACTCAAAACTTTAAATACGGCGCAACCACACAAACTTCGAATGGTTGGAAAATAAATTACGACTCAAGTGATTCTGTGGCATCGAAGACAACATCAAACGGCTGGAAAGTAGAAGTGAAGTATGAGTAAAAAATTTATTCTAATTTTTGCGTTACTGACTTTGTTAAGTAGTTTAAACGTTTGGGCTGCCGATATGGGTGTTCCGATTCAGCTTCGATTAAAGTCACCAAGCGGTGTTTATCCGACTGAATCGGGTGTTTCAATTAAGCTCTACGTTTTATCAACAGCGACAGGTTGTGTTTTGCGTGAAGAGACATTTTCTTCTCAAGTTATTACAGACGGTGCGGTTTCATTAAATTTAGGCTCGGGCGTTCGTTCAGGTTTCGATCCAAACCTTTCTTTAAACCAAGTTTTTGATAATTCAGTTTCGAAGTCGGGACTGACTTGTGTTGATGCAAATGGAAATGTAACAGGAACAAGCCAAAGTTACGCTCCTGTGGCGAATGATTCGCGTGTGATTCGATTTTCTGCCACTGTCGCAAGTGATGTTATCTTGGCTGATTTTCCGATGAAGTCGGTTCCTTATGCCGTGCAAGCCGAATCAGTCGGTGGAAAAGCGGCTTCTGAGATTTTGGTTCGCAATGCTTCGACAGCTTTAAATCAAACAAATTTAGAAGCTTTACTGGCTGATGCGACAAAACTTTCTAACTTGCAAAATATTGCCGATGGCGGAGCCGTTCCAAATGCGACCAACGCTGTGACGGCGACTAATTTCACAGGCGCTTTAGCTGGAGACGTGAGTGGAACTCAGGCCGCGACGACTGTTGCGCGTATTCAAGGAATTGCAGTCAGTGCGACAGCTCCAGTGAGCGGGCAAGTTCTGCAATACAATGGTTCACAGTATTTACCTGTTGTGATTCCAAGTGCGCCAGTCAGCAGTGTTGCTGGGCGAACAGGGGCCATAGTTCTTTCGCAGTCAGATATTTCAGGGCTGGGTTCTGCTGCAATTTTAAATGCGGGTACGTCAGCAAATAATCTTGTTCAATTAGATGGTGCCGGTAAAATTCCATCAGCACTGCTTCCCAGTACTATTTTAGATTCTTCATCTTCAGCAAGCGGAGATGTTTCAGGAACTTTTTCAAACTTAATTGTGAATAAAGTTGGTGGATCTAGCGCAGCTTCGATTAGCACGGCCGTATCAACAGTGGGAGCCGCGACGAACTTAAATGTGGCCTCGACACTGGTCAAACGGGACGGAAGCGGTAACGTTGCGGTGAACTCAGTTTCTTCAAATAATGTTTCAACTCAAAATGTTTACGTGTACGAGGCGACGAATACAAATCGTGTTCAAATAGCGGCACCCGCTGCGTTTGCAAATTACACATTAACACTGCCAACATCGGCAGGTGGCGCAGGTCAAATATTGACAACGAATGGATCAGGCCTGCTCAGTTGGTCGTCTCCGGGTGGTACAGGAACTGTGACGAACGTTGCAACGGGAACGGGCTTATCGGGTGGTCCGATTACGTCAGCGGGAACGATTTCTTTAGCCAACACGGCCGTGACAGCTGGAAGTTACGGATCAGCGACTCAAGTGGGTAGCTTTACAGTCGATGCACAAGGTCGTTTGACTTCAGCCAGCAGTTCTTCAATTGCATTACCACCTTCACAAATTACGCAAGCCGCAGCAACTTCAGGGCAAGTGCTTAAATGGAATGGCACAAACTGGGCACCAGGCAGTGACGCGAACTCGGGTGGAACGGTGACGAGTGTGAGTTCAGCTAATAGTTATTTGGCAATCGCAACGGGATCATCGACTCCGGTGATTACTGCAAATGTGGGTACCGGCGCGAATACTTTAGCCGCCGGAGACGACGCGCGTATTGTTGGAGCTTTGCAGGCTTCTGCATTTAATGCTTACGTCGCTTCAGCGAACTGCAGCTCAACTCAGTCGATGTTTTGGAATAGTGTGAGCAGCACTTTTCAATGTCAGGCAATTGGAACAGTGGCCAACGCCACAACTTCTGTGAACTTCACAGGAGCTGTTTCTGGAGACGTTTCGGGTAATCAAACGACGATGGTCGTGAATCGCATCAAAGGAATTCCTGTGAGCGCCACAGCTCCTTTAAGTGGACAAGTTTTGCAATATAATGGTTCACAGTATGTTCCAACAGCTGCAGCATCCGGAACTGTTACGAACGTAGCAACTGGAACAGGTTTGTCGGGCGGTCCGATTACGTCGGCAGGTACGATTTCTTTAGCCAACACGGCAGTCGCAGCGGGAAGTTACGGATCAGCGACTCAAGTGGGTAGCTTTACAGTCGACGCGCAAGGTCGTTTGACTTCAGCCAGCAGTTCTTCGATTGCTTTACCTCCGTCGCAAATCACGCAGGCTGCGGCGACTTTAGGGCAAGTATTGAAATGGAATGGCACAAACTGGGCGCCAGCCAGTGATATTGATACAAATTCTGGTGGAACAGTTACAAACGTAAGCTCAAGTAATAGCTATTTAACAATTGCAACCGGATCAACTACACCAGCCTTAACAGTCAATGTGGGAACGGGCGCGAATACTTTAGCCGCCGGAGACGACGCGCGTATTGTTGGAGCTTTGCAGGCTTCTGCATTTAATGCTTACGTCGCTTCAGCGAACTGCACATCGACTCAGTCAATGTTTTGGAACAGCGTCAGCAGCACTTTTCAATGTCAAGCGATTGGAACAGTGGCCAACGCCACAACTTCTGTGAACTTCACAGGAGCTGTTTCTGGAGACGTTTCGGGTAATCAAACGACGATGGTTGTGAATCGCATCAAAGGAATTCCAGTTAGCGCGACAGCTCCTTTAAGTGGACAAGTTTTGCAATATAATGGTTCACAGTATGTTCCAACGGCTCCGACTTCGGGAACTGTGACAAGTGTTTCTGCCGGAACGGGTTTAACTGGTGGGCCGATCACAAGCACTGGATCTCTTTCTTTAGCGAATACAGCCGTCACAGCTGGAAGTTACGGATCAGCGACTCAAGTGGGAAGCTTTACAGTCGATGCCCAAGGTCGTTTGACTTCGGCCAGCAGTTCAACGATTGCATTACCACCATCGCAAATTACGCAAGCCGCAGCAACTTCAGGGCAAGTGTTAAAATGGAATGGCACAAACTGGGCGCCAGCCAGTGATATTGATACAAATTCTGGTGGAACAGTTACAAACGTCAGCTCAAGTAATAGCTACTTAACAATTGCAACCGGATCAACGACACCAGCTTTAACAGCAAATGTGGGTACCGGCGCAAATACTTTAGCTGCCGGAGACGACGCGCGTATTTTGGGCGCTTTGCAATCATCAGCTTTTAATGCTTATGTTGTTTCTGCGAACTGCACTTCCATTCAATCAATGTACTGGAATAGCGTCAGCAGCACGTTTCAATGTCAAGCGATTGGAACAATTCCGAATGCCACAACGGCTGTGAATTTCACCGGAACCGTTTCAGGCGACGTCACGGGTAATCAAACAACATTAAGCGTAAATCGTATCAAAGGAATTCCCGTCAGTGCAACGGCACCAACCACAGGGCAAGCGATGGTTTTTGATGGAACAAATTGGGCGCCAGCAAAAGGATTTACAAAATTTATGAAAAGTTCATCCGATCAAACTTTTTCATCAACGACTTTAGCAAATGCAACGGGATTATCATTTCCAGTTGTAACGGGAACAAATTATAAATACAAATTCACAGTTCTATACACCTCGGCAGCGACAACAACTGGTTTAAGAGTTGGCGTCACATTCCCGGCGGCAACAACTCAATCAGCATTAGCAAATATTCCTGGATCAACAACGGATGGAACTGGATTTTTATTTTCAGGTTTTATCAGTTCAAGTGGTGACTCGGTTGTTGCTGGAAATTCTCCAGCCGTTTCTCCGACAGTGATGACGGCAAACGTCGAAGGAGTTTTTATTCCTTCAGCAAGTGGTACAATTCAATTACAAGCGGCCACTGAAGTTGGCGCATCAAATATTGTGATCAAGGCAGGGTCATTTGTGGAGATTGTCGAGATGCCATAATCCCCGTGTTGCTTACTAAAAAGTCTTTAAATTCGAATATTTAACATAATAATTCAATTTCAGTGTCGTTTTGTCCACGATTGAGTTGGCCACTTCTTTGCTTTACCTACTTTTGTCGCGACATTTTAAGTCTCGAACAAGGTTATCAAGGAACGTAACAACTAACAGGGGGCTTTATGAAATCATTATTAACAATTGCAGCATTACTTTTATCAGTATCAGCTGCTCAAGCACAGATCAGCTTAGGTTCACCAATTTATGGTGGAACAGGTTGT
>JAYTPD010000057.1:0-73653 GCA_043747435.1 Bdellovibrio sp. | reverse complement strand
TGTAGATAAATCTTCAGTGCAAGCGATCTCGGGAGCGAAGACTTTCGGTGCGACAGTGAAGATGTCGAATCAAAACTTATTTCAATTAGGTGATGCGGCAGCGGGAACTATTAGTTTCAAAGCACCAGCAGCAGTAACAAGTTATACATTGCAATGGCCAGCAGCTGTGGGTTCAGCGGGTCAGTTTTTATCAACAAGTTCATCAGGCGATTTATCTTGGGTCACTCCGTCCTTTGGCACAGTTACAACCGTAACAGGCACAGCACCGATTTCTGTGACAAACACAACGACGACTCCGGTGATTTCGATGACTCAAGCGGCAGCTGGAGTAAACGGTTATTTAGGTTCAACAGATTACTCGACGTTCGCGGCGAAGCTTGGAACAAGTTCCGTGTTCAGCGGAGACGTCAGCGGAACATCAACAACGATGAGTGTTGATCGATTACGTGGAACAGCTTTATCCATCGCGGGCTTAGCGACCAACCAGTACTTACGTTACAACGGCACAAACTGGGCGAACTCAAACATCGTGTTGTCATCGACTGATGTGACGGGTGCCTTTGCGGGAAGTATATTCCCAGTTTCTGTTGGCGGTACTGGAGCTAATACACTCACATCAAACGGAGTTTTACTTGGTAACGGAACTTCTGCAGTTACTGCAACAGCAGCGGGCGCTAACAATTCAGTATTAAGAGTTCCAGCAGGCGGCGGAGCTCCGGTGTTTGGCGCGATCGATCTATCTCAAGCAGCCGCCGTAACAAATACGTTAGCAGTAGCAAACGGTGGTACAGGCCGCGCGACATTAACTTCAGGATCGGTGCTTGTGGGTAACGGTGTGGGTACAGTAAATTACTTAACAGCAGTCAGCGCCAATGACGTGATCTACGCAACAGGCGCGGGCGCATTTGCTGTGGGTAATCGCTCGACAGCAGGAATTTTTGCTCAAGGCGGAAATGCTTTTGCAGCTACAGCCACTTTAGGTACAACCGATGCAAACTCGTTAAACTTAGTTACTGGCGGTACAGTTAGGGCTTCATTCGATAACTCAGGCGGAGCCACTATAAACGCTTCAACAGGCCTTCAAGTGAATGGTCAAGCTTACTCGACAGTAGCGACTTCTGCTGCAGCAACAACTTTACCTTGGGATGCAAACACAAGTAACGTCATGAGATGGACAACCGCAAACTCGGGTTTGACAGTGAACATCACAAACATGAGAGCCGGCGCCGCTTACATGCTGGTGATCAAAGGCGCCGGTGTCGACACAGTGACAATCACATGCGCGGGTACAGGCGTGTCGTCAGCGACTCCGCTGTATGTTCCAGCCAACGGCAATCGCGTCGGCGGTACAGCTAATAGCAAAACGGTTTACACCATAATGGCAGACGGCGAAAACTGCTTAGTCACTTGGATCACGGGTTACTAAAACGTAACCTGTTTCGTTTAAGATTGCTCGATAAGTTCGAATGGCTTTTTTTACCCCGCCGCTGAATTTGCAAAGCCAAATGAGGGCTTTACTTCAATTTTTGGAAGTTCCAAAACAAACTGTGTGTTTCGTGATGAGTTGTTGATATAAATACGTCCACCATGGGATTCGATGATGCCCTTTGAAATACTTAATCCAAGGCCCGTGCCTTTTCCAACTTCTTTGGTTGTGAAAAAGGGAGTCATGATTTTTTCTTGGACATTTATGGAAATACCCAGACCTGAATCGGTGATTTTAATTTCGACTTTTTCTTGTTCGGTGATTGAGGTTTCGACTTTGATCCATTTATGAGGTTCTTTTTCAATTGCATCAAAAGAATTGTTCAAAATATTTAACAGCACTTGTGAAATTTCGCTGGCTCGGCAGTTAATTAAAATGTCTTGTGTCTGAATAAAATCTAAACTGACCCCATGATTGTAAAATTTTTCACGACATAGACTGAAAGTCTCTTCAACAATCGTATTCAGCGAACTGGGTTTCATATCATCAAGACTTCCATCGCGCGCAAATGAGCGTAAGCTTTTAACAATCTTTGCAATACGTTTAACTGTAATATCAATTCCGCCCAAAGCTTTAAATAAAAAAGCGTCGTTCAAAGTCTTTGATTTAGCCTGCTCTAAAAGTTGCTCGGTGCGCATCTGAATAATCGCAAGTGGCGTATTAATTTCATGGGCAATGCCGCCCGCCATTTCTCCCAAAGAAGAAAGTTTTGACGAAAACATAATTTGAGCCCTTGATTTTTCAAGCTCAAGTTCGGCTTTTTTAATCTGAGACAGATCACGCAAAAATAAAGGATAAATAACAACATCTTGAGTCACAACACGGCTTAAAAAAACCGACACGGGCGCTAATTCGCCACTTGCATTTATCACATCGCGCTCTTGATTGAAGCTAAAAAAATTCAGCAGAGTATTCTTTGATTCCGCATTTAATTCTGTCACTAAATGATAAACTAAGTCAGCTAAAAGCGATCCACCTTTAACCACTTCAAATAAACTGCGTCCTTGAACCTGACTGACGGACACACCAAAAAATTTTTCGGCAGCGTGATTGAATTCGATGATTTCGGCTTTTTCATTCAGCGTGATAATCATATCCAAAGATGAATTCAGAATTGATTTAATTAAATTTTCTCGTTCGTTAATCAACGACCAAACTTTTTGCATTTCTTCAAATCCCAGGTCTAATGCGATTTTTTTTTCTTCCAGCTCGATCTCATTGTTTTCGATTTCTGATTCGATCAGCGACAAAAATTCATTCCACTGTTTTAAATGAGGAATTTTCTGAGGTTTCAACTGCAGATTTTCTAGAATATTTTGTACGGTAACCGATTTTTTCATTAATTTTAGGTTAACATGCTCTGATTCGGCGTTAATACGACGACTTTATTTTTAATACAGAACTGCTCTTTAGTCGGCCTAGTTTAAAACTTTGAACAGGACTGTGTTCACCGTGTTTTTAAAAAATTTAATTGTAAGTCGATTTCTTCAGTTAGATAATAGTTCTATGTTGCCGCCAAAGTCAGACCCACGTTGGGTCGAAGTCATCAAAAATATAAAAAATTATAACTTTACGAATTTACCTACAAAAATGTTAATGATGCGAATTTATTTAATCGCACTCGACGGAACTTCACAAAAGATTCAGCTTGCGATAGATATCGCGCATGAATTTTTCTCTAAAAACCAAAATGTCGTCATGGATGACATCAAAATTCTGTTTGGAAGTAGGACCCAATGATCAATCTCGAATCCAAAGTTTCAATTTTGTCGATCGAAGATGTCATCCAAAAAATTGAAAGTGGAAGTCGACTGCTTCTGGCCGGCAGCGAAAAAGTACTTTCGAAATTACCCAAAGGAAACTGGATCGCGGGAAGCACACCTTACTTCATGTCAGACGGTGGCGGAGTTCTAACTCACGACCAAATTTTAGTGACCGAATTGCCTTTAGCCGTTGAAGACATCAAAATTAAAACTTACGACCAAAATAGTTTAGATCAGATTTCTCAAAACTATTTTGAAAATGGATTTTCATTCATCGTTATTCCAGCTTTTTCAGATACTCATCAGTATTTTGCTAAAAACGTAACTCATTGGAATGGTTTATTTAACCAGCCTTTAATTGGTTGGGTCTCGGGATCCGATTTAAATAATCTGATTGAAAGGCCCCAAGTTTATAATGGCACAAATTCAGAGGCCTATTTTGATTCGGCCGTCGTTATGCACATAAAATTAAACAAAGACTATTTGGCGAAGCCCAATATTATTAATTTATTCAAACAAGGTTACGGAGACGTTATCACGTTTTCAGAATCCAAGTTCGAAGTCAGCACTTGTTATGTGAACGGACAATCTTGGAATTTATACAACTACATTATTTCACAAAATGCGAACACTCAACTTCCGTTAGTGGCGAACTACATGGGCGCCATGGTGAATGTTTCGATTCGCGAGATCGATCATAAAAATAAAACTGTTTCATTTTTTGCACCGGTTTATCCACAAGTCGAATACAAATTCGCCGAACCTTTACAGAACGATTACAAAATCGAATTTCAAAAAGCCCTGAACGAGCACAATGTTAATCCCATTTTTTCTTGCAACTGCATTCTGAATTACATGTACGCTCACCTAGAAGGAAAAAAAGCCGGTAACCTCATCAGCCCCATCACTTTCGGAGAAATCGCCTACATGCTTTTGAACCAGACGCTGGTTTATTTAACTTTAGAAAAAGTGAAGTAGTCGGCCACTTCGTCAATTTTTTCGATGGCCCACAGAGGAATATTATATAATGTGTATTCAACTTGTTGAACGCTATGACTTGTTTTTATTTTTGTAAGGATGTTCTTTTTTTCGTAATTTTGGCCAGAGATTATAATTGCATTTTTTATTTTTTGTTTTTCAGACATAAAGACATGCAGTGATTTATATTTTAGACTTTTGTTAGCTTTGACTTCGATGGGAACAATCTGCTGCTCTTTGCTGTAAATTAAATCGATTTCGGCTTTTGAGGCTGACTTATCTTTGAGCCAGTAAAAAAGTTCAGGTTCATTTTGTAAATGAATAGAGGCCATATGCTGATTAACGAATTGTTCTGCTGCACTTCCACTTAATATGGATTCTTCTTGAAGAATATTCTTAAAATCTTCCTCTGTTTGAGTCAGTGCTAGTCCGATGTCTAAGAAATACAGTTTTAAAACACTTTCGTCCATGAATGCACGCAATGGCACAGCTGTCGCATTCGTATGGTAAGACGCCAGCAAAACTCGCGCGTACAATAAAGTACTTAAAGCTTTTTTTAAGTCCCTTGATTTTTCGCTTGAGTCAATTTCTGAATATTTAATTTTTTGACCTAAATGGGTTGGAACATAATTAAATATTTTGTCACAGCGAAAAATTTCATGCTTTTTTGAATATTTTAAAAAATCGGCTTTGTAGGTTTGTAAAATGGATCGATGAATTTTACGAACAGCGAACAAATCTTTAGTATCTAAATATGTTTGCACGGCTTCGGGCATTCCACCAACACAGCAGTACAATCTGTATTGCTCCATTAAAAGTTGATGTGCTTTTTGCGAAATTTTTTTAAGATCTTTAGCAAACTCTTCCAGTAATCGATTTTGTTTTGTCGCTGCTAAAAATTCCGAAAAGCTAACGGGGCCTAAAAAAATAAATTCAACGCGGCCAACAGGAAAGCTGATCTCGGTGTCCTGTAAAAGAAAATCTAAAAGTGACCCCGCAGAAATGATCGCCAACTCGGGCTTTTTTTCATAAAAATAACGAAGTGAAAGTAACGCATTTGGATTTTTTTGAATCTCATCAAAAAACAGTAAATCTTTTTTGAAGTCAATTTTTCGACCAATCGTAAGCTCGATATCATTCAATACTTGCTCAACTTCAATGATGTTTTTCTTAAGACTGTCTAAACTTGTGGTTTCAAAATTAATTTCAATCAGGTTAAGATTATTTTTTTTTGCAAAAAACTCAATTAACGAAGACTTTCCAACTTGCCGAGCCCCCCTTAAAATAAGAGGTTTTCTTTTTTTTTGCTGATGCCAATCTTTTAAGTAAGTGAGGGCCTTTCGTTCAAACATAATCAATTATATGTCCATTTATGGCTAAAAACAAGGTCAAAAAAAGCCAAAAATGGACATTTTTGACGTCAAATAGAGCCATTCATTCAGTAATTCATCAAAACTTAAGTTGGGCTTTTTTAGTTTCCAGTTTAATAACCATCCACGCGAATGATATTTACGGCGTTTCCGCCGCCCTGGCCGGCGTGGCCTTGGGATGTGACGGCGATGGAGTGGCCGTCTTTCGAGATCGCAAGACCAACTGGAAATGGATCTACTTTGACTTCTGATACCACTTTCATTGTTTCTAAACTGATGGCGACGACTTTGACGTCGTTGTTGATGGCGGCATAGACGTAGCGCCCTTGGGGTTCAACTTCGATTGTGCGTGCTCCAAGGCCTACCGAAACTTCTTTTCCGGCTGTTCCTTGAATTCGTTTGCCATCGGCTTTAATTAAATCGTTAAGTAAAATATTTAAATCAAAAGTTGTGATAAAGCCGCTGACATTACTTGAAACGATTAATTTTTTTTGGTCTGGAGTCATCAGTAAATGCCGCGGAGTTGATTTAACATTCAGTAAAGTTCCCAAATATTTATTTTGTCGTAAATCAAAACCGGCCAGGCCGCCGCCTCCCATTCGTGCGACAATTAAATAGCGCGAATCGGGCGTAAAAACTGTTCCGCGCAGGCAAAAACCGCATGTGCTATCGCGATCGGTGCCGGCTTTATCGTCTTGGGTGATTTGTTTTTCAACCGTTAAGTGTGTTGTGTATTTAAAATCTTTGACATCGTTACTTGTGATATCAATCAGGCCAATTGTGTTATCGCCCCAGTGTGTGATGGCGGCCGTTTTTCCGTCGGGTGAAATGGCAACATATTTTGGAATTGGCCCCGTCGGCATCACACGCAAAATTTGATCGGTGGTGGTGTCGACAATGGCTACGGCCGACGGTGACTGCGCTGAAGTGTCGTAGTCGCGGCGGTAATAAGTGATCCACAGTAATTTTCCGTTGTGGGACAGCGCCATCTCAACAGGTTTGCCGCGAAAGTAATTAGCGCCATTCGGATTATTTTTGAAATAAGCATAATTAAAAACGCTGTCTTCGTTATTTAAAAATAAATTTTGATTTTTTGAGTTAAATAAATGATCGATCACTTTTATTTTTTGCAAGCTTGGCCAATTGTAAACAACAGTTTGGCCGCCTTCAAGAGAGTTCACATAAAGTTTAGTGCCATCATCAGAAAATAAAGCTGACTTCGGTGAATTGATTGACCGATCAAAAATATCGTTTGCACTTTTGGTGGCTTCTAAAAATGATTGAACTCGTTTTTCGCGAACTAGGTTAATGTCTGCATAAGCCGTGTAAGAAACCAGTAGACTTAAAAACAATACGCAATATTTTTTCGTAGTTAATTTCATAGATAAGCATCATACATGGCACTTCATCTTTTTTCGACTTTTAGAGCTTTCAAGAAGCTGGAATTATTTTTAAGACCTCAAAACAATGAACTCGGTTCACGATTGTAAAAACGATTGACAATAATAGCTGATGAAAATCAGTTTGTTGATTCAAATTTGCATTCAAGTTCAAAATGATTTCGATAAAGATCTAGTACTGCAAAAGCTTCATCGCTTTGTGCAGAGTATTTTAAATAGATTCGGTTTTGGCTGTTGTATCGAAACAACGAAGCCGTGTCGCCATCTTTTAAAACTGAAGTCAGCTTTTGTGCATGGGTCCAATTGTAGGTTTGGTTAATAAAATAAAAAGAAATGTTGGCGAAACCTAAAGTTGAAGGTGATTTAAAAAGATCGTCTTTATCGACAGTTATTTTTAAATGATACAGCTCTTGACTGTCGCAAGCCAAATGAACGATTTCGGCCTGAGCGCTTAAACTTAAAAATAACAAACCAAATAAAAATCGTCGCATAACGCCCCCAATAAGATAAGCGAAACTATTCAGGCGCATAAAATTGGTCAAGCAAATTCAGTTTATTTAAGTGTATTTTAAAATTCAATGAACACTGTTCATGACTGTCAATCGATTAAACGATGTTAATTGAGTCTACGCCTATTTCCTAGTGCGACCAGTGAACAATACTCAGAGTCCGTTTTTGCTAAGAAACAGGCTTATCAGAAGACTTTTTCGGTCTATAAACCGAAAAAGTCTTGACTATTTCGGTTTATAGACCGAAATAGTCATATATGGAAAGACATCTCAAAAAGTTTATTTTATCTGACTTGCATAAAAAAATTGTGATTGTGACTGGCCCTAGGCAAGTTGGAAAGACCACTCTATCTAAAGAGCTTTTAAAGGATTTTGAGTATCTAAATTACGACAATGTTTTGGATCGTAAAAAGATTCATAAATCTGATCTTGATTTTAACAGCACAAATTATATTTTTGATGAAATTCATAAAATGAAAAATTGGAAAAAATGGCTCAAAGGCCATTTTGATGTACGGCAAAATAAAAAAGCGATTGTCGTCACCGGCAGCGCCAAAATAGAGACCTACAAAAAGATGGGAGATTCACTGGCTGGAAGATATTTTCAGTACAAACTATTTCCTTTTGATGTCAAAGAACTTGTTCAGCATTCTAAGATTGAATCTGAAAAAGCGATGAATAAAATTTTAGAATTAAGTGGATTTCCCGAGCCTTTTCTGTTGGGTAGCGCCCGCGAATACGGGCGGTGGCAAAAGTCGCACTTGGATGTTATTTTAAGACAAGATTTGTTAGAAACAGAGTCCGTTCAACAAATAAAGTCAATCGAGCTTTTAATCGAACTGATGAGCGAACGGGTCGGAAGCCTCATCAGCTATAATTCATTAAGGGAAGATTTGTCGACAGACGACAAGACCGTTAAACGATGGTGCAATCTTTTGGAAGATATCTATGTGCTTTTCAAAATTCAGCCTTTTTATAGCCGATCAAGCGCCGCAATTAAAAAAGCCCCAAAATACTATTTTTTTGATATTCCACGGGTCTCTGATGATGGGGCGCGCTTTGAAAATCTTGTGGCTTTTTCAATTTATAAAGAAATTAATTTTCGAAATGACACCCAAGGAGAAAGTTACAGTCTGCATTTTATCAGAAACAAAAGTCAAAAAGAAGTTGATTTTGTGATTTGTAATAAAAAAAAGCCCGTAGCTCTGATCGAGGCCAAGCTTTCTGACAATAATTTAGATCATCACTTTTCGACCTTCGAAAAAATAACCGGCCCTGTTCCTAAATTTTTAGTCGTCAAAAAGTTAAAGAAAAAAACAACTTTAAAAGACGGAACTCAAGTGGTCGCAGCCCACACTTGGCTGACCGAAATGAAGTGGTCTTAAAGATCCAAACTGAACAAGTGTTTCAGTTTTAAACGTGAGTGTCTCATTTTTAAACACCAGTCATGGGCTGAGCCTAGTTCAGATTGCATTTCGCTGTTAAGAAAATGTTCAAAAAAGCCGACAAGACAATGTGATGTGGAACGTATTTAGAACAACCTCATATTTAGTATTTTACTTAATAAGTTCGTGGGCTTATGCAGCTCAAGATGCGCCGCAAACTTTTACCTTTGATGGTCGCGCTTTCGCAGACAGTGCGGCAACAAAACCGATGCTTGATGTGATCTCGACAAAAGTTCAAATTCTGAATTCTGCACAAGATTGTATTCTGTACGAAGAAACTCAAACTGTGAATACGACTGCATCAAATGGATTTTTCACAATTCAAGTGGGTTCGGGAACGGGTGCGGTGAAGCGATCAGCCAATGACTCGAATCATTCAATGAGCACGATTTTTTCAAATTCAGTGTTGAACACGATGGTGTGTAAATTAATTTCGGATGGCTCGGCCAGCACTTACACTCCAGCGGCCGGTGAAAAACGCTACGTGCGCGTTCAAATGACGCCGGCATCGGACAATGTGACGCGCACAATTGCGCCCTACATGGCGCTTGATTCAGTGCCAAGTGCAATCGCTGCTGAGCGCGCCGAAAATATACAAGGATTAGGTCCGTCGAATTTATTGCAAGTCAAAACAACGGGCGCGAATGTTTTATCGCAGTCGAACTTAGAAAACATTTTTACAAATACGAATTACACGAATTTAACGAACTTGCTGGCCACTCCTGCCGCAAATTATGTTTCGACGCAAACAAACGGCAGCATCGCATTACCAAGTGTTGCGGGGGCTCCGGGTGCGGGTTTGGCAGCGGGTCAGATTTGGTATGATTCAACAGGCGGGGTATTAAAGTATTACGATGGTTCAGTGAAAACTTTAGGAACAAGTTCGGCAACTGGTACTGTGATGAGCGTCACGGGTTCAGGACCAATCAGTGTTGTGAACACGACTTCGACTCCGGTGATTTCGATCACGCAAGCTAACGGAGCTACCAGCGGATTTTTAGGATCAAACGATTACACGATGTTTGCGAATAATCTTTCAAGTAATTTACTGTCGGCCTACTTATTTGTGGGTAACGGCGCGAATGTGGCAACCGGAGTACAACTGAGTGGTGATGCGACGCTCGCAAACACGGGTGTATTAACAATAAAGAATAATGCAATCACTAATGCAAAAATTAATGACGTGAACTTTAGTAAAATAATAGGAACTCCAACAACACTTGCAGGCTACGGAATTACAAATGCGCTCACGAATCTAGGTTCAAGCCCAGCTACAAATATCACAGCGTTTTTAGCAGGAACTTTTGCAAGTTTACCAGCCGCGGGAACAGCCGGGCGCATGTATGTCGCAACCGATACTTCAGAGATTTACCGCGATAACGGAACAGCTTGGGATTTAGTTGCCTCCACAGGTGCTGGCGGAACAGTGACAAGTGTTACAGCGAGCGCTCCGCTATCAGTAACAAACACGACATCCACTCCAAGTCTTACTTTAAGCCAAGCAAGTCTTGCAGCAAGTGGATATTTATCTTCAAACGATTTTACAACGTTTAATAATAAGCTCAGTACTTTAACTCCGTTCAGTGGTGATGTGTCTGGAGCTTATAACACGATAAACGTTGATAAAATCAAAGGCCAATCTTTGACGATAGCGGCTCTTGGTAACGGAAATTATCTTCGCTACAACGGCAGCGCTTGGGTGAATGCAAATTTAGATTCAGGCGACATTACAAGTGCACTTAGTTTTAATCCCTTAACGAACTCATTAACATCAAGCTACTTATTTGTAGGTAACGGCGCGAATGTGGCGACGGGAGTGCAACTTTCAGGAGACGCGACGATTTCAAATACGGGCGTTCTGACTTTGTCGAGTTCAGCAACGGCACGTAATAATCTTGGCTTAGGTACGGCCTCAGTTTTTAACGTACCTGTGGCAGGTGATGCGGGTGTTGGTGAAGTTGTGCGCGGCACAGATTCGCGCTTAACCGACGGGCGCGCTCCGATCGGCGCAGCTTCGGGTGACTTAACCGGTACTTACCCTAATCCAACTTTAGCAACAACAGGGGTCGGATCTGGAACTTATACCAAAGTCAATGTCGACACTAAAGGTCGGGTTATTTCTGCAACAAATATTGATTCAACGGATATTTCAGCTGCAAGTGGTTTTGTGAATGGCGGAAATTCTTTTGGATCAGCGGGAAGTATCGGCACGAACGACAACTTTGATCTCAATTTTAAAACCAATAATTCGACAAAAATGAAAATCACTTCGTCAGGTAGCGTCGGCATCGGAACGACATCACCCATGGGGGTATTCGATGTCAATGGCACTCAGTCAGGCACAGGAGTAATTTCAGGAGCAACCACAACAATCACGGGCACAGGAACTGCTTTTTTGAGTGAAATATCAGTCGGCGATTCAATACGTAATGGAACTGATGACATATTTCCTGAAACTCGAACAGTCACAGCTATTTCAAGCGACACAAGTCTGACCATTAACGTAGCTTTTACTTGGGCTCCAACAAACGCAGCTTATACAATTCGTCGTAAAGTTTCACTTGGCGAGGGCAATGCATCGATTGGAAAATCGTCGAATTTAATGATTAATTCAGCATCCCCGTTATTTCCTTCGGTCGTGCCTAAACTCGAAATCATAACAGGTTCGCACCATCAGCATGCCTATTCAGATCTTGTGACTATTCGCCACGATGGCAATGGGTTTAACACCGCAGTATCAAGGCAAGTGGGGCTTCTTTTTAAGCTCAGTGATGAAGGAAACACAACTGAATCAGCTAAATCCGGCGGAGTCCTAGTTGAATCAAGTAACACATATGCGAATAACCCGACAATGAGCTTCATCACAGCCAACACTCGCCGCATGACGATCGGTTTCACCGGTAACGTCGGTATCGGAACGACAAGCCCAGCTTACTCACTGAGTGTCTCGGGCGATGTCAATGTCTCTGGAAATTTCCGTATCAACGGAACTATTTTAAATGGCACAGCAACCAGTGTATTAGCCAGCGCCGGAACAAGTTCAACGCCAAGTATTTCTTTTAGCGGCGACCCCGACACAGGCTTTTACAGCCAAGCTGCGAACACAATTGGCGTCAGCGCAAACGGCGCAAATATTTTTAATATCAGCTCGCTGGGTATTGTTTCACCAACGACGGGCGGTGCCTCAGTTGCGACAGCCAACGGCACTTCGTCAACGCCAACTTACAGCTTCGCAGGCGACACAGGAACGGGTTGGTACCGAGCCGCTGCCAGCACGATGGGGGCAAGCACGGGCGGAGTCGAGCGTATGCGGATTGATTCGTCAGGAAATGTCGGCATCGGAACGACAACGCCTCCTCAAAAACTGACGATTAGTAATCCACCCGCAGTAGCCAGCGCTTCCAGCCAAACAAACATCAGTGCGTTCGCAAACAACGGAATACGAATTGATGCCTCTGGATTAACAACGACATCGCAAGATGCCATTACTTACCAAAGTTCGTCTGCTGGCGGAGGAGCTGCGATCGCGTTTGGACGTGGACTTATTTACGACACTTTCATGAGCTTCTACACTTATCCTTCTTCAGGCGTTGCATCCGGTGGTATTCTTGAAAGAATGAGACTGGATTCGAATGGATACCTTGGCATCGGAACGACGACTCCGCAAGGCTTACTTGATATTGCGAAGCCACTTTCGCTTGCCCCCGGATTAACCGGCAAATATTTATCGATCTCTACATCAACTTTAACTGACAGCACAACGGCGGCTTCGGGCACGGCCACGAATAACGTTTTTAACTCAATCGCAGCACCCACTCTTGCTGCCACAAACGGACTCGTCACAACAACGAATGCTTACAATACTTATATTGCTGGAGCACCCATCAAAGGGGCTAATAATACAGCAACAAATTCAATTGCCTTAGGAATTGCAGCCGGCGCCGTCGGAGCCCAAACAAACTCGTACGGTTTACTTGTTAACGCACAAACAGGTGCTACGAATAATTACGCAGCTTCTTTTATGGGTGGAAACGTGGGCATCGGGACGACAAGTCCTGCTGCAGCTTTAGATGTAAATGGGAGTATTTATAGTAATGGTTTCGTTGTTGTGGGTGGTTTTGGAAATATAGTCTATGATAGCTCTCCTTCCAATTTTACTGGATCTGTATATGCAGGAGGTATGACAGGGAATCAGTTTACAGTTGGTAGTTGTTTGAATGCAAACTGCTTTAGTATGGGTCCTAAGTTCACTATCGATACAAGTACTGGAGGTGTCGGAATCGGGACGACAACGCCTGCTGCTGGTTTAGATGTTCAGGCCGGTTCATGGGCCAATGGTCAGCTTCAAGTTGGTGGATCGGCAGGTTCTAATGCGGCCCGAATCAACCTTCGCCGAGGTAGCGATGGTATACCAGGAGGAATACTTGGCTTTGCTTCGTCATCGGACAATACGACGATCCAACTTCAGAATACAAGTGGAAGCGGCATCGTGGCTCTTGGTGTTAACGTTGCGGGGACCCCAACCAATATTTTGAACGTCGTAGGCGGTACATCCGGAAACGTGGGCATCGGGACGACAAGTCCAGGAACACGCCTACACATCGACGGAGGCTTAGCGCTGCAAGCCACTTCAACCGCGCCAGCGACAACAGCTTCTCAAGGTCGAATCTATTTCGACAGCGGTACAAATAAATTCAAAGTTTCAGAAAATAATGGCTCTTACGTAGACCTTGTTGGCGGAACATCATCGTTCTTAGCAGCTAGTGCCGGAACAAGTTCTACGCCAAGTATTTCTTTTAGCGGTGACGCCGACACGGGCTTCTACAGCCAAGCTGCGAACACGATCGGAGTTTCAGCGGGCGGCGCGAATATTTTTAATTTTAGCTCGCTTGGAATCGTTTCACCAACAACGGGCGGTGCCTCGATCACGACAGCGAATGGCACTTCGTCAACACCGACCTACAGCTTCGCAGGCGACGCAGGTACCGGCTGGTACCGAGCCGCGGCCAGTGTCATGGGCGCTAGCACAGGTGGCTTCGAGCGGATGCGAATCGATTCGAGTGGTAACGTCGGTATAGGGACGACGACACCGCGAGTTGCGTTAGAAGTCAATGGGGCTGTTATTTCAAAAGCAGCAGCCAATGTGGCTGCTGCAACAACGATTGATTTCATATCTGGAAACCTAAAGTACACGACAAACGATTGTGGGGCTTTTCAGTTCAATAATTTGAAAGATGGCGGTAGTTATTCGTTTGCTGTTCAGGGAACTAATTCTACTTTGTGTAGTTTCACGGCTTTTAGTGACGCGGGTTCAACGGCTTTGACAGTGCATATGCCGCCGAATCATTCGTCAACAACTACGGGGAAGCACACGCTTTATTCATTGCTGGTGATGGGAACTCATGTTTACATAGGTTGGGTGGGTGGCTATTAATGATTTCCGTTTTTTTTATTATTTTTGCGAGTTTATACTCTTCAGCACAACTTCTTAACCCCGTTTTTTTTCAACAACCCAATGATCTAAAACTTTTTGCCGGAAGTATCGGATCTGCTGGCAATCTAGATGGTACAGGCTCTGCGGCCAGATTCAGTAACCCAGCTAACATCACGATAGATAGTTTAGGTAATCTCTATGTTGCGGATAGTGGAAACAGTGTTATTCGTAAGATTACCTCGGCTGGTGTTGTTACAACTTTTGCTGGCAGTTCTGGTATAACAGGCAACGCCGATGGCACTGGTGCGGCAGCAAGATTTAGCAGCCCAAATGGAATTACAATCGATAGCTCTGATAATTTATATGTCACTGACACATCTAACAATTTAATACGTAAAGTGACTTCAAGCGGTGTCGTTACAACTTTCGCAGGTTCTGGTCTTGCTGGCAGTGCCGACGGAACAGGTGCCGCTGCTAGTTTTAAATATCCTGATGGAATTGCTATAGATAGTTCTTCAAATCTATTTGTAGTAGATACCTTTAATAAAACGATTCGAAAAATTACACCTGCGCAAGTAGTAACAACATTTGCAGGCCTAGCTGGTGCATCTGGTACGACGAACGGTACAGGCTCAGCTGCACGATTTTTTTTTCCACAAGGAATTGGTATCGATAGCTCTAATAATCTTTATGTTGCTGAATCCTTCCCCTACACAATTCGTAAAATTACTTCTGCGGCAGTCGTTACAACTTTTGCGGGCACTGCAGGAAGCTCGGGCAGTGCTGATGGAACAGGTGCCGTCGCAAGATTTAATTCACCTCAAAGCGTAACAGTCGATAGTTCTAATAATTTATATGTTTCAGATTCAAACAACAATACAATTCGTAAAATTACTTCGGCTGCCGCCGTTACAACTTTCGCAGGAACAGCAGGTAGCATAGGAAGTCTTGATGGAACAGGTGCTGCAGCAAGATTTAATAATCCAACAGGAATTAAAGTGGATAGTTCAGGTAATGTTTATGTTTCAGATTCAACGAACAATACAATTCGTAAAATCACATCAGCAGGTGTAGTCACAACTTTTACTGGGTACCCAGGTGTAGGTAGTATCGATGGAACTGGTGCTGCGGCAAGGTTCAATGGACCTATTGGAATTGCAGCTGATAGTTCAAGTAATTTATTTATTGCAGATTCATTTAATAACACTATTCGAAAAATCACTGCAGCAGGAGTCGTAACAACTTTTGCAGGTACTGCGGGAATTTCTGGTACCACAAATGCAACAGGATCAGCGGCCAGGTTTGCTAACCCTTCTGCGATTGCTATTGATGGCTCGAATAATTTGTACGTTGCAGATACCAGTAATGCCTCTATTCGAAAAATTACATCAGCTGGTGTTGTAACAACCTTTGCCGGTACTTCTGGTTTTTCAGGCAGCGCCGACGGAACAGGCGCCGCCGCAAGGTTTTTATTTCCCTACGGAATTGCAATTGATAGCTCTAGTAATCTCTATGTTGCCGATACAGCCAATAACACCATCCGAAAAATTACCACCGGCGCAGTTGTAACAACATTTGCCGGTAATTCAATTAGTTCAGGAAGCGCCGATGGCACCGGAGCCACAGCACGATTTAGTTCGCCTTACGGTGTAACTGTCGATAGCTCAAATAATATTTTTGTGGCTGATTGTGGAAATAACACGATTCGAAAAATCACACCGGGTGCCGTTGTAACAACCTTCGTAGGCACGGCGGGAACAAGCGGAAGCGCCGACGGCACCGGAGCTAGTGCAAGATTCAACTGCCCACAAGCTCTTGCAATCGATAGCTCGAATAATCTTTATGTTGCCGATTCAGGAAACAATCTTATTCGAAAAATTACTTCTTCTGGAGTTGTTTCAACACAAGTCGGAGTCAGCACAAAAGCTGGCGTCAATACCGGCTTCTTGCCTTCAACCATTTACTCGCCTCAAGGAATTACAATTTTAAATGGCTTGATTTACTTCACTTCAGGAAATTCAGTTCTGTATTTTAAAAGCCCTTAAACCCTGCTTATTTACGACAATAGATGTTGTAAATAAGCAGGGTTTTTCTGTGGTGCGCTCATTAAATTTTTGAAAATAAAAAATCTATCTGTAAGTAAATTCTAGGCCGATAAAATGCAAAAAGCGAGAATGACTTACGCCATCTCGCTTTAATCAACACTCGAACAGACTTTTAAGAAAGGATGTTCGTATGTCGGATAATTCTTCTAAACGTTGTAGAAGGTTTCGGAGATATGCGCAGAAAACTAAAATAATTTTAACCTTAATTTATATTTTGGTTAAAATTATTAAAGAGATCCTGACTTTAATTTGAGAGTTGCTCGACCAACATGTACAGTTGTTTTGAATCTCAAACCTAAGTCGAACGGGTGATGATTTGCGGGATGGTGCTAAGTCTTTATGTGATATGGAGTGATGAGCTCACAGGTCAAACTTGGGCTACAAGTCTAAGACTGCTCTCCGAAGTTCGAGCAACTTTCACTTCAGGAAACTCAGTTCTTTATTTTAAAAGCCCTTAAGAAAATTCACCTGCCGCACCCTCATCTCCAACAAAACTTTCTCAAAATAAGACAAACGTCTCAGATCAAGCCAAAAATCGGGGTCAGACCCATGTTCCATTTAAGTTCCCCTCGATTTCTGTCGATAAGTTCTACGATATTAAAAAATTTGAAAACAAATAAAGTAGGACGTACATGAGTAAAATAAATTTGTTGGTCGGGCGCTTATTCGTTTTAGCCACCTTTTTGCTAACAGCCTGTTCTGGAAAAGACGGGGGCATTGCCCCATCGATTTTGGATGGTGTGATTACTCCTGTTCCAGACAGTGTGCTCATTACTCCCAACGCCGTCACTTTGGCTGTGGGTAATTCGCAAACTTTTGTCGCTTCGGGCGGTTCAGGCTCGTTCACTTATTCGATTGTCAGCGGAAATGGATCAGTCGCGATCACCACGGGAGTATTTACGGCGCCAGGTGCTCCGGGTACTACAGTTGTTCGGGCGATTGACGGAAGTAATTACGCCGACGCGATCGTTACAACTGTTGCGGCATTGCAGATTTCTCCGACTTCGCAAAGTTTAAGTTTAGGCGGCACACAAACATTCACCACCACGGGCGGAGTTCCTCCGATTACATTTTCTTTAGTCAGCGGAGCCGGAAGCATCAATGCAAGCTCGGGTTTATTTACGGCTGCGATGTCTCCTGGGTCATCAAGTGTTCGCGCAACCGATTCTATGGGTAATACTTCAACTGCAACGGTCAACGTTTTTTCGGCTTTAGGAATCTCGCCGTCATCGATCACTTTGGCTGTGAATAACACAACGACTTTTTCGGCAGCAGGTGGATCAAGCCCCTACACATTTTCAATCTTAAGCGGCAGCGGAGTCATCAATGCATCAACCGGCGTTTACACGGCGTCGGCAATAGCAGGTTCGGTGGTTGTTCGCGTAACCGATAACATGGGCTCGACAGCCGACTCAAATGTAACAATTAATTCAGCCCTAGCGATTGCACCTACTTCGCAAACCACTTTGATTAATTCATCGATTTCATTTTCAGCCAGTGGCGGAGTTTCGCCTTACACTTATTCTGTTTTATCAGGAACAGGTTCTGTTAACGGAAGTTCGGGAATTTACACGGCACCGGGGGCGATTGGTTCTGATGTTGTTCGCGTAACCGATTCTTACGGTAATACTTCAGATTCAAATATTACAATCACTTCAGCCATTTCGATTTCTCCGGCGGCGTTTACTTTAGCAGTTACTAACTCGCGCACATTTAGCGGAATCGGTGGAACGCCTCCTTACTCATTTTCAAAAGTCAGTGGTATCGGAGCCATCAATTCAAGTTCAGGTTCTTACACTGCGCCCACTTCAACGGGTTCAGCCATCGTGCGAGTCAGTGACAGCTTAGGCGCTACAGCCGACGCGAACATCACGGTGAACGCCGCTTTAGCGATTTCTCCGTCGTCGCAAACGATGGGTATTAACGGAAGTTTATCGTTCTCGGCCACGGGCGGAGTTCTACCCTATGTCTATTCGATCACAAGTGGTGGCGGAAGTATTAACTCGTCGACCGGAAATTTCACAGCACCTGCGGCTCCAGGAACCACCATGGTGCGCATAACAGATAATTTTGGAAACACGTCAAACTCGACGGTCACCGTGACTTCGGGTCTTAGTATTTCTCCAGCCTCGGTCACTTTAGCTGTTGGTAACTCGACAAGCTTCGCAGGAGCCAATGGATCGACGCCCTACGTGTATTCGATCGTAAGCGGCGGCGGCAGTATCAACTCGTCAACAGGGGCCTATACAGCGCCTGTGGGGGCCGGTTCAGCCACAGTACGTGTGACGGACAGTCTAAGTAACACAGCGACTGCGACCGTGACCGTAAACGCAGCGCTTTCGATATCTCCGACTTCAAAAACTTTAGCTGTGAACAATAATTTTACTTTCACGGCCACTGGTGGAGTCACGCCTTACACGTACTCGATCGTCAGCGGCGGCGGCAGCATTAATGCCTCAAACGGTTCTTACACGGCTCCAGCTACAGCGGGCGCTGTGACGATTCGTGTGACTGATAATTTAGGAAATATTTCGAACTCAACAGTTACTGTGAATGCGGCTTTAGCGATTTCACCCACAACCGGAGCGGGGACCATTATTTCTGTCGTTGATACACAAAGCTTTTCGGCCAGCGGTGGAGTTTCTCCATACAGCTACTCGATTGTCACCGGAGCCGGCTCGATCAATTCAAGTACAGGGCTTTACACCGCATCAGCTTCAGGAACAATTACTGTGCGCGCAACTGACAGTTTGGGTAACACCGATGATTCGGTTTTAGCTGTGAATCCAGCATTAACGGTTTCACCAGCCTCAGCTTACGTGGTTGTGAATTCAGACAGCACGATTTCGGGAGTTGATGGAGTTCCACCTTACACTTATTCCATTGTCAGTGGTGGTGGTTCAATTGATAGCGTGAATGGAATTTACACGGCACCGGCCGCGCCGACATCGGGCACACTCAGAACAACAGACGCAAAAGGTCACACAGCCGACACCGCGGTCACGATTTACAACGCATTAACAATGACGCCTTCATCAGTCACTTTAGCCATCAACACGACTCAGCAGTTTACAGCTTCAGGCGGAGTGGGCTTACTCAGTTACACAGTTTATTCAGGAACCGGCAGTGTTAACGGCACCGGACTTTACACGGCGCCACCAGGGGCGGGCTCGGCTGTCGTGCGCGTGCAAGACACCATTGGCAATATTGTTGAATCCAATGTAAGTATAGTCAGCAGCTTAACAATTACGCCACAGACTTTAAATTTACCTGTTTTTTCGACGGTGACGTACACGGCGATTTTAGGTTCTTCACCGTACTCGTATTCAGTTCTTAGCGGCGGTGGCAGTGTCGTTGCGGCAACCGGAGTTTACACAGCGCCCGCTACAATTGGCGCGGGTAGCGTAAAAGTAACCGATGCGGCGACTAATACCTCAACAGCGAATGTCACGCATATCAAGCCTGTCGAAATCGCTTCAGGCTCTTATCACAACTGTGTCAGGTACAACAACGGCGGAGTCAAATGTTGGGGCTTAGGTTCTTCAGGACAACTTGGCCAAGGAGCAACGACCAACTTAGGAACTTCGGCCGCGCAAATGGGTGGAGCTTTACCTTTCGTTAATTTAGGAACAGGTCGCACAGCCACTTCAATTTCAGCGGGCATCAGTCACACCTGTGCAATTTTAGATAATGCGACTTTAAAATGTTGGGGAAGCAATACTTACGGACAACTTGGAACGGGCAACACAACAAGCTACGGATCAGCCAGCGGGCAAATGGGCGACAACCTTCCTGCTGTGAATTTAGGAACGGGTCGTACAGCTGTTAAGCTTTTTGCTTATGGGTACGAGACTTGTGTGATTTTAGATAACAACGCGACAAAATGTTTTGGCCGTAATAACTATGGCCAGCTTGGTCAGGATGATATTGTCACGCGTGGAACTTCATCTTCACAAATGGGTGATAATTTGCTGGCGATTAATTTTGGCTCAGGCCGCACAGCAACTAAGCTTGTAGGCGGGGCTGATTACACGTGCGCGCAGTTAGATAATAATTCGGTGAAATGTTTTGGTCGCGCAAATTACGGCCAAACAGGTTACGAAAACACAACAACAACAGGTAACGCCGCAGGAAGTATGGCGGCCTTGGCCTTCGTTAATTTAGGAACGGGTCGAAGTGCTGTGGATATCTCGGCTTTCTACAGCCACACGTGCGCCATTTTAGATAATGCCACGATTAAATGTTGGGGACGAAATCAATCGGGCCAACTGGGTAACGGCAACACAAGCAACTTAGGTGATGGAGTCGGAGAAATGGGAGACGGTCTTCCCGTGGTGCCTTTGGCCTCGTTTACGCCTACAAAAATCTGGGCAGGCCGACAGTGGAGTTGCGCAGGAAATGCGGCCGGAGCGGTTCGCTGCTGGGGCTTAAACTCGACGGGTCAGTTGCTCGTCGGAAGCATCACGACCTTAGGCGATAACGCCGGCGAAGTCGCTGCATTAGCGAATATCAACTTTGGTACAGGATTAACAGTTTCATCAATGGATGTCGGCTACTACTCAGGCTGCGCAATTCTATCGAATGACCGAATAAAGTGTTTCGGAAGCGCCGCCAACAACGATCTACTCAACGGCTCGACAACAGTCCACCTCGGAGACGCCGCCGGCGAACTCGGCGACAGCCTCCCCTTCATCAACCACTAGACAAAAGAAGGTACCTGGTACTTTTCGACAAAAAAGGTACCTGGTACCTTTTCATACCAAAAGGTACCAGGTACCATAAAAACAGGACGAAAACCGGAGGCCTGGATGACGGACTGTCGATTAATTTTGGGTTTGATGATGAGCATGTGGGTTTTTACTTCGTGCGTGGGGACGCAAGTTCGGCTTCCTTCTTCGGCTCGGCAAGTTTATAAAAACGAAAATGTTCAACAGGTTTTGAATTTAGCCGCGCAAAATAATATTTTATTTCACATCCCCGAAGCAACCACACGCGAGGTTGAAAAATCCGAAATTGACCAAAAATGCCGCGAAGTCGACGAGCCTCAGTGGGCTGAAAAACTAACTTCCTACTTAAACGAATTTCGTAAACGCCCCGAATTTTTATCCCGCTTTCACGTTTTAGAAATCAAACGCGGCGACACGGCCCAAGTGCAAGTGCAAAAAGACTTGGACGGAGCCGTCACTTTATCGATTCAATTTGTAAAAATCGAAAGCCGCGGAAAAGTCAATTTACAAACTCATATTCCCTGCTCAAGTTCGATCGCAGAATACATCGGTCGTGAGCTTATCAAAACTGATTACGAATTTCCAACTTTAGAAAACTTCAATGTGACACTTCAAAATCTTCCCGAAAAACCAAATGTGGCTCGGTTTCAATTTTCGAATCAGTTTTTGTCTTACTTAGCTGATCGCGGAGTCGTCTTTAAGTACAATCACGAAATGTCGTTCGAAAAAACCACCAAGGGTCAATATGTAATGGCCGAAGTTTTAAATCGCTTAGCTGAAGAAACGAAGCAGACTTTTCACCAGCACATTAATTATTGGTTTAAACAAATCTCTGAACAAAGCACGCAAGCCCAAGTTGTTCAGATGTTTGCCGTTGTGCCTGATAAAGAACCCAAGTCCGGCGTGCACGTTGACTCTGAAGGCGATCATGCTCGGCGCGTTTTAGGAGAGTCCGATCTGACTTACGTTTTTACAAGTTACAATGTCGAAAACGAACAAGTGAAACTAGTTGGTCTTCAGCAACTGGATCAGTGTTTACAAAATTTTACGAATGAAATGAGCGGCATTCGCCTTCGAAAACCAGCCGCCGTCGAAAAAGAAAGTTATCTTCGACCCGGCTACAGTTGTATCGCTCAACAATCTCAGTCGATTGAGCCAGCCCAACCAGCGCCAACAGAAAATTCGGCGCAGTCGAAAGAGCCTCATCAGTAGAATCGAAGGTCGGCAAAACGGTTGAGCTTATTTACAAAAAGCTCAACTAATCGTCGGCTAAAGAAAATTCTGTCGGAGTTTCAAGCGCAATGATCACAGGCTTTAAACGCATCAACATATAAAGCCCAGGAATTCCCATCACTGTTGAAAAAATAAAAAACACCGGCCAACCAATTAACACAGTCAAAGTTCCCGCAAGAGGGCCCACCCAAACACGGCCCACCGCCGAAAAAGCCGAAAGCAAAGCGTACTGTGTTGCAGTAAATTTTTGATTACACAGCGCCATTAAAAAAGCGACAAAGGCCGCAGTTCCCATTCCGCCGGTTAAGTTTTCAAGACCAACAGCAAACATCAAAAGCCAATCAACGTTTGTGGACTCTTTCAGTGAAACAATCACCAGATCAAAAGCAGGAAGCGAAAACCCACCCCAAGCTCCTTTGCCAAGAACAGCGACAAGCCAAAATCCTAAGTTCGATAATGTTTGTAAAACTCCAAACAACAGCAAAGATCTAAATAGTTTTAAGCGAACCATAATAACGCCACCCAAGATCGCGCCAAAAATCGTCAGCCACATTCCAATCACTTTATTTACAACACCGATCTCTGCTTGAGCAAAACCAACTCCTTTGATTAAAAAAGGAGTCAGCAAAGAGCCCGCAAATGAATCGCCCAGTTTATATAAAATAATCAAAGCCAAAAAACTTGATGCGCCCTTCATACTGAAATAATTTTTTAAAGAGATATTTAAAGTTTCAAATTGAGCTTTTTGCGAAGTCCACCAAGCCAACGGAATCGTAAAACCAATTCCCAAAACCAGCGACAACATATCGGACCATTTTTTTAAATCCGGATTAATCTTAACTGAATCCCCCGATAAATTTGCAGGTAAATTTTCAAAAAACCCAGATAAAATAAAATCCGAAATGGGAGTCGCCAAATGAACTGTAAACTGATAACCCACGACCACCGCTATCACTAAAGCAAAAAATCCGATCAGATCATTTTTAGCATTTGTTTTTGGAGCCACATTCGATCGAGCCACCGAGGGTAGAAAAAACAATGAAATCACAGCAGCACCAATCATCACAACTGCCATGATCATATAAATTTTAGACCAACTCCACCCATTTCCATTCACAGGGTCGGCCCACACAAAAGCGATGCCGCCGGATAAAATCATGGCAAGCCTGTAACCAAAAACATTAAACGAAGAGCCAATTCCGCGCTCGGCCGCTGTTAAAATATCCGTGCGATACGCATCGATCACAACATCTTGCGAAGCCGATAAAAACGCAACCAGCACAGCTACCAAGGCAAAAGTTTCTGTGTGCGCACTGGGTGATACCGTCGACATCAAAAATAAAGCCGCCGCAATACACAATTGCGACAGCACAAGCCAACCCCTTCTGCGACCTAAAAAGGGCGGCTCGAAGCGATCCATCAGCGGAGCCCATAAAAATTTAAATGTGTAAGGCATTCCGACTAAACTAAAAAAACCGATTGTGGCGATATCAATTTTATCAACGGTTAACCAAGCCTGCATAGACTGTCCGGTTAAAGCTAAAGGTAAACCGCTTGCAAAACCTAAAACAAAAATTATGGCGATACGCCAGTAAGTTCTTAAATTTTTAGTTAAGCCCGGCATTGGCGTTAACATCCTTTCGCATCTTCCATAAAAGCTGGCTAATAAAAGGCCGTCTGGTTTCGCCGGTTGTCACCATTAATAACTTTGTGATTTTTAAATTCGAAGGATCTGTCAGCAGCAAAATCAACATTTCTTGAATGTAATTCGTATTTAAAGTGATGTAATTATCGGTGCCGACTCCAAGTTGTACATTCTTTTTTTCCCACCAAGAAAACGGGTGATCTTTGTAATCTTCGAATTTTCCTGTGAGTTTATTATTCGAAGACGGAAGTGTGATCAGTGAAACATCTTTTTGAATCAAGCGATTTAAAACATCGTGCTGGTACTGTTCTACTTCACGAGCCGTATGAAACTTTGCTTTTAAAAATTGAGTGCGATCAAGCTCAGTCAAAACTTCGCCCGATAAAAGTTTTAATGAAATGTGACGGTAATTACTCCAATTTAAATCAACCAATTCGTTGTAATCGATCGAATTTTTTTCAATTGGAATGCCCGCTAAATTATTTTTAATCAAACGCTGGTAAAGTTTATGAAAATACAGATTCGGATTAATGCCTAAACTAATCCCATGCTCTAACGTATCGATTTGCCAAATGTTCATCGCATTATCAACAGCTTGAATACCTTTTTTCAAAGTGTGCCAAGTTTCACCATGATGAGATTTAATTTTAAAGCCACGATACTGCAATTTACGAAAACCATGTTGCAATTCAAAAAAGTGTTCTTTGCGGTACATTTCACGCTCGTCACCAACAGTGTCGACTTCATTCAAGTGCTCAGACAAAAAGGGATATTTATCTAAAAGACCTAAGATCTCGTCGATCTGCTGCATAAAATGCGCTTTACGGTTGGTGAATTTTTCTTCATCAAAATAATTTGTTTCTTTGCGAAACGACGGAGACAAAATAAAATTAAAATCTTTATTTTCATCCTGAAATTTTTTGAAACCTTCGTACAAACCCAACAATACATCTTCAGAAGTCACTTGATCGAGGCCCGGGATTTTATCATCAGATTTTGAAGTGGCGCGATTCAACATAAATTTAATTCGAATCGAACCGACATTGTGTTTTTTATAAAGTTCTGTGGCCATATGGTAAGCTGCATCAGCGTGGGCTTGTTTTGAAATAAAAATTAAACTTGGTAAAAATAAAATTTTTAAATAAGTCGTAAAACCTTCAGTTTCTTTAAGCCGAATTAATTTATCGACATCTTGCGCCGATTTAATGGGCCAAGAACCCGGGCCATAAACATTTTTAATTTTTCTTTCATAAACCGACGCATAAGGCCCTTCGATCAAAGGCTTTAACTGCGACCAAATAAATTCAGCGTTCAAAGAGCCCGACAAATGAATATGCTCTTCATGGTACTTCAAAGGAAATCGTCTAAAAAATTCTTCTAAAACAAAATTAAAAGGATGTTTTCGTAAAGTGTGAAGATCAATTTCGTTAGTCACAAATTTATTCATCAAGGTTCTAAAATCTAAAACCCAATTGTAAGCTTCACTGTTCTTACTTTTCAGCGAAGATGACAGCATAAGATCTAAAGTGTCATTCAACGATATTCCATTGGTTTCAGATACAATTTCAATAAATTCTTTAACAAGTAATTTGTGAGTAAAAGATATAATCATAGACCTGATGCTATCTTAGTTAAAACTAGAATGTACAACGAAAAATCGGACGAATAATTTATCTAACAATTATCGTGATCAACTGAATCATAATCAAACTAGTTTGTCTTAAAGCGCAAATAATCTTTCCATGTCGGGGGCGCTCCGCCCGGAATGACTTCGTAATCAATGATCGGCAACCAAGCTGGCGCTTTGGGTTGTTTTAACAAAGGCATTTTCGCTTTCTCAGGAGTGCGATTTGCTTTTATTTGATTGCACGAACGACAAGCTGTGACAACGTTGTTCCATGTTTTAGGTCCGCCTTGCGAAGCCGGTAAAACATGATCGATGGTTAAATCTTTGTAAGCAAATTTCACAGCGCAGTACTGGCACGTGTAGTTATCGCGGATGTAAACATTTTCGCGACAAAAGCGAACTCCATCAATTTTTCGGGGCCTAATGTAAGTCTTGAGTCGTAGTACGCTTGGTAATTTAAAGGAATTCGAAACAGACCTGGCAAAAGCCGCATGGTATTCTAAAACTTCAACTTTGTCTTGGAACCACATCATCATAGCTTTTTGCCACGAAATAATCCTCATGGGTTCGTAACTGGCGTTAAGGACTAATGCTTTAAAACTCGTCGTGAAAGCGTCCGTGGCTAGCATATACCTTAATTATACGTATCGCTTCGAGGCATTTTCAAGAGCAAAGCATTTATACATATTATAATTTTTTTTTTGGGCTTGTTCTGCGTTTTATTTCAAGATAGAGCTAGACCTTCGTATTAATTCAAGCAAGAAAGGAGACGTTTATGTCTCAGCAGTCTCAAAACACAACAGCACCCAAAAGAGTGATCGCATTCAATTACACATTAAAAAATTCAGCAGGTGAAATTCTAGATGCCTCTGAGCCCAATCAACCGATGCCCTTTTTAGAAGGCCGCCAACAAATTATCCCAGCTCTTGAAGCGATTATTGCTTTAATGAATGAAGGCGATAAAAAGCTGATCACTTTAACGGCCACTGAAGCTTACGGTGATTTTAAAACCGATATGATCATGGAAGTTCCCAAAGAAGAACTGGCTCATCTTAAATTAGAACTTGGAGCTCACTTACAACTTCAACTTGAAAAACAAACTCGCGTCGTGAAAGTGACAAAAATCACTGACACAATGGTCACCTTGGATGGAAATCATCCTTTGGCCGGTGTGGATTTAATCTTTGATATTGAAGTTGTGCTTATAAGAGAAGCGACAAAAGAAGAGCTCACCCATGGTCATGCTCATGGATTGCATGGGCACGCTCATCACCACTAAGCTGAAACTATCATCAAGCAAAAAAAAGTCTTACTGCGGGCTCTTGATCTTTGACTAGCTTTATGACAAATACTTGTCTCAAGAGAAGGCTCATTTTAGCCTAATCTTAAGATCCCGTGTTTAGTGTAAGCAGTTTATCGACTACTTTCTTGCTTCCGGGGTTATGAACAAAAACAGCCTTCGGAGGAACGAAATGGCAAAAAAATTGTACGTAGGGAATTTAGCATTCTCAGTAACTGATGACGAACTTATGCAAGCCTTCACATCATTTGGAAATATTGTTTCAGCTCGCGTTGTAATGGATCGCATGACAGGTCGAAGCAAAGGCTTTGGCTTTGTTGAAATCGAAGACGACGGTCAAGCTGACGAAGCTGTTAATAAAATGAACGGCCAAACAATTGGTGGTCGTCCTGTTCGTGTATCTGAAGCAAAGCCCCAAGAAGATCGTCCGCGTCGCCCAGGTGGCGGTGGTGGAGGCGGCGGCTTTGGTGGCGGTGGCCGTGGTGGCGGATCACGTGATGGTGGTGGCGGTTACGGCGGTGGCGGGGGCGGAGGTTCACGCGGTGGTGGATCACGTGACGGCGGCGGTGGCTACGGTGGCGGCGGCGGAAATCGCTACTAGTTTTAACACTGTATTTATTTAAAAACTGAATTAAGATCCTAAGTTATGCTTAGGATCTTTTTTTTTCTCGCAATCGTTTTCATTTTTCAATTTGCTTTCGCTAAGAAAATTATTTTTTTGGGCGATTCTCTGACTGAAGGTTACGGTGTCGCACAGTCGGCGGCATTTCCTCAACTGATTCAAGAAAAAATAAAAACCGACAAGCTGGATTGGACTGTGATCAGTTCGGGCTCAAGTGGTTCAACCAGTGCATCGACTTTAAGTCGGCTTAAGTGGGTCACAAAAGACAAACCCGATTTGGTTCTGATTCTGATGGGAAGTAACGATGGGCTTCGCGGCCTCAAAGTCGAAGAAACCGAAAAGAATCTGGGCGAAGCTTTGCAATGGGCCAACGAAAATAAAGTGAAAGTCATCCTAGGGCAGCTCTACACACCGCCAAATTACGGAAAAGATTATTTTAAAAAATTCTCTGAGATTTATCCGCGCCTTGCAAAAAAATATAAAATAAAGCTCGCTCCTTTTTTACTGGATAAAGTTGCAGGAGTTCCGGCGTTGAACCAAGCCGATGGAATTCATCCCAATGAAAAAGGCCATCAAATTGTGGCTGATACAATTTATACTTTTTTAAAGAAAGAACTTTAAACACATGAGTTTAAAAATCATTGATCTTGCAAAAAGTTATCAACAGGCGGCAGAGAAACTAACAATTTTAAATCATCTGAATTTAGATGTGAAAACTTCAGAAGTGGTTTCAGTGGTTGGAGCTTCAGGCAGTGGTAAGTCGACTTTTCTTAGCTTAGTTGCAGGTCTTGATTCATTTGATCAAGGTGATATTTTGATTAATGACGTCTCGATTAAAAAAATGAACTCAAAACAGATGACTCAGTTTCGTGCCAAAAATATTGGTTTTATTTTTCAACAATTTCATTTGATCTCACATTTAACCGCTTTTGAAAATCTGAGCCTACCATTAGAAATTTTAGGTCGTACTTTTACTTCTGCCGAAATCCTTGCGCGCCTTGAACAAGTTGGGCTAGCCCATCGGGTTGAACATAAGCCCACCGAAATGAGTGGTGGAGAATGCCAGCGATTGGCCTTAGCGCGGGGTTTGATTACGCAGCCTAAATTATTATTAGCCGACGAGCCTTCAGGAAATTTAGATATCGAAACCGGCCAAAAAGTGATGAATTTATTTTTCGAACAAATCAAGCTTTCAAAAACCACGACAATTTTAGTCACGCACGATATGGCTTTAGCCCAAAGATGCGATCGTGTTTTTGTTTTAAAAAATGGTCAGCTCGTTGAAAACAAGTAAAATACTTTACTTAAGTCTGCTTGAGCTTTTTCGTTTTAAAAAGATTTCTTTCTTTTTAATTTTCAATTTTACATTAGGCTTAATCGGGTTTTTCTTGCTGCAAATTTTTCAGCAAAGTCTTTCGGTTCAAACGGCCGAAAAAGCACAAATTATCATGGGCGGCGACATCGCCATCAGCGCTCGGCGTGCTTTATCCGAAACCGAAAAAACAAACTGGGAAGCAAAACTTCGCTATCAAAAAAAATCTCATTTTTACAGTTTATTTTCGATGCTTCGTCAAGGTGATGATGCACGTTTGGTGAACGTGGGGATCTTTGATTCACAGTACCCACTTTACGGACAATTCAAATTATCTGCGGTGAGTTTCAGTTCAGATAAAGCTCGCGTTTGGGTCGATCCAGAAGTGCAAGAACTTTTGAATCTCAAATTAGGCGATCAAGTTGAAATCGGCGAATCAAAATTTGAATTTTCAGGCGTAATTTTAGAAGATCCATCCAGACTTTTTCGCGGAACAGGTTTCGCGCCCCGAATTCTGATTCACGAAAAATATTTAGCAGACTCGCAGTTGATTAAACCAGGCAGTACTTTTTCTGAAACATGGACTTATAAAATCGCCAGTTCTGAAAATATAATGGATGCTAAAGCCGGCATTGAAAAAATCATCACTGATCCTGTAGTTCAAGTCGAGTCCGCCAAGGAAAGTGCGCAAGATTCAAATCGTGTATTGAAGTATTTCACTGATTACTTGGGGCTTGTGGCGCTTGTTGCATTAGGCCTTTGTTTTTTATGCGGAAGTTATTTATTGCAGTGGACTTTTCAAACCAAGAAAAAAAGCATTGCGATTTTTAAAACATTAGGGATGTCTGATCAAAAAATTTTGCTGCTTTATTTTTTTCAAAGTTTTGTGATTTCGGTGATTTCATGTTTGCTGAGTATTTTATTTGTCGTGTTAATATTGCCTGCTGTTCAAAATTTACTTGTTAATAAATTCAATCTTCCATTGCAGCTTCAAGTGAATACGATTTCAATTTTAATTATAGCGGGTATTGGGGTTTTAGGGCCATTGCTGATGACAGTGCCGCAGATTTTACAAATTTTTGAATTACAAGCCCTTCAGTTATTTCAGGATACACAACTCGAAGCAAAAAAAAATAGATACTATTATCTGTGGGTCTTTATTTCTTTATTTTTATTTTGGATTTTGTCAGTTTGGCAAAGTCATTCGCTTGTGATTGCTTCAAGTTTTGTCAGTGCTTTAATCGCACTTGTTATTTTATTTTCATTTTTGAATCAATTTATTTTGTATGGAATCGAAAAGTTCTCAGGCCGGTTTTCATGGCTTATACGCTACTCGCTCAAAGGACTTACTCGTCGCGCAAACTCAACGCGGCTTGTTTTTACAACGATGAGCTTAGCTACTTTGGTACTTAGCCTTCTTCCACATATCAAGTCCTCGATACTGAGCGAAGTTAGGCCCGACCAAAAAACACAAATTCCGCAGCTTTTTTTATTTGATATTCAACCCGAACAAGTTGAACCTTTACAAAAATTAGCGCAATTGCAGCTCCAGCTTAAATTAAAAATGAGCCCTTTAGTGCGTTCGCGTATTTTAAAAATCAATGACGAATCTTACGAACGCGTTGTTCAAAGTGAAGGTTTTCAAACACGCGAATCAGAAGCCGAAGCCCGCTTTCGAAATCGCGGCGTGAATTTGACTTACAGTAATCAACTTGATGATTCTGAAACCGTGGTTAAAGGAAAATTCACCAGTCACACTGAAAATCCCTCTTTGGCTGAAATTTCAATCGAAGAAAAATATGCAGAACGCGTTAACGTAAAAATCGGCGACACTTTAACATTTGATGTTCAAGGTATCGAAATGAAAGCGATTGTAACTTCACTCAGACAAATTCGCTGGACCAGTTTTCAACCTAACTTTTTTATTTTATTTCCGACGGGAGTTCTTGAAGAAGCACCACAAATTTTTTTAACAGCTGTACCCCAAGTGGATTCAAAAGCGCTTAAAGCTTTTCAGTCCGAAGTCGTCAAAAAATTCAAAAATGTTTCTATTATCGATGTTTCAAGAACTGTTGAAAAATCTTTAGTTTATATAGACCAAATGTCGGTCGGGCTGCAATTAATGGCTTTGCTTGCGGTCTCGGTCGGTTTATTTGTATTCATCATTTTATTAAACACACAAATTCGTGAAAGATTGAAAGAGATGAACTTGGTGCAAATTCTAGGAGCCACATCAGATCAAATGCAAAAAGCCGTGTTTATTCAATTTTTTATTTTGATTTTAGTTTCAGTCGCCTCGGGGCTTTTATTGGGATTGCTTGCAGCAAAACTTTTGATGAGTTATTTTTTTAATATCCAAACTGTTTATGATTTGCAGTATTTGGTAGTCCTGGTCATTCTTTTAATTCCCATCGCAACAATCACAATTTTTTGGGGATTAAAGCCTTTAAAAAAATTGAATCCTATGGATTTAATTAGACAGCAGTAGTTCATCTTTTTAATTACATCTCAAAGCAGTTAAAATTGATACGGCCTGCATCGCTGCCAACAGGTATTCCTAGTCTTAAAAAGCCTATTTCTATTTGTGCTTTCCAAGCAATACCATCTTCGCCCCATTTATACATAGTTACAACAGGGCTATTATCTACTGTCGAAAGCCGTTTGATCATCTTTGGAAGCGCAACTTCAATTCGACGATTATAAGGTGTAGAAAATCTATTGGGTTTAAATGTTAAAAAAACAGTTTCATTTGTCGCAATATTTTTATAATTAAAAGTTAACCCAAAAGAATTGTTATTTAATATTTTCTGATGCACTTCAAATTCGATATTTTCTAATCCAGACACATCAGAAGAACTTGAGCCCTTAAAAGTTTCTGGGAAGTTATTTAAAAACTGATCGAACTTACAAACAACTCCATTTTTAGGAAGTATTAATAGCGATTTATCAGGAGCACCAAAAACTGATTGACTCAAAACGATTAGTATAAAAATAACGCTTTTTTTGTTCATAGTGATAATCTCCTTACAATACTTGAAGTAACCATCGACAAGATCAATTGCAAACCAATAACCAAGCTCTAATCATTTAAAGCTTAGCAAAAGATAAGAGTGTGACGATCTTATTTACATTCGGCGTTTTATTGTAAGGAACCCCTATTGAGGCCACAGATTTCGAGGTTCAATCGAGTTTTAAATCAGCTTGTGTTTCGCGTCAAATTTCTTGGCCGATAAGCAACAATTTGTAAAAACTCAAGCGTGTTTTGCTGAATATAGTTTGCAACAATCCTCAGCTCACTCCCCCAACTCACGATCCGCGAATAAAGTAAATAACTCCAAAACTGCCTCTGGTTTTTTCGACATCCCGGCTTAGTTTCGGGGGCACCGCCCGCAACTGGTTTTAGTGGATGCTCTTGCAAAATCTTTTGAGCCGTATGACCCGCAACAACACGAAAAAAATTTTGTAAGCCATTTCGACTTTGAGCTTTAACAAGTAAATGCAGATGATTCCCGTTGATCGAGTACTCGTAGACCTTAACTTGAAAATGAAGCGAGTTTTTTTTAATGAGCTTCAGGATCATTTTTTTATGACGAAACAATGATCGAGATCCCACAGCTAAGTAAGACTTCATGGTGACGTGATGACTTTGTTTTATATTGAGCGGACGAGTTTTTCGCCGTCGACCCACAGCAAGGCTACCACCGTGTTCTATTTTACGCCGAGCAGATCTAATAAAAGTAAGCTGCTTTTTCTTCGCCATAAAGGCACCGCCCCGTTATAAGGCCAAGTTGTAAAACTCAGATCGGGGCGGTGCCCAAGTAAAATGAAAAAAAAGCACGGCAACTAACGCGCATCGGACGCGTATCGAAGTTGTAAGATTCAATTCAGCGAATAGAGTCAACCAGCAGTAGACAGACTTCTAAAAACTCATTAAAAGTTTATCTATGACTTTAGATGCAGCCTTAGCTGACCAAATAGATCACGCCGTCGCGTTGTTAAAAAATAACGAAGTGATAGGTTTACCCACAGAAACTGTCTACGGTCTGGCGGGTATGATTACATCTGAAGCGGCGATTCAAAAAATTTTTTCAACCAAGCAACGACCTTTTTTTGATCCCTTAATTGTGCATGTCGCATCGATTGAACAAGCTCAACTTTGCACAACTGAAATGACTGAATTGGCTTTGTGTTTAGCTAAAGCTTTTTGGCCAGGGCCTTTGACTTTGGTTTTACCTAAGACAGAGATTATTTCTGATTTGATCACTTCAGGTTTACCTAGCGTGGGAATTCGCTGGCCCAAACATAATGTTGCTGAAGAAATTATTTTAAAAGCCGGCGCACCGCTGGCAGCTCCCTCGGCTAATAAGTTTGGCCGAACCAGTCCAACCAAAGCTCAGCATGTGCGCGATGAATTTTCCAATCAAGTTTTTGTTGTAGACGGCGACGCCAGTGAAATCGGGATTGAATCAACTGTTTTATCAATTCAAAATCATCAAGATCAATACACTTTGTCGATATTGCGTAAAGGGGCCATTCTACAGTCTCAAATTGATGATGTCCTTAAAAGTAAGAATTTAAATTATACATTTAAAGACTCAATTATAAAAAACGAAGCTCCAGGACAAATGAAACATCACTACATGCCAGATATTCCATTTGTGATTTGCCGAAATACTGAAATGAAGCTTTCAAAACTCACTGAAATTTTGAATACGCGGCTGCATGAGCTGCCTGACGTTATTGAGCACGTTCAAATTGTAAAACCAAAAAATAAAATAAATAAGATCGAGTTTCTGAAGTTATCTCAAGATCCTACAAAAGCTGCGCGTGAAATCTACAGTCAGCTTCGGTCTGCAAGCCAACGAAAGCCTGATGCGCTTTGTTTTATCCAGATGCCCGTTCATCAAGGCGAGCTCTGGGAAAGTATTTTCGATAGGCTGTACAAAGCTGCATCTTTAATAATAGACTAAGACTATGTTTGTTAAAACTCGCGCTCTACTTCGAATGATTGTTTTTACTTTTCTAATTTCGATGTATTTACTTACTGGCTTTGTCGTTTATATTTTAAATTTTGATCCCGATATTCGTCGAAGAAAATTAACCCTGAACAGCCAGTTTTACGCGCGTTTAATTTTAAAATCTTTTAACGTAACCATTTTTTGTAAAGAAAATATTCCTGCAAATGAAAATTCGCTTTTAGTCGGTAATCATGTGGGTTTTATTGATATCGTTTGTCTGCACGCTTTGCAAAATTGCGTTTTCATAACATCGTTAGAAATGAAACATACGCCGATCTTAGGGCAAATCACCGATATTGGTGGCTGCGCTTATGTGGATCGCAAAAATCGAATGAATATTCAAGCCGAACTAAAAGGTATAACGGATGTCTTAAAAAAAGGTTTTCGAGTTGTTTTATACGCCGAATCGGTGGCCTCAAACGGCGAGCAAGTTCTTCCCTTCAAAAAAACACTTCTTATGTCGGCTGGTTTTGCTGAAAAGCCTATTCGACCTTTTGTTTTTAATTTTAGATCAGTGAATAGAAAGCCAGTTCTTTATTCTCAAAGAGACTTCTTATGTTGGTACGGAAAAGAATCATTTTTATCAGCGATTTATCGTTCGATGCAACTTGATGAGATCACCTGCGAGATCGAATTTTTACCACTTGTTGTCACCAGCAAAGAAACCGATCGTTCTGTTATAGCGAAAGAAGTGCATGATATGGTTTCGGCTAGGTATATTCCATTTAAGCCTGAGATGAATCTTCAAATAACTTAAGCCACTCTTTGTAAACCGGATCTTTTTTAACTTCATCATAGGGAATAAATCTTAAAGCGGCCGAGTTAATACAAAAGCGAAGTCCGCCGGCTTCTTTGGGTCCATCTTCGAAAACATGACCTAAGTGTGAATCACCTAAAAGGCTTCGCACTTCGACTCGCGGCGACCATAATTTTTGATCTTCTTTAAAAATTAATCTTTGACGATCAATGGCCTGAGAAAAACACGGCCAGCCCGTACCAGAATCAAATTTATCTTCTGAAGTAAAAAGAGGTTCTCCTGTGACGATATCCACATAAAGACCTTTTTCGTGGTTGTCCCAATATTTATTTTTAAAAGGAGGCTCGGTTCCTTCTTTTTGAGTCACTTCGTACTGAAGAGAGTCTAATTTATCTTTGATTTCGTTTTCTGTTGGCTTTTTAAATAGGGAAGAATTTGTTTTTGACATACTTAATTATAATTAAAAAGAGTCGGCTTAGACAAGTAATTTTGCTTTTAAAACTTCGCGCACAGAGTTTGCGACGTAAATTTCATACTGACTTATTTTTTGAACAGCCAAATCGGCTTCTTGTACTTTTTTTTTGCCGATATCAGGAAGTTCAATAAAGCCTTGGCTCATGACATAACGGCGGTAAACACCATTGATGCAGCCCGAGCTTAAAAGCGGAGTCAAAACCAAATCTTTTTTTTGGTCCAATAAAAACAAATTGCAACGACTTGTTTCAGTCAGCTGAAAGTTTTGATTGATGCAAATCACATCATCAGCGATTGGATTTTTTTTTTGTAAAACATAATCCCAAAATTCACGTCGAGCCCATTTGTAATTCTGCGGACCTAATCCTTGGCTTTGAAAATCTTCATTGTTGATTTGTAAATTTACAATTATTGGTAACTTTACTTTTTCAGCGACTTCAACAAAGCAGTCAAATTTTTCTTTAAATTCAAAAGTTAAACGCAATATTTGATCATCTGAAACCAGCCCCGAATATTTTTTTTCGATTTCACTGTAAATATTTTCAATTTCACTGAATTGAATTTTTGGACTTAAATATCTGCAAGCTTCAAAAGTTCGAGCTTGATGAAAGTTTTTAAGATAGATTTCAGATTCTTTAAATTTTAAAGTATCTAATATTTGATTAGCCAATAACATTTAACGATCCCGTTTTTAAAATAAATTCATCCCATTCACTTTCAGGGTCAGAATCAAAAACAATTCCACAACCCGCGTGGTAAAAAAGTTGATCTTGGCTTTTCACAAAACTTCGAATCACAATATTTAAACAAAATTCATTTTCTTTCCACCAACCCAAAGTTCCCGTGTAAATTTGGCGCTGGTGGTTTTCAATTTCAGCAATCACTTTAAGACTTTCAATCTTAGGGCACCCCGAAATTGAGCCGCCCGGTAATGTTTTTGACAAAACAAAACTGAGCGGATGTTGGTTTCGAACTGCCACTTCAGAATAAGTGTGTTGTATGTAGCCTAGTTCCATCGGCTGGCGGTGTTTTGTTACTTCGGCCGAGTTTTCATCGCTTAAACTGTTGAGGTCATTTCGTAGCAAGTCCACAATCATTGATAATTCAGACTCTTCTTTTTTATTTTTTAAAAGTTGATCGTGAAAACTTTTATTTTGCGAAAGGCTTCCTTTAATCGGGCGCGTGGTCAGCAGACCATCTGTTTGGTGCAAAAAAAGCTCTGGCGAAAAGCAAATCACATCGCAATTTTCTAAAGGCAGTAGCGCCTTATACTGACCTTTAAACAGCGGTCCATAACCCAGATAAATTTCTTGAGCGCTTAAATCAGTCAGACTCAATAAGGCCGAAGTTAGATTCGCTTGGTAAAGTCGACCCTTCGAAATTTCATTTTTAATTAACTTCACTTTTTCAATAAATTCATCTTTTGTCGTTAAAGACTTAAATCGAATATTTTGAGTTGACCTGCTGGTTTCTAAATCCGTCAGGCTGATCTTGACGAATTCAAATCTTTTTAAAATAAAAACAGTGGCTTTCGCTACTGAGTATAGCTTTTTTTGATGGTTGAAATTTGCTAAAGAATCATTTTCAAAATTGATTTGCACTATTTTTAATTCTTTAAAATGTGCACTTTCAATTTCTTTTAAAAATTCAGTCACAGATAAATTTTGCGGACAGCTTAAGATTTTAAAGTTATGACTGATGATGCGCGATTGATCATCGTAAAAACATTCAAGATAGGAGCTCATTGCTGCAGCCAACTTTTTAAAAACTGTAAATACAGATCGCTGTTTTCAGTTAAAAAAGATTCTGGATGAAATTGAACTCCCATCCATTTTTTATTTTTGTGTTCAATCCACATTGGAATTTGATCATCACTGCTTTCAGCAAGAACGTCAAAAAATTCTAAGCTTATTTCCGTTTTCAAAGAATGATATCTTGCCACTTCAAGTTCATTAAATGCAGCTAGCTTAGATTTTAAAATCTTTAATTTCGATTTTTTTCCGTGCTTGGGTGACGAGTAAGCTTTTACAAGACCGCCTTCAGTCATCACCATCATCTGCATTCCCAGGCAAACACCAAAAACTGGTGTTTTTTGATCTAATCGGCGAAGCCAACTTAAAGTCTGTGGATAATCCTGTGGACTTTTCGGGCCTGGAGACAAAACACAAAGATCATAATCTAAAATATTTTCTGAATTTAACTGTGAATGATGAATGACTTTGACGTCATCAAAAACGGGGCGCAGCCAGTGCTTCAGGTTCTGTGTAAATGAATCGTCGTGATCAATTAAAAGAGCTTTTTTCATTTTAACAAGAACTATCACACAACTTGGCTGCTGCTGCCAACACTTAGCTTAAAGCTATAACATAACTAACAACTAACTGGATAAACCATATTGTTAAGTTTAACTTGTCAAAATAGTTACGTTTTTTATAAACAAAACCCTGAGAAACCAACACTCGTCGCGCACCAAATAGACTCTTTACTTTCATGTAAAACCCCTCTTTAATTTACATAATACTTATATATGTAGATAATATGTAAATAAGGCTAAATCAAGAAGTAGATATGAATTTTTAAAAAACTAGATATTCGGTGGGGGTTTCTTTTTTAAATCGAATTAAAAGACATCCAAGCGGGTTCAATTTCTCGATTTTTAATCATTTTAAATAAATTTGGAATATCCAAGTCTTCACAGAAAACAGATGATCTCCAACCTTCAGACTTTTTAGGGCTATGAAAATCGCTTGAGAACACGCGGGGCAAATTTGAAAGATAAACTTCTTTTGAAAATTGATTCGCCGTCGCGCATTCCCACGCGTCAAAATATTTTTTTAAACGATCACGATGATCCCACAAATATGTTGTTTTGAATTCAAAAGATTTTTCCCAAATGGGATGAGCCGCAATCGAGAAATACTTTTTATTTTGGATCAAGAGCTCTTCAATTTCTTGATTAGGATTAATATATTGATCGACATTTAAAAAAACTAAATGAGCTCCTTTACTTCTAGACCAAGAGTTCAAAGTGACTTCAACTCCAGGAATAACATGCATATTGTATTTTTGAAGGGCCCGTTCAGCTTCTTTTTTTAAAGTTGATAAATACAAATCCATCGTTTTTTCAGTCAGTGAAAGTTTGAGATGTTGAGTCAACTGTCCGGTTAATGTTTTTGAATCAGCAAGATGATCCGTCAAAGCAATCGCGCTGAAACCTTTCGATCCATATAAATCAACAATTTCAGAAATTGAAAGTTGTCCGTCACTGAAATTCGAGTGAATGTGTAAATCAACGAAATGATGTCTTTTCATAATTCATCAAAACACATTTTTTTTAATTTAATTTTTAAGATTGAGTCAAGATCCCAACACTCAAAGCATCTTAACCTAAACCTAACTTTTGATTCAATGTAAATCATGTTTCAATTTTTGTAAGAGCAAAAAATACTTTGGTGTCAACAGGAGGTCTTCGATGGTTTCAGTGATCGAATCAGCTATTCAGAAAAGCCAAGTTTATTTCACACGTCTTTCAAAATGGAAAAACAAAATCGATTTACAAATTGATTGTGGGCCTTACCAGCTTAAAATGGCGACGACCACTGCCGAAGTGATCGAATGTTTTCGGTTACGTCATGAGGTTTTTTGTAAAGAAATGGCCGGAAGATCAACAAAGTCAGGTCTTGATTACGATCAGTTTGACACAATTTGCGACCACCTCATCATTGTTCACCAGCCAACCAAAAAAATTGTCGGGACTTACCGGATTAATTTTTCGAAGACATCAACAAAATTTTATACTGAAACTGAATTCAAAATTTCAGATTGGCTGGATCAATTAGATGAATCTTTTATTGAGCTTGGCCGCGCCTGCATTCAATCAGAACATCGCCGAGGAGTCGTGATTTCCCTTCTGTGGCGCGGAATCGCTGAATATATGAAGATCGTCGAAGCTCCCATGTTGCTGGGGTGTTCTAGCGTCAAAGTCGTCGACACTCGATCGGCCGCCTTAGTTTATAAATACTTCGAAGTGCATGGCGCTTTAAATTCAGAAATATTTAGCCCCCACGAAAAATACCAAATGAAAGATTTTTTATTTTGGATGATGGTCTTCGCAAACGGTCTTAACGAACAACAAATCATTGAAGCCGAAGAAAAAATTCCTTCATTGCTAAAATCTTATATCAAAGCCGGAGCCAAAGTCTGCAGTTACCCTGCATTAGATCTTGATTTCAGTTGTGTCGACTTAATGACTGTTTTGCGGCGATCAGATCTTGATCAAAAGCTCGCAAAAAAATATCAGGCTTGAGCAAAAAAGCTTTTCTGAATAGCTTCTAAAATCCAAGTGCTGTCATCCAAAGGAAGATCATGGCCAGCCGTTGGATGGCTTTTGATCTGACAACCCCATTGTTTGGCAATAGCTTCGCTGCAGCTTGAACTGACCAGCTGGTCTTTTAAAGAATTCACAATAAGAATTTCAGATTCAGGTTTATTTTTGAATTCAGCTTGTCCTGACATTTTTAACTGCCGCATAAAATTTGTCAGTGATACGGGGTGAGCTTTTTGAAACTCAACCATCTCTTGTAATCTGGGCTTCCATTTTTCAGGAAAATTTGACGTCGCCGACATAATAAACTTTTCCATTTTAACAGGGTCATGAATTAAAAAATTTTGGATGATACCGAAATAATTTCGAATAAGTAGACGATGGTAAAAAGGGCTCAACGAAGAAAAACTCGTGTTAATTAAAATTAAATGACTGACTTCATCAGGAAATAGTTCGGCCCATTTTGTCGCAATCATGCCGCCCATCGATAAAGCCAGCAAACCAATTTTTTCGTTTGTCGGTTTGATTTGATCTTTAAGTTGAAGAACAGCTTCTTCTATTTTCAATGGACTTAACTCTTCAGATAGATAACCATTTCCTTTGATTTCGGGCAGTTCAACGCTTTCGATCTTAAAATAGTTTTTAAACTCGTTTTCAAAACCCAGCCAATGAAATCGACTGCGCGTTAAACCTCGAATGAAAACCCATTTTTGAGGACATGTTTTAGGTGTCATAATAGGTTTTTCGAGCTTCGCTTAGAATTGTATTTTTTAAAGAGCTTTCAATTTTTGTCCATGTGTCGTGCGACACCAAACTGTGAACTAAAAAATCAAAAAAAGGCCGATGACGTCTTAAAGTGCGATTTTGCCGATGTACTTTAATTGGATTAAATAAACCTGTTTTAGAAAATAATTGCAGCGGATTTTTTTTGACCCACATCCACGAGCCCATTTCTAAAGTTAGCGGTAAATAGACTTGGTGCTCTTGTTTGAAATTTAAAAAACAGTAATCCCAAATGTCTCCGTGGGTTAAATAAACTTTAGATTGCGGCTCAATTTTATAAATATGATAGGGATGAGTTTTTTTATAAAGCTGAAAAAATTGATGCAGTTCTGGCAGCTGAGTAAATTCCTTGTGACTGTTCGCAAAAGGAAACCACAGCTGATCTGAAAAGCCAAATCCCGAGTGTAAATCCAGCGAGATCAACTGGTTTGATTCAATTAAAATATTTTTGACCACGGAAATAACAAACTCAGTTTCTTTCGCCGTTTCTACTCCGCGAAACCATGGGATTTTATTCGAGTAAGTCTGTCCGCCTAAAAGAAAAGGCACTTTATCTTCAGCAGAGATCGGTGCGTTTCGCATGAGATCTACCCCTTGAGGGTTTGATCTTGTCACTTCAAAATAGCCCGCAGGATTGACCAACGGAATAAAGACGATTTGAACTGATTTCAATAAATCTTGCGCAATTTTATCCCAAGAAAGTCGATCATGAAAACTTTGAAGTAGCGATAAACAAAGCAATGCACCGATGCGTTCCAGGCCATGAACTCCGCCTGTGATTAACAATGTTGGTGCTTTTGGATTTCCGTAGCGAATCGAAACTAACGGATAAGTTTTATTTTTAAAAGTTATTTCAGATTGAACTTCGACACGTGCAAAATCTTGATACATTTTATAATTTTCAATAAAGTCTTGCATGAGGTTCACGTGATGATTTTAACTTTTTAAATTGAATAAAAGCAAATCATTCAGAATAGCATCGCGGTAATTCATCGGTAATGAGTAGTGACCTTCTCCTGAAATCAGATTGACTTTTGATTGAGGCAATCGCTGTGACATTTCCTCTGTGTATTTCATATTGACGATGTCGTCGTCGCGGCCATGCCATAATGTGATTGGACATTTTATTTCAGATAATTTAAATCCCCAAGATTTCGAATAGACTTTCATATCTTGTAAAATTCCGCCCGGACCTTGTGCTAAAGAAATTTTGATGGTCTCTAAAAGTTCGGGACCAATGCTGGGGTGGCTAAATACTTTTTGATCAGCTTGTGAAAAATTATCCAGGCCTTTGAATAAAAGTTGGTCTAATTTATCAAGGCCTGAAGCCCAAACTTTTTTTAAGCCAAATTCAAGCAGTGGTCCTGGTATTAGATTTCTCATCAACCATGCTTTTCGTTGTTGGTCGCTCATATAACGAAAGTTTCTTCTAGTTAAAGGAGCCACGCCAGCCACAGAAGTAATTTTAAGAATGCGCTCTTTCATTAAATAGCCCAAGGCCATTGCATAAGGAGCCCCTCCGCTGACTGAAAGCAGATTTAAATTTTGAATCTGAAGTGAATCGATTAAATTTTTAATTTGATTCGCTAAAATTAAGGGCGTCAGTTTTTTTTGGTGACTTGATCGACCGTATCCAGGTCGATCAAACGAGATCAGTCGAAATTGATCTAGCAGCGGAGTTGAAGTCAGTAGTTTTCCATGCTCGGCGCAGCCCGGAAATCCATGGACCAATAAAATCACAGGTTGATGAACCGATCCCCACTCTTGGACAAAAAGTCTTTTTTTTTCTAAGCCAAAATAGTACTGACGATCGGGGTTTTTCATTTACGAACCCTAAGTTAAATGAACTTGATTTAAATATCGCATTCATTTTCGTTTGATTTAAGGCCTTTTTTCTTCATTTTTTCAACAAGTGTCGTTCGATTCAATCTTAAAAGTAAAGCCGCTTGATTTTTATTCCATCCTGTTTTTTCAAGAGCTCGAAGTATTAATGCATTTTCGAATTGATCAACAGCACTATTGAAATCAAGGCCTGCATCTGGAATTTCGACAGAGCCCGTTTCAGAATAACTGGCTGCCGTCGATTTATATTTTGGCGGCAAATCAATAACTTCGACGACACCAGATCCTTTTAAAATGCTCAGTCTTTCGATCAAATTTTCGAGTTCACGAATATTTCCTGGCCACGGGTAGTTCACCAAACACTGCATGGCCTCTTGCGAAAGACCGTCCAAAGTTTTTGTCTTATTGCGATTAAAATGATTCATAAAGTGTTGAAGCAATAAAGGAATATCTGTTTTTCTTTCACGTAACGAAGGAATTTGAATCGGAATCACATTTAATCGATAATATAAATCTTCACGAAAGCGTCCATCACTCACAGCTTTATCCATATCGACATTTGTTGCAGCGATTACGCGTACATTGACTTGCACCGACTTCGTTGCGCCAACCGGTTCAAAACGACGCTCTTGTAATGCTCGTAAAATTTTAACTTGCATACTGGGATCTAAATCTCCAATTTCATCTAAAAATAAAGTTCCTTCGTCCGCTAATTCAAAGCGACCTAGGCGGTTTGAAATGGCTCCGGTGAATGCGCCTTTAACGTGTCCAAATAATTCACTTTCTAAAAGCTCAGAAGGAATTGCTCCGCAATTGATGGCCACAAACGGACCTTTTGCTCGTGGTGAATTATAATGAATAGCGCGCGCAACAAGTTCTTTGCCCGTGCCGGATTCACCCATCACTAAAACGGTTGAATCAGAATCAGCAACTCGGCTGACCAAGGACAAACAATGCCGAATGCCTTCGCTTTCGCCGATGATTTGTTCGAATTGATATTTTGTTCCGAGCTCATTTCGTAGCTGCTTATTTTCTTGTTCAAGAGTGCGATGCGATAAAGCTTTATCGATTAAGCTCATCAACTCTTCAACGTTAAATGGTTTTGTTAAAAAATGGTAAGCGCCTTTTTGAGTTGCTTGAATCGCTGAATCAATCGTCGCAAATCCAGTCAGCACAATCACTTGTGTTGCATGAGAAATATTTTTTATTTCAGAAATGAAATCAAGACCGTTACCATCAGGTAAATTTAAGTCGACGATGGCCATATCAAAGGGCTTATCGGGTGTCATCAGTGATCTGGCTTCTTCAATTTTTTGGGCTGTTACGACTTGAAAGCCTTTACGGTCTAACAATCTAAAAAGGGCTGTTCTTAGTGTTGATTCGTCATCCAAAATCAATACACGTGTTTGCTTCATGAACCTTCCTTCCGTGGTGGGCTCGATCTTTATTTGGTTCTTGTTTAGAATAATTCAATTTTTGACAGAGGTGTCAAAAAATCTGCGCTGGGATTGAGAATCCAGACTTTGGGGGGATCAGGCCTTAGTCTTAGGTAATGTGATTAAAATTTGTATCCAACCGGGTTGCGACTCGGAAGTAACAATCTGAAAAGCTTGATCTAATAAACTTTTCTCAAGAGTCATTAAGGTCATATCATTTGAATTTACAAGAGGATCATAGGGGCCTAAGTTTGCCGCAAAACTTAAATACGAATTCATTTGGTCTTGGAAAATTTTGACCTCGACGAGACCCGTATAATTATTTTGATTTAATTTTTTAACCTTTAATTTTTGTAAAAAATACTGAAAAACTAAATGAATTGAATGACGAAAATGCAAAGCCGAAATCGGATGAGAAATAAGTTCTGCGGGCTCTTTAATCGAAATTTTTAAATTTTCTTTTTTAAGTTGCATTTGCAAAAGGTCGATATTCTTCGTCAGCACATCATAGACCGACAAATTTTCAATCTGCAAAGAGTCCTCTTTACGTGAAAAGATTAAAAGCTCTTCAATAATTTTTTTCATTCGCAAAGACGTCTGATTGAGCATTTCAATATCGGTTTGAAAGGGATGATTCTGTGGTAATTCCATTTTCATAATTTGCAAATAAGAAATAATACCACCCAAAGGATTATTCAGCTCGTGGGCGATCGAACTTGAAATCAGGCCAAGTTCTGCTAAGCGGGCCGTCTGTTGAAACTTATTTTCTAAAGCTTTTTGTTCAGAAATATTTTCGTACAGATGAATCCAGTAATGTTTGTCTTCGTCTTCGTTCAGATTGAAAGGATTTGACTGAACCCGAAAAGTTTCTAAATTATTTTGAATTTGAAATTTTTCACCTAGATGGCAGCCCGTGCAAGGGCTTTTGCGATTAAATAAAAGTTCATAACATTTGGATTGATCTGAGTTTTTGATGATTTTTTCAATCGCTAAATTAGCTTGTAAAACTTGGTAATCTTGATCCAGCACAAGTATATAGTGAGGTGAAGAGTGAAAAGCTAAATCAAACAGCCTTTCGCTTTGTTGCAGCGAAAGCAAATTAGCATAACGACTTAAATTAATTTGTAAAGTTTCAGCTAATTTTTTAAAGTACTCAAGATCAGGTTTTTTAAATAACTTTTTATCGCCTTTAAAAAAGTAAATCCATTGGCTTTCAGAATTTATGACAATTTCTGTTTTAAAAAAAGAGGAATCAAATTCAGGTCCTAAATCAGCTTCAAACTTTTGCGTTTGAGTTCCTTCAATAATCTTAAGCCACGTCAATTTGTTTTGTTGAGTCAGTAATGCATTTAGTTCAGTCTCGGCCTCCTGCAAACTTTTAACTTCTGAAGTCACATAAAGAGTCTTTCTCAAAAATTCAAAGCGATTATTAATTTCAAAAATTTGCTTACGGCTTTCGATTAGATTTTTTGTTTTTTCATCTAATTTTTTTTCAAGCTCAAGTTTAATGAGTTCATATTGAGAGTTGAGCTCTGAAGACAAGTTCAAGTAGCTGTCATCTTGTTCTGTTTGGCTGATCTGTTCCCAAAGCTCATGAAATAAATCGGTTTGCAAATCTTTCTGCTGAATGACGACATCGGGCTTAATCAGATTGTAATTTTCTAAAGTCAGTTGATTGTCGTTTAAAATGAGCACAATCTTTTGAAATTCAAATTGATTTTTTTTAAGCGCAAGAGCTTGGACAAATTCTGAAGAATTTAAAAAAGAATTGTCCATCACCAAAATATCGACATTGTAGTTTGTTGAAGCTATTTGTTTTTCATTCAGCAAAAGGGGTTCAAACTCAGAAAATGTGTGGCTGATTTTTTCCGACTTTGTTAAAAAAGCTAACTTGTGTTTTACAAAAGACATGCAGTAATGAGTTCTCGGTGATGTTTGATATGAAAATCTGGTTTAATATCAGGACATTCGGCTAAAGTGCCACGGTCTTCGCCAAATTCGAAGTAACAGGCTTGAGCTTGAATTTCTAAAGCATCCTTAATTTCAGAGTTCAGTGAATTGCCAATGCAAAGAAGTTCTTCAGGTTTGAGTAAATTTTTTTGAATTAAATCTAAAAAAACCGTTTTTTTTCGAGCTTTGACTAAGCTGTTCACAACATGAACTTCAATAAAGTCTTTTTCGATTCCCAGTGATTTAACTTTGTTTCTTTGGCCTTTTTCATTTCCGGCAGTGACTAAATAAAGTTTGTATTTATTTTTCAAGTAATCAATATTTTCTCGGGCTCCGGGCATCAGTGGAAGTTTGGCTGGAAGAGTCGGTTCGTAAAATAATTTAATGGCTTCTTTTGCCGCTGATTTTGTGAAGTCATCGCCGAAATCAGATGCTAGTTTTTCAAAAAAATCACGATGTGAAATTACTTTGATCAATTTTAATCGAAGCTCTTCGCATTTTTCAGGTGTTAATTTTAAGCCCGCTTTGATCATCAATGAGTAAGCTTGTTGCGAAGCACTTGGAACAAGAAGATTTGTTGTATCCAAGAGTGTGTCATCAAGATCAAATGCGATGGCCTTTATCATAAATTCAGTGTGCCGCTAAAGACACAATTTGCCTAGATTTAAAAAAAAAGTAACTGACGAACAGCATTGCTGATGTCTAAAATATAAACATGAAAACGACAGCTCTTATTTTAGCCGGTGGTCAAGGAACTCGAATGAAAAGTCCACTGCCAAAAGTTTTGCACCCAGTGGCCGGTATTCCCATGATCACACATATTATTCAAAATTGTCGAAAATCTGAAATCGAAGAAATTCGCGTGATTGTAGGCCACGGACAAAGTCTTGTTAAAAGTGTGCTAGAGTCCTTGAATGTTCAGACCTTTATTCAAACTGAACAAAAAGGTACAGCTGACGCAGTTAAGTCAGCCGACTTAAATTCAATCAGTGGACACGTCATTATTATGAACGGCGATCACCCGCTGATTAAGTCAAATGATCTAAAAAATTTTCTATCAGAGTTCAAAGATCAAAAACTTGATTTAGCTGTCGTGACGGTCGAGCTGGTCAAGCCCGGTTCTTTTGGGCGCATTGTTCGTCAAAACGGTCAGCTGATTTCTATTGTTGAAGCTAAAGATGCCTCGGCCGACACTTTAAAAATTAAAGAAGTTAACACAGGAATTTACATCGCCAAAGCTGAAGTCTTACAAAAATATATCCCACAAGTTCAAAACAATAATTCTCAAAAAGAATTTTATTTAACTGATATTGTTGATCTAGCTTTAACAAATAATTTAAAAGTTCAAGCCATTCTAAGCTCAAACACCGACGTGGCTCACGGAGTAAATACTCAGCTTGAACTTTCTCTTGCAACCCAAAAAATTTACAATCGTCATCGTGAAAAACTGATGGAATCGGGCGTGATCATGCTTGACCCACAAACGGCTTACATCGAAGAGTATGTTGTAATTGGCCCAGGCTCTGTCGTTTATCCAAATGTTTTTTTGCGTGGCAAAACAGCTTTTGGTGCATTCTGCGTGATCGAGTCCAATTGTTTTATTTCGGATTCTGTGATCGGCGACAGTGTACATATAAAAGCTGGAAGTTACATCGAACAGACAGTGATTCAGAATAAAGCCAGTATCGGCCCCTATGCGCGCTTAAGACCCGAAACAACAATCGGCGAAGCGGCTCATGTGGGTAATTTTGTGGAAATGAAGAAAGTTCAGTTCGGTAAAAATTCTAAAGCGAGTCACTTAACTTATTTAGGTGATGCTGAAATTGGCGAAGATGTGAATATTGGTTGTGGAACCATCACTTGTAATTATGCCGCCGACAAGAAAAAATATAAAACTAAAATTGGAGACCGTGTTTTTGTTGGCAGTGATTCTCAGTTCATTGCGCCGGTCACGGTTGAAAGTGATTCAATCATTGCTTCAGGAACAACAGTTACGAAGACAGTTCCAGCCGGTGCCCTTGCACTGTCGCGGACGCCTCAAGTGAATAAAGAAGGCTACGCTAAAAAATTTAAAAAATCGGAGTCTTAAAATGTGTGGAATCGTTGGCTATTTGGGCGATCAAGATCCTCAAAAAATTATTATTGAAGGACTTAAAAAATTAGAATACCGCGGTTACGACAGTGCCGGTGTTGCTATTTTGCATGACGGCGTAACAAAACGAATTCGTGCTCAAGGCAAACTGAAGGCTCTTGAAGATAAATTAATTAACGAAAAGTTTAACGGGCATTTGGGTATTGGTCACACTCGCTGGGCGACTCATGGTGCGCCCAACGAAATCAACGCGCATCCACACCAAGTCGGTGAAATCAGTCTGGTTCACAACGGAATTATTGAAAATTATTTAGAAATTAAAAAAGATCTTTTGGCTCGTGGGGCAGACATTAAATCTGACACGGATTCTGAACTGGTTGCTCATCTGATTAACGAAGAAATTCAAAAGTCACAAAATTTACTCAATGCTGTTCAAAAAACTTTAAGTAAATTAATTGGAGCTTTTTCAATAGTTGTGATGTGGGAAAAATCGCCAGAAGAATTAATTGCATTTAAAGATGGCCCCCCTTTAATTGTGGGTTTAGGTCAAAATAAAAAAGAATTTTTTGTCGTGAGTGATGTGCAAGCGGCTTTGCAATACACAAAAGATTTTGTTTATTTAGACGACCGTGAAGTTGTGCATATTTATAAAAACGAAATTAAATATTACTCGGCTTTAGGAGCACCACTAAAAAAACAAATCACCACTTTAGATTGGAACACTCAGCAAGTCGAAAAAATGGGTTACAAACATTTTATGCTGAAAGAAATTTATGAACAACCATTGGCTGTTGCAGCTGCGCTTCGTCCGCATATCAACACCGACACGCATGAAGTTCACATTCAAAATTTAGGTTTTGATAAACCCATTGATCATGTTTTTAAATCCATTGAAAGAATTATGTTTGTCGCTTGCGGAACCAGTTTTTATGCAGCCACAGTGGGCAAATATTTAATTGAACAAGCCAGTCAATTGCCTGTCGAAATTGATGTCGCAAGCGAATTTAGATACCGAAAGCCTATCGTTCCAAAAAATACTTTAGTGATCACGATTTCACAAAGCGGAGAAACCGCGGACACTTTAGCAGCGATTCGTTTAGCCAAAGAAAAAGGTGCCTTAACATTAAGTATTACGAATGTGCAAAAATCTTCGATCGATCGCGAAGCTCATGGTCATATGTATATGAACTCGGGCGTTGAAGTGGGTGTAGCCAGCACAAAAGCTTTTACCAGCACACTGGCTTTACTGAATTTATTGGCGTTGCAAATTGCAAAAATAAAAGGTCACTTAACGCCTCAACAAGAAAAATCATTTATCAAAAGCCTGTTGGCTTTACCCAGTCAACTTGAAGTTGTTTTAGCTTATGATAAATATTTTTCTGAAGCGGCAAAGAAATTAAAAGATTTTAAAGGTTTTCTGTATTTAGGCCGAGGGGTCAGTTATCCGATTGCGCTTGAGGGTGCTTTAAAATTAAAAGAACTGGCTTACATGCATGCCGAAGGCTACGCCGCAGGCGAAATGAAGCATGGCCCGCTTGCGCTGATCGATGCACGTATGGCCATCGTTGTTGTGGCACCGACAGACGATCTGATCGAAAAAACAATTAGCAACTTGCAAGAAGCGAAAGCTCGCGGTGGTAAAATCATTTCAATCGGCACGGGTGAAAACGCTTCATTGAAATCAATGAGCGAATATTATTTATCAACTCCGGCAACATCGTGGATGGCCAGCGCGATTATTTCTGTGGTGCCGCTTCAGTTGATGGCGTACCACTTGGCCGACAGTCTTGGTTATGACGTCGATCAGCCGCGAAACTTAGCGAAGTCCGTGACCGTGGAATAATTCAGTCGAATAAATTAATAATTCAGGGATCCCAGCAAGTAGTGCTGAGAGTAAGTTTTATTTAGCAATTGATAATAGTCGATGACGTTATTAACGAACTCAACGGTTTCACGCCCACGCGCATAACCAAACGTTAACCTTGAATAGTATTTTTCATTTTCAAGCTCAGGAAGAACTTTTTGCATTTCTTTCCAACGATTTGGATTGTAATTCAGTTCACTTGCAAGCCGACGAGCATCGCGAACATGGGCCCAGCCAATATTGTAAGCCGCTAAAGCTTGCGCCCATCTTTCGTAATTTGAAATCGTTGAGGGTGTTTTAGAAAAAAGATATTTCAGATAATAGGCGCCAGCTTGAATACTTTGGATGGGGTCTTCGCGATCTTCAATACCAATATAATCTGCGGTTGATTGCGTAATTTGCATCAATCCTTTGACGCCCGTGTGGCTCACAGCTTGCTGATTCCATTTCGATTCTTGGTAGGCGACTGCGGCAATCAACGTCCATGGAATATTATACTGACGCGAATATTTTTTAAAAACTTTTTGCCATCTTGGAAGCCGCGTTTGAATGTGTTCAAAAAGTTTTTGTGATTCAAGTTTGGTGATTTGTGAAACTTGAATATCGCGGGGACGATCTTCAAAAGATCCGATCACAGTGAATGAAAAAAGTGCTACTAAAAGCATCACTAAGTTTTGTACGAACATGCAGGGATCACCTACCTATCTGACTGAGACACAGGGGTCACCCCCTTTTGGCACAAAAAAAAGTCAGATCGTTTTTACGTGCTTACAGAGACAATTTTTGTGCGAAGCGTGCAAAATTTTCTTAGGGACAAAGTCCAGGTCACTTACAATAATGTTTAAAAATGTTTTTGTGTTCAGGAGAAATCTCTATGTCAGGATGGATCGAAGTTATCGCAGGCTCAATGTACAGCGGAAAAACAGAAGAACTCATTCGACGAGTCAAACGAGCTCAGTACGCTAAAATGAAAGTTCAAGTTTTTAAACCCGTGATCGATGATCGCTATCATTTAACAAATGTGACGTCGCACGATCAAAATCAATTTATTGCGACGCCATTGAAATCGATTCACGATCTTTGGAACCATCTGCAAGACGATACAAAAGTTGTGGGCTTTGACGAAGGTCAATTTTTTACGATGGATCTTGTTCAGACCTGTCGTGATTTAGCAGCCCGCGGAGTTCGAGTCATTGTGGCGGGCCTTGATATGGATTGGAAAGCTCAACCTTTTGAACCCATCCCCACTTTGATGGCGATTGCCGAAGATGTTACGAAGCACCGAGCAATTTGTATGACTTGCGGAGAACTAGCCACATACACTCAAAAAATCGGTGGGTCTGCAGAATCCCAAGTCGAAGTGGGGTCTCAGCAATTTTACGAAGCGCGCTGTCGACTTCACTTCCAGGCCAAAGTCGAGCAAATTAAATATATCCCAACAACAAATACAGACCTTAGCCTTATTTAACATAAAATTTCCTTTCAACATGAATGAAGTGTCCTAATATAAAAATGTTAGACCAATTTTTTATTTATAAAGACAAAGGGGATTTTAATGAACAAACAGCTAAAGGTTGCAATGGTTTCAATTGCAATGATCGCATCATCTTGCGCATCGACACCTCAAACTGAACTTAGAAATGTAGCAAATACTTTAACAAACACTCAAAATGCTCAAGCTGTTTCAGCGGCTGGTAGTAACTATGATTTTTCAGTTAAGAAAAAGCCCGAACTTTTTTCAAGTTTAGATATTTCTAAATTAGCTTCGGCATCGAACGTCAAATTAGAAGAAGGCCAGTTGATCACCAATAACGACCTGGCGTTCGATAAAAAGCTAGAACTGATCAATAGTGCTCAAAAAGAAATTCGAATGGTTTATTTTATTTATGCAGGCGACAACAGCTCTTCACAAATCAATCAAGCCCTCATAGCAAAAGCAAAAAATGGTGTGAAGATCAAGCTGATGGTCGATTTTGTAACAAACTACAAAAACTTAGATTTGTTCAGTATGCTCGAGCGTGAAGGAAATGGTAATATCAAAACTTATTTCTATAATGTGCCAACAAGTCAGATTATTGAAGATGCTAATTTCACCGTTTTACCTTGTCCAAAAGAAGCGCCTGCAACTTCAGACGCTTGTTTTAATTCAAAGCTTGTAGAAATGGCAAAGATCGATAAAAGCCAGCCGACAGCTTTCGCAAAAATTTTATTATCGGGAATGTACGGAAAAAGTGGAACAGCACTTAAAGTAGCTTTAGGTTACGGAGCAGAAATTGACCCTAAAAATTATCAAAACCAAAAGCAATCTGCAGAGGGAAAAGACAAAGATGCACTCATTACTTTTGCAAAGTTAGCTGCAAATGCTTTTGTTCAGAAAAGTGCTTCTGCTAAAATTCAATTATCCATAGCTATGACAACATATTCAGAGCAACTGAACCCGTTAATTAATGAACTCACCGGTCGACTGCCTGTTCGCAATATTGAAGCTGATGCAAATCACGCTAATTTTTGGGATCATATGACAGATTACACTCACCATAAATTACTTGTAGTTGATCACAATCAGTTTCAATTGGGTGGACGTAATGTTGAAGATTCTTATCATATGAATCAACGTGTCAGCCCAACCGGAAAATATATTTTCATGGATACTGATTTTTGGGGACGCACAAAAGATGATTCAGGTGCTCAGGCTATTGAGGCTGCTTTTGACAAAATCATCGATACACCGATGGTTAAAGATATAGGTTATGTTAAATCCATGATGGCTTTTGATTTTATTGTGAACGTTGGTTCAAAAGAAGTTCCGGGTGCCGCCGAGATGGCTGTTGGATCTTGTCTTCAAAATAAAGCGGCTGACTTAGGTGGATGTATTTTAAAAACTCTTCCTTCTATGCCAAATTTCAAATCTGAAAATAATCGTGTGAATGTCATGGTTAAACAGATGAATCAGCTCAGTGACGAATACAATTTAAAATATGTTCAAACAAGACTTAAAAAGTCAGCTGCTGAATTTCCGCCGATGAGTCAAAAAGATTTAGATCAAGCCGAAATTTTTTATCTTGAAAATTATAATTATGTGAAAGGATCAAACGTTCGTATTTTTGGTTCTAAACTTGGGTCCGAAGATAAAAATAATAAAAATATTCAAGCCGCTTGGTACCGTGGTTTAGAAAACGCATGTAAAGTCAGTCAAACCGAAAGACGTGATATCCGAGTCATTTTTAATACAGCGTATTTGTTAATGCCTTCAGGTATGATTTTGCGAATCGCAAAAATGATGAATGGTGACTTTGACGACTGCTCTCGAGTTCGTTTAACTTTTATCACGAACTCACCGATGACAACGGATTTAGCGCCGATCAATGTTTTAGCTCGCTATCAGTTGGGTGCGATTTTTACTTATTATAATAGCTCAAAGAATACCAAGTATTCTCCTAAAATCGATTTCTACGAACTAAAAGCAGTAGCCGGTGTCGGACAATCTCTTCACACAAAAACAAGTCTGATCGGGGATGATTTAATTGTGGGTTCGGCCAACGCAGATGTGCGCTCTTACTATATGGACACAAATAATGCCGTTTTAATTCGGAATGCAAAAGATTTAAATGCAAGCTACATTCAATATATCGATGGATTGATTACAAGCGGTCGTATTGAAAGCAAGATGTCTGATTTTGTTGGTAAAACGATCGCACAACTTCGACAAGAAAATGAAAAAATGCTTTTCGTAGCAGCGTCACGATGGAGAAAAGAAGATCGCTTAACTCCCGGCCGCGTCACTGCAATTATGGACCACTTAGACCAAGTGGGTCGATCTATTTACGAGACAACAAACAGCTTAATTTCATTTCGCGGTAGTTTTGGTGACCAGCATATGGGTGAAGACAATTTATTGAATCGCGCAACAAACAATAACAAGCTGAACGCAGTTGCCAACGATTACGACTCAAAATTTAAATTATTTTAATCAATAAATCTCGGACTTCGTAACGTGTAGATTTGTTACAGATATCTAGAGATCCTAAGACCGATTGAAAAATCGGTCTTTTTTTTTTAATTAAGGTTCGATGACCATTGGCTTAAGACTTGACGAGCTAAATCAACTTGTTTGATCTTTTTTTCTTTTTTATCTTTAAGGTCTTCAGGCCATGCTGGAATCAAAGAAAAATTAATATTCGTAGGTTGAAAATTTTCAGAACGAAATGGATCGGTGATAGCTTCAAGCAGCGAGCCCATCGCTGAAGCACGTGGTGGTGCCGCAAAAACTTGATCTTTTAATTTTTGTTCAATAAAATTGGCAACTAATAATCCGATGCATGTTGATTCAAAATAGCCTTCGACTCCAGTGATTTGGCCCGCGAAAAAAAGCCAGGGATCATTTTTGCTTGAAAGATCTTTGTTCAAACGTTTCGGAGTATTGATGTACATATTTCGGTGAATACTGCCCAATTTTAAGAACTCAGCATTTTCAAGACCGGGAATCATTCGAAACACGCGTGTTTGTTCGCCGTAAGCCATGCGTGTTTGAAAGCCTACGATATTGTAAGCAGTCGCTTCTTTGTTGTCTTGCCGAAGTTGAACAACTGCAAAAGGGTAGCGCCCTGTTTTAGGATCTGTCAGACCAACCGGCTTCATCGGACCAAAGCGTGGAGTTTGAATTCCGCGCTCGACCATAGCTTCAATCGGCATACAGCCTTCAAAAAAATCTGTCGTTTCAAAATGGGCGGGCTCAATCTTTCGAGCGTTTTGAATTTCTTCAATAAACTTAAAGTACTGTTCTTTGTTCATCGGACAGTTGTAGTAGTCGGGTGTACCTTTATCATAACGATCGGCTTTCCAAGCGATCTCTTGATTGATTGTATCGGCATCGATGATCGGCGCGATGGCATCAAAAAAATAAAGAAATTCATCACCGAAATGCTTTTGTAGATCACGAGCCAAATCTTCGTCAGTTAAAGGTCCCGTTGCAATTACTGCAGGCCGTGGAATTTGTTCTAAAGATTTGATGACTTCTCGTTTAATGTGAATGCGCGGATGAGCCTCAACTAGCTCGGTCACTTTTTTAGCAAAAACTTCGCGATCAATTCCTAAAGCTTGGCCAGCGGGAACAGCAAATTCTTTAGCCACTTTTAAAATAAAAGAATTCAGATGTTCGGCCTCCCATTTAAGTTGGCCTGTTGCTGAAACTTCATTCAAGCTTCCAAAAGAATTTGAACAAACTAACTCAGCAAAGTCGGATGTTTTATGAGCGGGCGTGTTTTTAACTCCGCGCATTTCGTATAAATCGACCTCAAAGCCTTTATGGGCCAACTGAAGAGCGCATTCGCTACCGGCTAAACCTGCACCCACAACACTGATTTTTTTTGAATTGAACATGTCCGTTAATTAGACTTTTAACTCGATAAAAGCAAGTTTTTGTAATAAGTTTTCAAACATGGCAGATCAAGATTATCGATCTAAATTTAAAAGCGGCGCTGAAGTCTTACATAAACTTTTAGAAGATAAAGGTGGCCCTGTTTCAGATCAGTATTTGCGTTGGAAGCTTTGGCTTGCATGGAAAGATATCGTGGGCCAAACAGTTTCAGAAAATGCCGAGCCTGTTTCATACCGCTATGGTGTTTTATGGTTGTGGGTGCGAAATTCTGTGTGGATGCAACAAATGACTTTTATGCTTGAGCCGATTAAAAACTCGGTGAATCAAAAATTTAAAGAAGGCTTCGTTAAAGAAATCAAACTAACTTTAGATCGTAAACAAATGCCGGCTTCCGATAACGAAGAATTTCGAAAAAACATGACTCGGTTCATGAAATAAATAATGATTACTCTTCAACCGAAGACTTCAAAATCTGTTTAACTTGTTGGTTTTTTTGACCAGCGCCTAAAATACTTTTTATTCTTTCGTGAATTGAACGATCGTTGATCAAAGCGCCTAAAGTTCCTTCTCCGCGGTCGACTTTGTCGACAATTTTTTCTAGTTTTGTGACCGTGCGATCAAGACTGCCTTTTTTTAAAGTTGTATTAAGGTTCGACGAGACTTCGGATAAATGGCCTGCGGCCATATCAAGTTTTGTGATCAGTGAGGGAATTTTATTATTTGCATTGATTGATTGCATCAACTTTTGAAAGTCACCGATGGCGTCGAATAGCTTTTCGCTTTCATTGCCGCGCTTAGAAAGAATCGCCATTATGTCGTTGCCATAGTCGGCTTTTAACTCGTCATTGTGTTCAATGGGTTGGGATGCATTTGTGCCTGGAGTGATGTACAAAAATTTATCACCAAGGGCGCCTTGAGTTCTAATTTCAATATGACTGTCTTTTTTAATTTTATTTCTAAAGTTCGTATCGATCCGAGTAATCACTTCGACTAAATTTTTTGTTTCATCAAAATTAATTTTTGAAATATTACCCACTTTAAGACCCGATAAAGAAACCACGGCGCCCACATTAAGGCCCTGAACTGAATCAAAATAACTTCTGATTTCAACAACTTCTTGGAATAAAGTTTTATTTGAACCCAGCATAAAAATCGAACCTAACAAAACGATCAGTCCTGAAACGACAAAAGCGCCCACTTTCATTTGATTCATAAAATATTTCCTTCGATAAATTGGTAAATCAGACTGTCTTTGATATCTTTGAGCTGCTCGATGGTGCCTTGCTCTTTGATGATTTGATCTTTTAAAAAAGCAAATTTATCACAAACCGCAAAAGCTGTCGGCATATCGTGGGTCACCAGAATAGATGTCACGCCTTTAGTTTTTAAATTCAATATAAGCTCTTGAATTTTTTTTGTATTATAAGGATCAAGGCCTGCCGTGGGCTCGTCATAAAGTAAAATAGCGGGTTCAAGCATCATAGCGCGAGCTAAACCAACGCGTTTTTGCATTCCACCTGAAAGTTCGTTTGGATAAAGCTCTTCACAGCCCGCTAAGCCAAATTCGTTCAATTGAAATTCAATTTTCGATTTTATTTCTGAGCTCTTTAACCTAGTGTGTTCAAGTAGGGGGTACGCTAGATTTTCAAAAACGCTCATCGAATCAAAAAGAGCTCCACCTTGAAAAGCATAGGCCACTTTTTTTCGAATCTGCAGCCATTGAATTTCATCAAATTGAGTGATATCGACTCCATCGATCAAGATGCTTCCTGAGTCTGGCTTTTCAAGACCAATTAAACTTCGTAAGATCACCGATTTTCCGGCTCCAGAACCGCCGACAAGGCCTAAACATTCGCCTTTTTTAACGTAAAACGATACATCACTGTGAACAAGTTTACTGCCAAATGATTTTCTAAAATGAGAAACCTCAATTACAGCCATTTTTCAATGATCCAAAATAATTTAGCTAGAAAGAAATCTCCAATAAGAATCAATAGCGAAGACGTGACTACGGCTTTACGTGTTGCCATACCAACTTCTTGAGTACCATTTTTTACAGTCAAACCAAAATAGCAAGAAGGAACCGCTATAAAAAGCGCGAAGAAAAACGTTTTACCAAATCCCGACAAATAATCTTTAAGGCTTGAGGTTTCTAAAACACGTCGTAAATAAAATTGAGTGTCTAAATTCAATTCAACAGAACCAATAATTAAACCGCCGGCGTTTCCAATGACATTCGCCATGGCTGCTAATAATGGAATAATAATCAAGCAAGCTAAAATTCGGGGGATCACAATTTTCTTAATCGGAGATGTTCCTAAAGCCCGAATGGCATCAATCTGTTGTGTCACAACCATCGAACCGATTTCGCTGGCCATTCCCGCGCCAACTCGCGCGGCCAACATCAAGCTTGTAAACATGGGGCCGATTTCGCGTAAAATAGTTGATGCAACCAATCTTGGAACGTAAGGTTTACCACCAAATTTTTCTAAGCCGAAACCAAATTGCAAAGCCATCACCATGCCAATAGCACTTGAAGTTACAAAAACAAGTGGAAATGATTTCACTCCGATTTGATAGATTTGTTCGACTAAAAGACCCCAATAAAAAGGTTTTTTAAAACCCTCTTTCAGACAATCCTTAATCAGATACGCAATGCCGCCGTAAAAATAAAGCTGATCTTCTGACCACTCTTTTAAAGGAGTTAAAAATGTCGTGCTCATTCGAAAGTTAAACTTTCATTAAAAGCATCATAATATTTTTGATCTTGGTCTAAGGTATTTGGTTTGCCAGAAAGCGACGTCACATAGCCGCAGTTTTTACGTTTAAAAGACATCGATCTGATTTCAATCGCAGCACCGTCTAAGGCGCCCTCGCCAAAAGAGAGCAGCGCGGGCTTGTTTTTAAAGACGATTTGTTGTTGTTTGATCAGTTTAGCCTGTTCGACCGAATCCAAGATAAGTTGATTTAATCCAGCTAAAGTTATGGCCGAATTTTCGTTGCAGTCAGAAACAATTGAAATCACATTATTTGTTTTTGAATTTTTCCAAGCAGGAAAAACTGAACGATTAATTTTTTTAAAATTAGTCTGCGGGGCTGTGTAGGCAACTTCAGAAGAGAAAGTGGGCGCCTTTTCTTGTAAAAGACTCGACACACAAGAGACAAATAAAAAAGGAGTTGAAATTAAAATAAAGGTCGCTGCAAGTTGTTTTTTCATGATGTCATTTGATTATGGCACACTTCTGTTTTGCGTCGAGTCTAGTTCCTTTGGGATGTCACTGTTTTGGCAGGACCAGCCAAAATTGTTGGACAAAATTTCCTAGTCTCAAAATTAAAACATCTTGAGCCTTAAAAATGAAACATTGTTGATGGCACTTGAAATGCTTTTTGTAAAAAGCAGATGAAAAAATATTTTTTTAATACACCACTTGCTTGTCTTTTGAATTTACTTTTTTGGGGATTTCCATGTGTTGCGGCCGGCATCAAAGGTCAAGTGGCTCTACAAGGGGAAACTTTTAATTTTGAACTGTCTGGACAAAAGAATTGGGATTACGATCTTAAAAGAGTTAAAGATAAAACTCAATCCAAAGTCCAGCTCTTCGTAAAATCTGATGATCAAAGCATCATTGAAAAGATTAAAAATATTGAAAATCCTTTCGTCAAATCGATTCAAGTCATGAATCAATCCAATGATGGAAAAACATTGATCGAATTTACGTTGAAAGACCAGCAAATTGAAACCTTTGACTATTTGACGGATCAACCTTCAAAACTGATTATTGATTTTTATCAAAGTGAAGAACTTAATACGGGTCTTCAGGCTGATTCTGAAACAAAAAATCTATCGGTAGAAAAAAATAAGAAAAAATCAGCTTCAATTAAAACATCTAATTCTAAAAAATTAAAAGCTTCAACTGTGCGTAAGCCTGCAGATGTTGATATCTTACGAATTGACGAACCCGGCGGCATTGAGACCTCGATCATATCTAAAGGCGGCCTTTTCGATAACGGTGACGAGCAGTTTTCACGATTTTCTATGCGTGATAGCGATTATAATGAAGATGCTGTCATCCGCAGTCAAAGTAACTACTATATACGTTTTCCGATTTTAGAGTCTGAATTTTCGTTCTGGAATAAAATGAAAGAAAATCCTCCGATTTATGAATTTAAAGTTTCAAAAGAAGACGAAAACAAACAGGCCCGATTACTTAAAATACTTTTTGATAAAAAAAGATTTATTGTTTTTCAGCAAGCGGCGGAATGGTTTAAAAGTAAATTCCCTCAATCGCCTTATTTGGAGATGATTTCGTTTATGCAAGGTGATGCTTTAATTGAACTTTGGAAACAAGAAAAAAATGATTCGATTTATGAACAAGCCCAAGCTGTTTACATGCAAGCTTTGCAAAAATACCCCGATTCAGCGCTTGTTGAAAGAACGTCATTACTGACAGGAATGCTTGCAATTGAAAAATCAGATTTTATGTCAGCGATTCGTTATTTAAATTCACACATTCACAATATTAAATTCGATCAAAAAATTTCTTCACAATATGCAAAAATAGGCTTGGCCTACAGTTTTTCTAAAATCAATAAATTAGATGAGGCACTGAAGACATTGCAAGAGCTCGAATCGCAAAGTAAAGATCCATTAGTTTTAGCATCGGCGGCAGTACGTCGAGGTGATTTTTATTTTAATTCAAAAAAGTATCAAGATTCGATCAACGCTTATGAAACTGCGATAAAAAAATACGATGTTGTTCATCAGCTTTTTCCAAGTGCATTTTTTAATAAGATGGAAGCTCAGTTTTGGCTTAAAAAATATAAAGACTCTCATCAGTCGGCGCTTGATTTTACAAAAAATTTTCCGGTTCATGCATATGCTCCTTATGCTTTGACTCGTGTCGGAGAACTTTTGGACGTGATGGGTGCAGATCAATCTAAATCAGTGGGTGCTTTTTTAGAAACCCATTTTAGGTATGGCGATAGTCCAAAAACAATTGTTGCACGCTTGCATTTATTAAGTACGCGTATGAAATCCATGAAGACCGACGAGCTCGACGAAACTTTAAAAAAAATGGACACTTTAGCTGAAAACAGTGAATTACAAAATATTGATCAATTTAAAACGGCGATGTTAGCTGATGGCTTTGCAAGACGTAAAGATTATCGACGCGCGATTAGTATCTTATCTAATTTCTATCAACAGAATCCTTTACGGCCCGATTCAAAACAAGTGACCCAGCGAATTGTTAGAAACATTAATGATGAGCTTAAAAATTTAGCTGATAAAAAAGAATTTAAAAACTTATTAAAAACTTACAAAGACTATGCCGACACTTGGTTAAAGGCTCAAGCTCGAATTGATACAGACTATTTGTTAGCTTTAGCTTACGAAAACGCAGGTGCATATCAAGTTTCAATTGATAAATTGGATAAAACATTAAATCGCCTTAATAAAATCAAAGGCACAATTTACGAAAAAGAAATTTTAGTGAATGAGTATCTACCAACACTTGATAGCTTGCATCTCAAGATTGCCTTAAATAATTTCGAAAATAAAAACTTTCAAGAAGCCTACAAGGCTTTAGATAAAATTAAAAATCCAACTTTGCTCAGCGAAGAAGAGCAAGTGGATCGTATTCTTCTAGCTTCTAAGCTTTACGAGCAAAAAGGTGATACAGAAACTTCGATTCGCTACTTGTCTGAATTATCAAGGCTGTGGAAAGGCTCATCGGAGCTTTTGCTTCCGGCACTCTTGCGTTTAGCCGATATGCAAACAAAGCACAATAATCCTTCTGCAGCCCTAGAAACTTATAAAAAAACTTTAAATACAATAATTAGCTTAGAAAAGCCTGATCTGAAAAACATACGGCAATTATCACGTTCGTATACAGATCTTCTAATTAAACAAAATAAGCCCGACGAAGCCGTTGAAGCGCTTAGCTTGTTGGTTCAAAAATTTGATGCCAACTACAAACTTCAAGAAGAAAAATTCCAGCTTGGTTTACTTTATTTTAATAAAGGTGAAATAAAAAAAGCCAGTCAAAACTGGGAAAATATTCCTGAAAGCTCTGGTGATATTTGGAAAAAGCTAGCGCAAGAAAAATTGCAACAGGCCAATTGGGATGAAAGCTTTAAAAAACATATTAAAAGAATTCCAGCCATGTCTCAGCTTGAAGGAGCAAAATGAAGACGATTGAATATGGTTCAATTCAAGTGTCTAGTCCAACGTTGATATCAATATTAGAAGATGTTTTAAAAATTGATCTACTTCAAAGTTCGCAATTAAATTTTGTGATTATTGGCGAAACAGGCGTCGGAAAACACACGATGGCCCAATTTGTCCAAAAAACTGTTTATAAAAATAAAGACATTAAGATCATTCGGCAAATTGATCAACCAGGACAAATCTGTGGAAATATTAACGCGATCTACACCATCAGTCCAAAAAATTGGATTCAGCTACGAAGTTCATTTCAGCAACTTCAGTTGCATGTTATTTCGATGCCCACTTTAAAAGAACGTAAAAATGATCTGGCGTCTTTAGCAAATTTTTTTCTGCAAGTGCTTTGTTTAATGAGTGGTCAAAATAAATTTAGTTTAACCGAAAAATCAATCGAAGTGATCACACAGTATAATTGGCCCGGACAGTTTTATGAGTTTGAATCCGTAATTGAAAATGCTCTTGAGTCTGCTTTAAAAAGTCATTCAAATTTGCTGATCGAGCCCGAGCATCTGAGTCTTCACTTGAAGCCACAAAATTTTGAGTTTAGTGTAGGAATGAAACTTGATGAGATTGAAAGACAATTTATTTTGCAGACTCTTTATTTTGTTCATCAAAACCGAACTAAAGCCGCCGAAATTTTGGGTATATCTATAAGAACTTTAAGAAATAAAATTAATCAATATCGAGAGGAAGGCTTTTTATGAGCAATCTATTTGATAAAACAACAGATGCGCTAGCGACGTCCCTGCAGCTAAGACAAGTTCGTCACAATGTCACTTCTGCGAATATTGCAAATGCGGAAACTCCCGGTTATCACGCAAAAAAAGTTGAATTCGAAGATGCCTTAGCTCGAGCTCTTGATTTAGACGGTGCAAATAGTTTAACAACGTCGCACGGGGAACATTTTGCTGTGGGTGGAAAAAAAGAAGTTGAGCCGGGTATTTATGAAAATCCTGATGTCGCAGTCAACAACGATGGCAACACCGTTGATCTTGAAAAAGAAATGTCCGCTTTGGCAGAGAACTCAATTTTGTATAAATCTGCCTTACAGCTGATTAACAAAAAAATGGCTTCGTTAAAATATGCAATCAGTGAAACGAAATAGTTTATAAGGAGTCATAGTTATGGCTGATTTTTTATCAGGCTTTCGGATCAGTGGAAGTGGAATGACGGCGCAACGTGCGCGAATGAATTCAATTGCTTCAAATATTGCAAATGTCAACACGACTCGCACTCCTGAAGGCGGTCCCTACCGTCGCAAAGATGTGGTTTTTACGGCCATACCAGATGGAAAAAGTTTTGGTGATATTATTGGGGTCAATGATCCAAAAGGGGACTTCAATCGTGTGCAAGTGACGGATGTTGTCTACGACAAAAAAGCGCCCATTCCCAAATATGATCCGTCTCATCCTGATGCAGATGCTGAGGGGAATGTTTATTATCCTAATGTAAATATTATGGAAGAGATGACGAATATGATTCAAGCGTCTCGTTCTTACGAGGCTAACGTACAGGCTATTCAGGCGACAAAAGATATGGCTTTAAGTGCGTTAGAAATTGGTAGATAATATAATTAAGTCGTTGATTTTACAAAGGGAGTTCAGACCATGGATGGTTTAACAATCTCAAGCGCGAATCGGTTTTTAGAGACCGCGAATCTTGATCAAAAAACAATTAAAGCAGATTCGGTTTCTTCATCGAAAGAAGCGGGCCCTTCCTTTGCCGACACTCTTAAAGAAGCTGTCAACAATGTAAATCAATTGCAACTTGATTCAGATAAAAAAGCTCAAGAATTAACGACAGGTCAGACAGACGATATTGCCGGAGTTATGCTAGCGGCAGAAAAAGCAGATATTGCTTTACGTGCGATGGTTCAGGTTCGAAATAAAATAATCGATGCTTATCAAGAAATCATGAGAATGCAGGTGTAATGTGGAGAGAATTTTTGGTGGGATCATTCGACAATTTCAAGAATTTTACAAATCTTTGGGCCCTACAAAAAGAATGGCGCTATTGGTTTCGTTCTTTGTTGGTTTTTTAGCTTTAGGTTCGATTGTTTTTATGGCTTCAGGAAAAGATTATGCAGTTCTATTAACAAATATTCCAAGTGACCAACTGACAACGATTATTGACAAACTTAACGCAAAAAATGTTCCTTACCAACTTAAAGAAGACAGTAAAACAATTGTTGTTCCCAAAGAATTTTTGCATGCGACACAAATGCAACTGATGGCTGAAATTGGTTCTTCTCGTGTTGGTAACATCGGTCTTGAATTATTTGACAAACAAGAATTTGGAATCAATTCCTACGCGCAAAAAATTAATTATCAACGCGCTTTACAAGGCGAGCTGATGCGAGCCATCAACACTTTAACTTCAGTTAAACAGTCTAAAGTTATTTTAGCCTTACCTGCTAAAAAAACAATTATGGAAGAGTCGTCTCCGGCTTCAGCTTCAGTTGTCGTTGAACTTCACTCAGGAAAAGAACTTTCTATGGATCAAGTGCGCGGCATTCGCTACTTAGTCGCGAATGCGGTTGAAGGCATGGATGCCGATCGTGTAACAGTCATCGATGAACATGGAAAAATGCTTTCGCGACAATCAGATGCAGCTTCAGGCGCATCCAATGAAATGATGGACCTAAAAAGAAAAGTTGAAAAAGATTTAGAAGGTCGAATCGAATCAATTTTATCTAAAGTTGTCGGTGTTGGTAAAATTGTCGCACGAGTCGATGCAATAATTAATAATAAAATGGTTACAGCCGTCGAAGAAACTGTTGATCCAGATAAAACGGCGATTAGATCGCAAACAAGTCAGGAAGAATCATTAGATGGAGCCCGAACAAATCCATCGGGTGTACCAGGTTCAAGATCAAATCTTCCAGGTGCCGAAGACAACAACGGACAAGTGGGATTCAAACAAGATGTCAAAAAAGAACTGAAGACGGTTAATTTCGAAGTTCCTAAAACAGTCAAAAATATTAAAGAGGCCGCGGGCGGAGTCGAAAAAATCAGCGTGGCCGTTCTGATCGATGGCGTGAGCACAACAACAACAAAGCCAGATGGCACGACCGAAACAAAGTGGTTGCCACGCTCGCTTGAAGAAATTGCAAAATACGAAACTCTTGTTAAAAGTTCAATTGGTTTTTCTGCAAGCCGCGGTGACAATGTAAAAATTGAATCGATTCAGTTTCAGCCAGAAGATTTTGGTGAAAGCGAAAAAATTCTAACGACTCTTGAGAAAAAGAAGCTCATGCAATCTTTGATTAAGTGGGGACTGCTTGGATTTTCATTGATGCTTTTCTTTTTTATGGTGGTACGTCCGTTCATGCAGTGGATCACGGATTCATTCACAGATTCTGTTGAAGTCATGTTGCCGCGAACAATCGAAGAACTTGAAGAATTGCACGCAGTCGATAACTCGTTACCTGGTATGAGTGGTGTCATGCCTATACTGCAAGAATCTGTTGATCCAGAAAAAGCCGAAAGTGAACTTTTGAAAGATCGAATCATGAATCTGATGCAAAAAGATGAAGAGAAAGCGACCAGTGCAATTAGCATGTGGGTTTCGCGAAAGGAATAAGCGATGCGTATTAATAAATTAGAAAATTTAGATTATGATGCTTTGCGGGGAATAGATAAAGCCGCAATTCTTATAAATTATCTTGGAAAAGATGCCATCCGACTCGTTTTCAAAAAAATGGACGACGGAGATATTCGCAAACTATTACATTTGATGTCTAAGTTTAAAGTTGTTCCTGTTCATATCACTAAAAGAGTCCTGGAAGAGTATTATGAAATGCTCAGCGAATCAGAAGATTTTATTTTTTCTGATGAAATGTCCAGTAAAGATACGATTGTCGAAGCTCTTGGCGAAGAAAGAGCGCGTGGAATTTTAGGTGGATTGAATATTAATTCAGGCTCTGGTGGACGAACTCTTGAGTCTCTAGAAATGGTTGATGCTAAATCTCTTTCAACATTTCTTGTGAACGAACATCCACAAACAGTCGCGGTTATCTTAGCCCATCTTGAGCCCGAGAAAAAAGGCGAAGTTCTACGAAGGCTTCCTGAATCACTTCAAGCCGAAGTTGTTTTGCGCATGGCAAACCTTGAAAATGTTGATCCTGAACTGATCGCAGAAATTGATAAAGTTCTTAAAAATCAATTATCAAATACGTCAACCGTCGAACAAGCTTCTCTTGGAGGAGTTCAGCCGGTTGCTGAGATGCTTAACGTGATGGATAAAAATACCGAGCAATCAATTATGTCTCGATTAGAAGAAAAAGATCCGTTGTTAGCTGAAGAAATTCGTAAGTTGATGTTTGTTTTTGAAGATATCAGTAAAATCGATGATCGCGGCATTCAGGTTCTTCTTAAAGAATGTCCAAATGATAAACTTCTACTGGCACTTAAAACAGCGAATGATGAAATCCGAAATAAAATATTTAAAAATATTTCTGCTCGTGCTGCTGAGATGTTACGCGAAGATTTAGCCAATATGGGACCTTCAAGATTATCTGACGTTGAAGGCGCGCAGCAAGAAATTGTAAATGTGGCTCGACGTCTCGAAGGCGAAGGCAAAATAATTATTGCACGTGGTGGTACAGAAGATGCGATGGTCTAATATAGTTAAGAAAAATTCGAATGAGAATATTCAATCGGATATTTCGGTTTTAGAATATATTCCTAAAGAATTTAATTTTGGAACTCCCGAATCAGCCTTAGATTACTTAAGACAAAAAGCCAAAGGTTCAGATTTCTTAATGAGCGATGTGCTTCGAACCACAACGGGTATTGCTGAAATAGAAATACAATCAGAAGAACAAAAAATCGAGCTTAAAGTTCTAGATAAGTTAGCCACTCTTCAAGAAGAGGCCTACAAACAAGCTTTTGATCTGGGGTTGGAAGAAGGCCAGAAGAAAGCATACGATGAAAAAATAAATGAGATGACTTTGCAAGTGTCTCAGTTGGTTCATTTGAGTGAAAGTCTTAACCAAATAAAGCAAGAAATGATTCATCAAAACGAAGCGCACATGATCAAACTTATTTATGAGATAGCAAGTCGAATTGCTTTTGATCATATTGAAGTCAATCAAGAATCGGTCATTCAAGTCATCAAAAAAGCGATAGATACAGCTCAGGCTGATGAAAATATAAATATTTTGATTTCAAATCAGCAAATTGAAATTCTTGAAAAACTTAAATCAGAAAATCATAAAGAAACCGAATTTTTAAACAAAGTAAAATTTCAAGCTTCTGCCAAAATTTCAGTTGGAAGTTGTATTGTCGAAACAAATTATGGCGTCATCGATGCCAGCGTCGAGCAACGCATTGTTAAACTGTGGTCCGAATTTAAACAAGTTATTCCAAAAGTTAAATCACCTATCGAGCCTGCATGAGATTAGACCTTGATAAGTATTCAAAAATTTTGAAGCAAGCCCACCTGACCATCGATAGTGGAAAAGTCACTGAAGTGACGGGTTTGATCATCAAGGGCTATGTCCCGGGCGTCAGCGTAGGCAGTGTTTGCGAAATCGAAACTTCTGTTTCGCAAAAACCTATTTTAGCTGAAGTGGTCGGTTTTAAAGATCGCCAAGTTTTGATGATGAGTTTATCACACATGCGCGGAATTTCGATGGGTTCAAAAATTACTTTAGCTAAATCAATTGCGACTGTTAAAGTCAGTGATGAACTGTTAGGCCGAGTCGTCGACGGCTTGGGACTTCCTTTAGACTCTGGATTAGAAATTGAACAGACAAAAGAAGTTTCTTTGTATGGTGAAATTGTGAATCCTTTACATCGGCTTCCTATTCGTGAATCTTTAGATGTTGGAGTTCGCGCGATCAATGCGATCTTAACAACGGGGCGTGGTCAACGCGTGGCCATTATGGCGGGTTCGGGCGTCGGTAAATCTGTGTTGATGGGTATGATGGCTCAACAAACTGAAGCAGATGTTAATGTCATTGCACTGATCGGAGAGCGCGGTCGTGAGGTTCGTGAATTTATTGAAAATGAATTAGGCCCTGAGGGTATGAAAAAAACTGTGGTTGTTTGTGTGACAAGCGATCAAAGCCCTTTACTTCGAATGCGCGGAGCTTTTGTGGCCACTTCGATTGCTGAGTATTTTGCAGCTCAAGGAAAAAAAGTTTTGCTTGTCATGGATTCAGTGACAAGATTTGCAATGGCCATGCGTGAAATTGGACTGAGCATAGGCGAACCGCCGACGGCGAAAGGCTACACGCCTTCTGTTTTTTCAATGTTACCAAAACTTTTAGAGCGTGCCGGAAATTTTGAAAACTCGGGTTCAATTACAGGATTTTACACAACACTTGTTGAGAGCGATGATATGAACGATCCAATCGGTGATGCCGTTCGTTCGATCGTCGACGGGCATATTGTTCTGAGCCGGCAGATTGCACAAAAAGGACATTTTCCAGCAATCGATATTTTGCAAAGCACCAGCCGTGTGATGAAAGCCGTGTCTTCGGCAGAGCATTTAAGAATGGCGCAAAAAATGCGCGAGATCATCGCCACATATCGCGAAAGCGAAGATCTAATTAACATCGGAGCTTACAAAGCGGGTGCAAATCCAAAAATTGATAAAGCGATTAAATTCATTGATCAGATCAATGAATTTTTAAAACAAAGAACAGAAGATCATTCGAATATGGCCCAATGTCTTCGCTTGATGTCGCAAATCACAGCTGGAGCATAAGCTAGAAAAGATTTCAATTTATGAAATTTAAATTTTCACTTGAAAAAGTATTGAAGCATCGAAATATTCAGGCTGATTTAGCTCAAAAAGATTTTTTAGAAGCCCAAGCTCACTTAAATGCAGAAACTAAAAATCTAGAAAACATGATTCAATTAAAAAATGATTCCATAGCCCAAAGAGCTTCGCATATCAAGCATAGCCAGACCTGGACTGAGTCTGTCGCGCAGATTAATCAGTTTGTGACTGGCCAAGACCTTCGAATAAAAAGACAGAACTTACGTCTGACCGAGATTGAAAAATTAGTCGAGGCAAAGCGTGAAATTTTGCGTCTGGCACTGACTGAGGTTAAGATAATAGATAAGCTTCGCGAAAAAAAATACGAAGAGTATATTCGTGAAGAAGCTAAAAAAGAGCAAAATGAGCTCGATGAATTAGCAACTCTCAGATTTTCAAGGATTGAAAGTCTGATCAAAGGAAGTCATGAAGACGGGATATGATCAGTTTTTTAAACAAGCGCAACAACGATCGCAAATTCAAAAGAATTTAGATCAAAAGCCCGTTAAAAAATCACAAGTAAAAAAGAAGTCTTCTTTTCCAATGCGGCAAATGTTTTCATTCTCTTTAGTGGCTGTAGTTGCATTTTTAGCTTTAGATAACATGGATGCGATCGAACAGAAATTAAAAAAAGTAGAAATTGGAATCGGTATTGCTGAAGCCGAAGAAAAACCGCTGACGAAGTCTGATGAATCAAAAGAAATTAAACCAAGCAGCGACAAACTTTCTTTAGCTGTTGAAACCAAGCCTGACGAAGCCGATTATCTTTTTAAATTAGCTGAAAGAAAAAAACAACTTGATGCGCGTGAGGAAGAATTGAACAAGTACGCAGCTGAAATGACAAAGCAACGTGAAGATATCGAAAGTAAATTAAAAAAACTAGAAGAAACACGACTTAAAATTTCGACAGCTTTAGAGGATCGTATTAAAGTTGATGATTCAAAAGTCGATACTCTGGTTCAAATGTACACGAACATGAAGCCTCAACAAGCCGCTAAAGTTTTTGAATCTCTTGATGAAGATCTTGTGATCGAAATACTCAGTCGAATGAAAAAGAAAAACGCAGCCGATATATTAAATTTAGTAAAGCCTGAAAAGGCTCAAGTTTTAGCTGAACGCTATGCAGGATACCGAGTCCCTGCAAGCAAATAAGCGAATATTAACAACGCACCAAGGAGGACAGTGTTTGATAAAATGATCGGTGTCAGCCCCCCACAAACGGGAAAGGCTCAAAATGAAAAAGTCGATGCAAAAAAAGACTTGAAAGGAACTTCTGCAGAGAAATACAAAAGCGATTTTGAAAAAACTCTGAAAGAAAAATTAGCTTTAAAACAGAAAGAGCAAAAAGATGCTGTTCAAGCTAAAAAAAGTGAAGATCCTAAAGATCAGGCTAAAGCATCGAACGATGAGTTAAGAGCCGAAAAAAAAGATCGAAAGTCATCTGGGGGAACCAAAAAGAAGATGACCGACGAGAGTGAAGACAAAATGATGATTTCAAACAACATGGCCTCAGTCGAGAATGAAGTTGAAATCCCAAAATCGAAGATAGATTTGGCCGAGATCGATGTCGACATTCCTCAAAAAATAGATGTTTTGCAAAAGCAAGAAACGACTCCTGGTTTTTCGATGGAAAATATTTTTCCAACTTCAGGAAAAGTAGAGCCAGAGATTAGCTTTGATACGGCTCAGACTGTTGAACCTACGCAGAGTTTTGATCTTAAATCTTTGCCGGTTGCAGATCAGGCCAATCAAGTGAGTCAAGTCAATGAAGCGAATTCAGCTTTGTCAGCGCCGCAATTGCAAGCGCAGACGCAGACGATGACTGAGCTTGAAAAAGAGCTTAGCGATGAAGTGGGATTTAATTCAGATTTAGATTATGCCGGACAGGATGTCAGCATCGTCGAAAAAATGAAAGCTTTTGAAATTGAAAAAAACATGTCGCCTGAAAAAGCACAAGCTTTTGAACAGACTGTTTTAGATAAACTTCAAAAACAATCGATACTTCAGATGGGCTCGCCACAATCGCAGGACTTCAGCTCAAAGAAAGATGATCAACAGTCGACCGACTTTACCCAAGATTTTAAAAGTGATTCCATTGGTCAATCAGCCGCACAGCATGCAGGACAGTCCCATGGTGAATTCAAAAATAACATTTTGAATTCCACATCTTTAGCTCAAGAATCGACCGCTTTGCAAAAGCTTGAAGATCATTCTGAAAAGAATATTCAAGAAGTGATGAACAAAGCCCAGTTTCTTGTCAAGCAAGGTGGCGGAGAAATGACTGTACAGATGAGTCCCGACGGTTTAGGTGAAGTGCAACTGAAAGTTATTTTACAAGATGGTAAAGTGAATATTCAGATGCAAACTCAAGATAAAGCGGTCAAAAAAATGATTGAAGACAGTTTATCTGAACTGAAGTCGGGTCTAGCTGCGCACCGTTTAAGTGTGGAACATGTTAAAATTGATACGGTGAACGCAACAAATACTGACAACAGCGCGAAATTTCAGTCAAACTGGAATCAAAGTGGAGCTGATGATCGACAACGTGAATATTGGAAACAGTTTCAAGATAACTTAAACCAAAATAAATCACGTCGCGGAAATTATGCAGAAACACAAAGCGCGCTGGCCAGTACGTCCACTGATCGAGCCACTCGTATTCAACCATCAAACGCGCAATCGTTGCGAACTTATGGCGGAACTAAGGGTGCTTCAGTGAATAAGGTCGCATAAAGGAGTTTTATGGCAACATCGATGGTGACAAAAACAAATACAAAAACTTGGTCTGACAAACCAAGTGTTGAAACGGCTCCGCAAGTGACACAGCTGACCGAAGATCAAAAGAAAAAAATAGGCAGTGAAGACTTGTCAGCCGTCTTAAATAAAGCAAGTGATCCGAATTGGACTGATTCAGGCAAGCGTGTGCAGGGACACGGAAATCCAAATTTGGATAAAGATGCTTTTTTTAAGTTGATGCTCACGCAACTGAAAAATCAAGACCCGATGAATCCACTGAAGAATCACGAAATGGCTGCTCAGTTGGCGCAATTTTCGACTTTAGAACAAATGTCGAATATGAATTCAACATTGAATAAAATTGAAGGTAAGAATTCTGAACCTCAAAACTTTCAAGCTTTGAATCTCATTGGTAAAACGGTCGCAGGTGATTCTTCAAAAGTAACACGAACACAATTTGATAAAACGCATGATTTTAATTTTGATGTTCCACAAGATTTAAACGAAGCCGCTATTAAAGTGACGAATGCAAAAGGCGAAACTATTCGTGAATACAAAATGAATAACCTCAAAGCTGGCGCGAATAAGATTGCATGGAACGGGCAAAACGATGCGGGTGATAATCAGCCCCCGGGTGATTATCAATTTAAAATTGAAGCGACAAATAAAGCGGGTCAAAAAGTAAATGTGAAAACAGATTTTGAAGGTCAAATTTCTGGAATTAGTTTTTCAGCCGAAGGCCCTGTACTTCAAGTCGGAAGTCAGAGCCTGAAGATGCGAGATGTTCGTCAGATTACAGACTCAAGTGCTAAGAAGAACGACCAGAATATTACCGATGTTACTAGCCTTGACTTGAAAAAAGATGATGCAACAAAGCAAACTAATATAAAGAAAGAAGCGAATACTTCAGCGAATGCTAAGCCGACTGTAGCGGGAGCAAGTGATGTCATGCAAGACGTCGCAATGTCTCGAGATCTGATGAATCAGATTCAACAGGCGCAGCAGAAAGTTGAGAGTAAATAATGGATAAGATGAAATCGATGAATCCGTCTTTGATCAACGGATTGAATCGAATCGAAAATCTGATTCCAACGAAGCCGCAAGACATTAAAAAGTCTGAAGGTGAAACTGGTACTTCTTTCAAGGAAACATTAGGGGATGCGCTTAAAGCAAAAAACGTTGCTGAAGTAAAAACTTTAGCGGCGCAAAAAGTGGAAGCTCCTCAACTGAAGTTTTCGAATCACGCAATCGAAAGAATGCAGTCTCGTGGAATTAGTTATTCACCACAAGATTTGACTCGATTGGGTGAAGCCGTTCAGAAAGCTGCAGCGAAAGGATCGAAGGATACATTGGTATTAATGGATCAATCGGCTCTCATTGTCAGTGTGAAGAATAATACGGTTGTGACCGTCATGGATAAGAATGCATTAAAAGAAAATGTGTTCACGAACATCGATAGTACAATTGTGATGTAAAAGTTTAAGTTCGAAGTGATTAAATAAATTAGGGCTGGTCCTCTTCGAGGGGGCCCTTCAAACAGCAAAAAAGTAACGATCACTTTTTTGCTAACGACATGGAGGTTTTTTATGGGAGTTCTCTCATCATTATGGACTGGTGTATCCGGTCTTCAAGCGCAAGGCGAAGGTTTAAGCGTAGTTGCTGATAATATCGCAAATGCCAACACAACAGGTTTCAAAGCATCACGTGCTGAATTTCAAGATATCATGTCTAGAAATTTAAAAGGTATCGATGGTGGTAATCAATTAGGTCGTGGTGTACGAGTCGGCGCGATTAATCCCGTTTTATTGCAAGGTAACATTGATCACACTGATCGTGGAACAGACTTGGCTGTAAATGGCGATGGATTTTTTCAGGTTAAAGGTGGCGAAGGTGTAAACTACACACGTGACGGATCTTTTAAGTTTGATAAAAGCGGATTTCTAGTCACAAATTCGGGCCAACGGGTTCAAGGTTATCAAGCCAATGAAAAAGGCGTTGTAGAAACTAAATTAGGAGATATGAAATTCCCTAAAGCTTTGCAAAACGCTTCAGCAACAAAAGAAATTAAGTTAGATCTTAATTTAGATTCACGCACAATTGCCGATGCAAAAAAATTCGATGCAAAAGATCCATTTAAATCATCTGATTATGCAACAGCTGTTGAAACTTATGATTCTCAAGGAAACAAACATGTATTGAATTTATTTTTTAATAAGGGCATTGATCGCACATGGACATACCGTGGTATGGTCGACGGTAAAGAAGTCGAAGGAGCACCACAAGGTCAAGATCTAGCTCAAGTCTGTGAAGGTAAAGTCAACTTTACTGAAGAAGGAAAACTTAATTCGCAAGAGATGACAAATTTAGCGTTTAACTTTAAAGATGGAGCTAAGCAAGATCAGCAAATCAAAATTAACTTTGGCGATGACATCGAAAAAGGTGGAAAAGGCGAAGGTACGAAACAATATGGTAAAGAGTCTGATGTAATCACTTGGAACCAAGATGGTTTTGCAGCGGGTATGGTTGCTGGTCTTTCGTTTAATGACGAAGGTGTATTAACAGCTTCGTACACGAATGGTAAAACGATGGATTTAGGCCAAATTGTTTTAGCTAAATTTGAAAACCCAGAAGCATTATTTAAAATGGGTGGAAATTTATTTAAGCAATCCCGCGATTCGGGTGAACCTTCAGTCGGTGCTCCAAGATTATCGGGTCGTGGAACGATTATGTCTAAATCGCTCGAGCGTTCAACTGTCGATTTAGCAGCAGAGTTTGTGACAATGATTACAGATCAGCGTGCATTCCAAGCGAATGCGAAAACAATAACAACATCAGATGAGTTACTGAATGAAGTTATTCAATTGAAGAGATAATAAAGTAAATCAGTAGATAACAGGTTTAGGTAAAACCTGCATTTTTAACTAAATGCAGGTTTTTTATTTATGAAAAAATGAAACTGATCCCCCACATTGCACTTGGAGATCCAAACAAAGCCTGTAACTAGTTAGATTCGTCTCCATTTCGGATTTCTCTCACCGTCCACAAGCCAT
>JAYTPD010000056.1:0-1166 GCA_043747435.1 Bdellovibrio sp. | reverse complement strand
AAATATTTTTGATGAGTATTTTGGATTCATTCCAATGCCTTGGTCGGCAACAGAAAAGCCCCAACATGGGCCTTCATCTGAAAAGCCAATTTCAATGACTGGTGGGCGATGAGGTTTATGAAACTTAATGGCATTCGCAATCAAATTTTGAAAAAGTTGAGTCACCAGTTGTTTGTTTGCAAAAACTATTGGTGGGTCTGAATTTAAATAAATTCTAGCCTCTTTTTTTGTGATGTCAGCAAATAGATTTTTTCTAACAATCCTCACAACTTCTTGAATATTCACGGGCTCTAATTTACTTTTGTTGAGGGTGCCTGATCTGGCATATTCAAGTAAGTTTTCAATAAGTTCCCGCATGCGATTGCCAGCATTTAAAATAAAATCTAAATATTGATCGGCCTCATTTCCTAATTGTCCTTTAAGCCTGTCTGAAAGTAATTCTGTAAACTGAGTAATCGTGTTTAATGGTGATTTCAGATCATGAGCTGCTATAGCAGCAAATCGATCAAGTTCAGTATTTTTTAAAGTTAACTCCTGTGTTGTAGACATCAAATTTTCAGCGACTCGCGCTTTTTCTTGCTCAGACATTTTTTGTTCATGAATATCGATCGAAGTTGCGTACCAGCGAATTAAATTTCCGTTGTCGTCGACTATCGGTGTTGCGTTTACAAGATGCCAACGAAAAACGCCGTCCTGTCTTCTTACACGTTCTTCAAATTTTGCTGATCGCTTTTCTCTTAAAGCCTGGGATCGAATTTTAACACCGTTTTCGACGTCATCGGGATGAATGATTTTATGAAAGCTAATATCTAGGGTTGGATCATTTTGTACAGGCAACCCAGTGTATTCAAACCACTTTTTATTATAATGATTTCCTAATCCACCCTCATCAGTCCACCAGAATAAAACGGGAAGCGAATCTGTCATCTCTTTAATCACAGAATAACTTTTTTGTAAATTCAAAGCAGCTTCCTGATTCGCTTTTTTTAAAGCTTCTTCGGCCAATCGAAGAGAAGTAATATCACGCGATATCGCAAGAAGTTTCTCTGGTTGACCGTTTTCATCTCTCATTGGTGTGATGACAATGTCCCACCATTTTCGTTTTCCTGAAGGGGTTGGGTAGTACGCTGTGAAGTGTCCTTTGCCGCCAGATGCGGCTTCGGCCA
>JAYTPD010000055.1:0-33526 GCA_043747435.1 Bdellovibrio sp. | reverse complement strand
AAAGAAAAAGTGATTTCAGATCGCTCAGTTATCAATGCTCCTGGTAAATTTCGTTTTGGTAATCGTTTTTATCACAATCACAATAAAAATGGTGAAGGTAATATTACAATTTATGAGGCCATCGAAAAAAGTTCGAATGTTTTTTTCTACAAAATGGGAATCGCATTAGGCATTGATAAAATGTATAATTACATTAGCCTTTTAGGTATTGGCACAAAAACTGGAATCGAAATGGACCGTGAAACTTCAGGGCGCATGCCAAGTGCTGCATGGAAAAAATCATTACGTGGTGAAGAATGGCAACCCGGCGAAAATTTAAGTACCGCCATTGGTCAGGGTTACGTGACAACCACCCCACTTCAATTAGCCGTGGCCTATAATGCAATTGCTACTGAAGGTAAAATTGTAAAACCTTTTATTGTGAAAAAAGTTGTGGATCACGACGGGAAAATTTTATTCGAAAAATTTCCTGCAGAAATTCGTGATATCACATTACCCCAACCCAATGGTTATAAAATTGACCGGGCAACTTTTAAAATCGTGAAAGAAGCCATGAGGCGCGTAGCTAACGGCACTTCTGGTACAGGAAGGCACTGGAAAGTTCCCGGTGTACAAATGGCTGGGAAAACAGGAACAGCGCAAGTTATGAGCTTTTCCGCTGATCAAATTTACTCAAGCTGCTTAGCAAGGCCTGTTCAAATGCGACATCACGGATGGTATGTGGTGTGGGCCCCGTGGGATAAGCCAGAAATTGTCGTGGCTGTTCTTGCTCAGCACAGTTGTCACGGTAATACAGGAGCAGCACCTATTGTCAGAGATGTTATCGAAGCTTACTTTAAAAAACACCACCCAGAAATTATCGAAGAGGCCTTGAAAAAATTAGACAAAAAAACTGTCAGAAAAGTCGCTGCGCCGATTGAGGCTGTAGACTAATGGTCATCTTAAACAACATAGGAATATTTATTTTATGTCAGTAAAAGGTTTTAATGTTTCTGAAAGAAATTTTCTAAGTCGTATTGATATCAGGCTGATCGGGCTTATTTTTACTTTAAATATTATTGGATTAATTAATCTCTATAGCGCAACCCACGGCCCGCATTCAGAAAATGTGGAAACGTTATTTATCCAGCAAATTATTTGGCTTACTTTAGGTTGGACAATCTTTTTCGTTCTGACTTTTTTAGATTACATATGGATCAATCGACTAATTTGGTTAGCTTACATCGGTAATGTGGGCGCATTAGTGTACACCGATTTTTTTGGTAAAGTTGTTCTAGGTGGTCAGCGCTGGATTGATCTGTACTTTTTTAGATATCAACCTTCTGAAACCATGAAACTGTGTTTGATTTTAGTTCTTTCTAAAATGCTAATACATCGTAACCCCCAGGGCCCAGGTATGGGATTACGTGAATTATTTTGGCCACTGATTTTAGTCTTAATTCCATTTGTTTTGACTGTGAAACAACCCGATCTGGGGACTGCGATGATGCTATTTTTTATCGGCGGCACTATGCTATTTTTTGTTAAAATCAGAAAATCTATTTTAGCGACTTTAATTTTGATGGGTCTGATTGCTATCCCCTTAGCCTGGAAATATGGCTTAAAAGAATATCAAAGACATCGTGTTTACACATTTATTTCTCCGGATTCTGATCCACAAGGAAAAGGCTATAATTCAATTCAATCACGCATTGCTGTGGGATCAGGTCAGTTTTTTGGAAAAGGTTTTCGTCAGGGAACTCAATCGCAACTTGAATTTTTACCCGAGCGGCACACAGATTTTATTTATTCTGTGTTATCAGAAGAATGGGGCTTTGTGGGAAGCATGATTGTGATGGTTACATTTATGATGCTATTTTTTGTTTGTTTTGAAATCGCATCCAGGGCCCGCGATAAATTTGGATCGCTCATGGTCGTAGGAGTTACAGCTTACTTATTTTGGCATATGTTTGTAAACATGGGTATGGTCATGGGCTTATTGCCAATTGTAGGCGTACCGCTTCCGTTATTAAGTTATGGTGGTTCAGGAATGCTCACCACCATGTTAGGCATGGGATTAATTAGTTCTGTCGCTTACCGAAGACATTTGTTCTAAACAAATGTCTTTTTTAAATTTATTAAAAAATTAATCTAACATGCGGTAGCGAATACGCTTCGGCGTTGAATCTTCACCCATACGTTTTTTGCGGTCTTCTTCGTATTCACTGAAATTTCCTGGATAGAAATAAACTTTTGAATCCCCTTCAAAGGCCATAATATGCGTGCAAATTCGGTCTAAAAACCAACGATCATGGGAAATCACAATCGCAGATCCTCCGAACTCATTCAGCGCTTCTTCAAGGGCTCTCATTGTGTTCACATCTAAATCATTGGTTGGCTCATCCAGAAGTAATAAGTTCGCACCTTCTTTTAAAATTTTGGCTAAGTTCACGCGATTGCGTTCTCCACCCGAAAGTGTACCAACTTTTTTTTGTTGATCACTTCCTGAAAAATTAAACCAGCTGACATATTGTCTGGAATTGATTTCGCGGCCGCCTAAAGCAATCACATCTTGCCCGCCTGAGAGTTCTTCAAAAATTGTTTTATTCGGATCTAATGTTTCACGCGATTGATCGACGTAAGCAATTTTCACAGTTTGTCCCACTATAAAATTTCCGCCGTCAGCTTTTTCAGCACCTGTGATCATTTTAAAGAGTGTTGATTTTCCGGCGCCGTTCGGACCAATGACTCCAACGATGGCGCCTTTGGGAATTGTGAAATTCACGTTATCTAATAAAATTTTCTTTCCGTAACCTTTCGTCACACTTTGAGCTTCGACGACGATGTCACCTAAGCGAGGGCCTGGTGGAATATAAATCGACATCTCTTGTAGTTTTTCTGCTGTAGGTTCTTTAAGTAAATTTTCGTAAGCTAAAAGACGCGCTTTTCCCTTTGACTGTCGGGCTTTTGCACCTTGGCGAATCCATTCTAATTCACGCTCTAAAGTTTTTGCACGACGACTTGTCGATTGTTGCTCTTGCGCCATTCGTTTATCTTTTTGTTCAAGCCAAGAAGAGTAATTTCCTTTCCAGGGAATTCCTTCACCACGATCAAGTTCTAAGATCCAGCCCGCCACATTATCTAAAAAATAACGATCATGTGTGACGGCGATGACAGTTCCAGGAAATTTTGCCAAATACTCTTCAAGCCAACCAACAGATTCCGCATCTAAGTGATTTGTTGGCTCATCTAACAATAAAATATCAGGATTGCTCATGATGAGTCGGCATAAAGCCACCCGGCGTTTTTCTCCTCCAGATAAATTTTTAACCGAAAGGTCGCCATCTGGACAGCGTAATGCATCCATCGCCAGTTCTATTTTTTGATCCACTTCCCAGCCGCCAAGGGCTTCAATTTTTTCTTGCAGCTCGCCTTGTTTTTCGATCAGTTTATTCATTTCATCAGGATCTAAATCAGGATCTGAAAATTTTTCGTTGATGGCATTATAGTCTTTCATCAACTTGGGAAGATCTCCCATATGTGAAAAAATATTTTCTTTAACCGTCATTGTATCATCTAAATGTGGTTCTTGCTCAAGGTAACCGACTTTCATTTTTTTTGCCGGAAAAGCTTCGCCCAAAAATTCGGTGTCTACTCCAGCCATAATTCTTAGCAAAGATGATTTACCCGAACCGTTAAGACCCAAAACACCAATTTTTGCTCCATAAAAATAAGACAGATAAATATTTTTAAGAACGTAACGATTGGGTGGATAAACTTTAGAAACACCCTTCATTGTGTAGATAATATCTTGAGACATATAACCTCTTATTTTAGTTGAATACCGAAATTTCACAAAGTAGCATTAATAGATTAAATGAGCAACTCGAACGACAATATCAAAATGCAATTACAGCCGATTAAACCCAATGAAAGTGCGAGTGTCACACCTCCTGAGCAAATCAAAGCAAAGCGCTGGAGTTTTATTCAAACAGATCTCGAAAAAGCACTCGACACATGGCAAGAACTTGAAAAAAATGTCGCGCCGTTAAGCCCTGATGAAGAGCAATTTCAGAAAATTAAGACGATCATCGAGCAACTTAAAAGTAAATTAGAGCAGTTTTAGTAAAAAAAACGACTAAATACAGTCCTGCAAAACTTCACCATGAAACTTTAAAATATTTAATATTTTAGCACCATCACAAAGATGAATTGTTCCCCGACCTTGTTCTATTTTTTGAACTTGAGCACCGTGAATAAATAAATCTCCTTTAAAATTCTCGATGTGATTAATTTGTGAAGCCGTCAAAACCATGTGCCCTTTGATATAGCTGATATTACGAATGGATTCTGCTTGAATACAAATATTGCCTTTCACTTGTAGAATATCGTTCATGGGCCTATTTGATTTTAAACTAATATCACCTTTAACATGCGAAATATCAGGCGTGGTGAGCTTTTGAGAAAGAGTATCTTTTGTTTTAGACATGAATTCACTGCAAGCCGCTAAGTGAGTCACGACTTCTGGCAAATTATTTTGCTGGTTATAAGTTTTTTCGTCATCTAGATCTTGATTCTCTGTTTCGAGTTGAGCTGATAAGCTTGGTGGATCGTGTGAACTGATGTGTCCAGTTGATTGACAACCGCTAAGTAAGTAACCAGCTATAATCAATAACAGACACTTTAAAAATTGAATACGTTTCATAGAGCCCCCACATAAAGATGTAGCAAGCTTTGATCCAAATCATACATGTCTAAGTTGATGAATTAACTCAAGATCACAAGTTGTATCAAATGAAGATTTAGTTGAACTTCTAGACGATTTAAAAGTTGGGATCTCTCAGTCCATTTCTTAGAAAATCGACTAAATCAGATTTTTCTTGCACAGATAAATTCAATCCATTTCGAATCGGACCATTGTCGATTTGACTGATACGATTTTGATTTCGAGTCGTATTATTATCATAATTTAATGTCAGCTGATAATGACTTTGATAAGTGCTGGGAATTTGATAAGAGGCTAAACTATTTTGCACGTTACTGTAGTGATTCACAACGGCCTCCAAAGTTTCAAAAGCGCCATCGTGCATGTAAGGTGCAGTTAAAGAAATATTTCTTAACGAAGGCGTTTTAAATTTATAAAGATTGGCTGCTGTATTCACATCTGCAGCTCGGCCAAGATCGTCGGTAAAAGGCAAAAAACCAATTTGTGGAGCACCTGATGAATGAAAATTTAAATCTGTAAAATTTGAACCGCTATGACAACGCACACATTGTGCGCGCGTGTAAAACAAAAGCATGCCGCGTTTTTGAGGTTCTGTTAAGGCTGATATTTCACCACTGACATAGCGATCAAAAGCCGTGTTGTTAGATTTAAAGCGCACTTTCATAAACGCCCCAATCGCACGTCCAATATGCCCCGGATTCAACTGCGCTGTTGTTAAAGTAGGAAATGCTTTATTAAATAGACTAACGTATTTTGTTTGATTCAAAAGCCGATCACTTAAAACACTTTGCCAAATTTCGATATCCGTTGTGTGTGCAGCTAAATCATTATTTGAACCTAACATTTCTGTCACTGACAAAAGCGGAAACAAAGGTTGAATGTCGTAGACATTTGTAAAAACATTTTTGACATCTGATCGCGTAGCTGTTGTTCCCGAAATTTCAGCAACTGAGCTCGTTACAACTTGATTCGAAAAACTCACTCGGCCATCTAAAAAAGCGCGAATTTGATTCGTGCGACCTAAATTATACAAAGCCGGCGCATTGCGAGCCGTAGGTGTTCCAACTCCGGGTCCGCCTGTTCCAATCGAAAATGGCAAAGCGTCTCCTAAACCTTTCGTTAGCTGATGGCATGTCAAACAAGAAATATCGCGAGCCCCACTGAGAGCTGTATCTGAAAACAAAGATTCTCCTAAAAGCACAAGATCATTGGATTCGACACCAGGTTCAGACAGCTTTGCTAGTGAGTTATTCGAAATCACATTGACAAGCTGAGCATCCGTTTGACTTGGCGTAGTTGCTGTGGCCGAAGTCAAATCAGATGTGTTCACGGCTGAACAACCCACTGTTACAAAATGAAACAAGATCACGCTACTTAAAATTTGTTTTTTGTTTTTCATACAAACTAGACGATTCAAAAGTCTAGTTTGTTCCGAAGAAATTAATTCGGAGGAGGCGGCGGCGGTGGATTTCCACCGGGAGGTGGTGGCAATTGATTTCCACCTGGAGGCATTGCTCCTGGAGGAGGTCTTTGATTAAAAGGATTTTGTGGTGGACCATTTCTTTGTGTAGGCCCGTTCCCATTTTGAAATTGATCGCGTGGATTGTTTCGATCTTTTTTATGATCTGGTGGTGAGTTCTGGTTTTGATCAACTGGTTTTTGTGAGGGGTTTGCTAACCGCGGATTTTTATCTTCTTGAGATAAAATTTTATCAAACTCTTTCAAATCCTCAGAAGTTGCCATGGTCACGTCGCTGGCTTTTGATACATTTAAAAAAATAATTGTTATAAAAAACGAAATTAATATTTTTTTCATCTGTTACCCGCCTTTAAAATTTAAGTTCACGTTCTGCGAGTTGACAAGCTTATTTTCTGAGTCATAAAAATTTACGATCACTTTAGAATTTCCACTTTGAACACCTTTAATTACAATTGGCAAAAACTGTTTTTGAACAACAGTTTCCCAAGCTACAACTAATTTCTTTTGCTGACTAATTTTTTCAAACTGAGACGAAGAAAACTGCACATTATCATCACTTAATAAAATTTCAGCATAAGCCACACCAGACTCTTTGTAAGGACGAATATCCATACGAATAACATAGGGTTGACCAATGATGTAACTGGCCACTTCTGTTTGATTTTGAGTCTGCTTTTGTAAAGCTAAAAAACTCATGATAAGAGCAAAACTAAAAGCTAAAGCCGAAGGAATAAAAAATTTTCTGAAGAGGCTTTGTTTTGCTTTTTTTTGTTCGCGCATTTGCGCCAGAACTCGTGTCTTAAAATACAATGAAGGCTCAGCAGAAACCGATCGAAGCGATTTTAAAGCGTCGGCTGACTCATCACTTAAAAATCCTTCATTGGGTTTGTTGCTGTCTTGTCTCATTTTAAGATCCCTTTTGGTGTTCACTTTACCCTATGACGATTTGTGTGACTTTTTTGTTCCCTCAAAAAGCAAAGAAAATTTCTCGCGAGCTCGAAATAAACGCGATTTGACGGTGCCCTCGGGTATTTTTAGGGTTAGGGCTGTTTCTTCATAGCTGCACTCTTGAATATCGATGAGAACTAAAATTGTTCGGTCTTCTTCACTGAGTTGATTTAATATTTTTAAAACGTCGAGTTGCAGCCCCGACTTTTGGTCTGTTTCACGCAAATCAAATTCTTCCCAAACGTCGGTGTGAACTTCATTTTTGTAAGCCGCTGATTTGACATAATCTAAGAATAAAAATCGAGCGATTTGCTTAAGCCAAGCCCGTAAAGCTTCAGGATTTTTTAATGTCGAGATAGAACCAATCGCTTTCAAATAAGTGTCATGCATAATATCTTCAGCGAATTGTTTATTGTGTGTTAGATGAAGACAAAATTTAAACAATTGCGCTTGAGTCAAATCAATAAGCTCTGAAAAAGCTTTTTCATCACTTGATTTCATTCGCTGAACTAGATTGTCCCAATTTATATTTTCGTTATCACTCATAAGATTAATTTAAGAATAAAGGCTTGAAGCTAAAAAGGGGATATTTTTAACTTCAAGCCTGGGGTTCATCACTAAATTTAGACTAATGTCTTTGCGGCGGACGACTTTGCGCTTGAGACGTTTGTGAGCTAGCATTTGATTGCGATGGCGGCGCTTATTTTTGTTGATCGCCTTGCTGACTTCCTTGCTGACGACGATCTGGTTTTAAATAAGCGTAGTCACCGGTTGAGACCAAGTATTTTTCTAAAGAATCGCGGCCGGCTTGTGTCGACATATCAAAGCCTTGAGCTTGAGCAACTGAATCAACATGCGATTTAACAGCTTCATGCATTTTTTTGCGGCCTTCGTCTGTCGACATGTCGATTCCCATCGTAGTGGCCAAAGTGTCTTTTTGTGATTTTAAGTAATCACCAAACTTTTTCTTACCCTCTTCTGAAGACAAATCATAACCTAGGCCCGATGCTGCTTTGGCAATGGCCCCTGCTAATTCAGCCGAAGGTTTATTGAAATCATCACGGTTTGCAGAGGCCCAATTTCCTAAAAAACAAATAGCCACTGTTGAGACCATAAAATTCTTGAGTTTCATATTTTTTCCTTTTGTTGAAGTTAAAGTTCTATTCGCAACACATTCTAAACTAAAGACGATGCCTCTTCGAATTAAGTTCCATTTATTTTTTGATTCATTTACTCTTATTAGAACTCGATCAAAATGGGATTCTAAATTTGAGACAGATCTTAATTATATTGATATTTTATTTTCCACTTATTCTATTGTCTCAAGAAACTCCAGAGCAAATTGAATACTGGGAAAATCTAATAAAGCAAAATCCAAATACTGCTTTAAATTATTTTAATTTAGGAGTTATTCTTCAAAAGCAAAATCAACTTAAAAAGGCAGTCATCAATTATAATAAAGTGATCGAACTGAAATCTAAATTAACACCTATGGCGATTTACTATAAGGCTCAAGCTTATGAAAGTGTAGGAAATATTCCGAAAGCTAAAGAACTGATCAAAGAAATTTCTTTAGAAAACATACCGGATAAAATGAAGCAAACGATTCTGAATTATAAAAATAAACTTTTTGCTTCAGACGTTGATATTTCGCTACTGCAGCAAGAGCCAAGCGATAACAAACCGGACCAAAGACTTTTTTTGTATATCGAATACAGTTCGGGTACTAACTCAAATCCTGCAAGTTCTTCAAATAGTTCAACATCAATAACCAAAGACACTCAATCGCTTTTAAAAGCGGGAGTCGATGTTCTGATTGATTACTCAAGTTTTTACGATATCAAAATTGAAGATTTTTACTCGCAAACAACTTTCAAAGACCAACAAACTTTGAATTACAAGTACAACGACTTAACATTGCCAATTTCATTTTATTTTGATTCTTATAAACTCAAATTAACGCCTGAGTACTTTTCTGATTATGATCAAACAACTTTTTTTTCTGATCAAAAAGGAGCCTCTGCCGAGCTCACTTACAAAAGTACAGACACTTATTATAATTTTCTGATTCAAACGAACAGAATTTTGAATAAAACCACCACCTACGATTATTTAAGTGGCTATCAAAATAAATTTTCTTTCGGAGTAGATCAAAAATGGTCCACTTCTAAAGCTTCCTCAAAAGTCTACTTTTCTGATTATCACTACGTTGATACAAGCACTTTGGTCTCGAGTTATAAATCCTACGGACTTAATTTATCTTATTCGGCTTTTTTAGAAAATTTTGATTTTTCTGTATCGGGTGTATTTGAATATCGAATTTTTGCGAAAGCCCTGACAGACAATCTAGCACGACAAGACCAGCGCACTTATTTAGATTTGCAGATAGGCTATACTTTTTTAAACTCGTTTCGTCTTTTTGCCGATGCAAATACCAACACCAACCAATCAAATTTTAATAGCGCAACAAATGATAAAAACACCAAACAAACTATTTTTCTGGGTGGGTTGTCAGCCAGCTACTAAAGATCTTTCACGTCGATATAATTTCGATGCACTTGGCTTAAATGACGGCTTTTTTGCAAAGTTCTTGGTTTTAAATCTAGATTTTTTCTTAAAGACCATCTTGGTTGGCAGTAAGAAATCTTTAACTGAGCCAAAATTTTTTCTTGCAAAACTCTTTCGTCTGTTTGACTTGATGTTTTTTGAGAGTAAAGTTTTCTGTAGGTTTGTAGACACTGCACTAAAATCTTAAAAACTAAATTTTGTGCTTCATTGTAACTTAAACAATCCGACTCACCTAACTTACGCCCATTAAATTCGATGTAGTAGTTCATAAAATCTCCTGACATTCCTAATGACGAATGAATTGAAGAAAAAGTTCCTTTTAGTTATTTTGTCTTATTTTGAAACTTCATCAGGAGACATCGCTTTGATTTCAAGAGCATGCAGCCCCGTCGCAAATTCTTCTTTAAGTAAATTCATAATCATTCTTTGACGATCGATACGACTGATATTTTCAAACAGTACGCTCACCAAAGTCAGTTTGTAATGAGTTTCACCTGTAAATCCAGCTCCACCTAAATGTTGCGTGTGGCCTGCGTGCTTTTGACTGTCATTAATAAGCTCAATGTGTTGGGGTTCTAGTTTTTGAAGTATTTCTAGAATTCTTTGATCGCGCTTCATTTAAAGCTTTTTTTTAATTTGTTCAAACTGCGATTTTGCAATTTCAAGACCCATTTTGGCTAAACTAAAAACGCCTTTTTCTTCTAATTTTTTTTCAACTTCTTTAGCTTTTTTCAAAGCCTGAGTTGCAACCACTTCCGCCAAGGGATGAGGTAAACCCAAATCGGTAAAATCGCCTTCATTTTTCCAATCCGTTGCGACTTTTTCGGCAACATCAAAAGCTTTTGGAATTTTTGACCTGACCATTTCACTGTACGGAAATTCAATTTTTACTTTTGCATTTTTTTTATCATCGTTTTGATCATCATCTTGAATCATATGAACCCCTGTGAGATCATACTAACATGATTCGAATCCTAGAAGAAAATGAATTTTTTATTGTGCTGAGCAAGCCTTACCAAGTCAGCGTTCACAATCAAAGTCCATCTTTGGTCGAGTATTTAAATCTACATAAAAAACCTCTTCACTTTGTTAATCGGCTTGATCAAGAAACTTCGGGATTAATGATCATTGCACAAAAACCGGAACTTCATATTGAACTTTCAGCAAGTCTTGAGCAGGGCACTAAAATATACCGCGCTTTACTTTGTGGGGCTTGGAAGAAGCCTGAAAAAAACTTTCAAGCCAACTGGCCCCTGACCGACCAAGCGGAAGGCCACAAAAACCCGCAAGGAATTTCAGCCCATCGAAAAGAAAGTGTAACAAAATATCAAGTGCTGCGAAGCAATCAATATTTTACTGAAGTTTCAGTTGAAATTAAATCGGGTCGCCAACATCAGATTCGCAAACACAGTGCTTTAATGGGACAAGCCATTGTCGGTGATTCTCGCTATGGAAATCCGAAGTACAATCTCAAAATTGCCGAGCTTTACAAAAATAATCGCATGCATTTGCATGCTGAAAAAATTCAATTTAAGTTTGAAGACAAAGATTATATTTTTGAAGAAATTTATAACTTAGACAGTTTTTTTTAACCACTAATTTTTTGATTATTGCTGGCTTCAAGTCTTAAAACAAAACTTCGAAGCAATGCCTTTAGCCAAACAGGGTTATCAGCTAAAACTTTTAAAAAGCTATCGCTGGGTATTTCAATAATTTCGGAATCTGTGATTGCAATCACGCTGGCCTGATGAATTTTTTCTTCACCTAAATAAGCCATCTCACCAACAAATTCGCCGGGTAAAACTTCTCCGATAATTTTAACATCGCGTCCTTTGGATTTAACGACTGTTAATTTTCCCGTTTTTAAAATAAAAATAAAGGGCTGAATTGTTCCCTCAGTTACAATCACTTCGCCCGATTTAACTGATTTTAATAAAAACATCTTGAGTACTCCTCAACTTGATGAAGTTGATTTGGGTTGATTTAACTTTTTTAAAAAATCACTGACCATGGTCTCGCGAAGGTCAGCTGTGACCGGACGCGCTCCATGTTCAAAGTGCGTGTACAAACTTTCATTAGCTTCTCTTAAAAACCGCGAAGCAAAAACAGGTTTTATCACACCCATTTTTTTTCTTTGCTGGCAGTAAGTGAGTACCAACTTTTTTTGTGCTCTCGTAATACCAACATAGAAAAGTCGCCGCTCTTCGTCAAGATCTCCTCCTAAACGTCGATGTGGAATCAAATCTTCTTCAATTCCAACTAGCAAAACGGCTGGGAATTCTAGACCTTTACTGGCATGAAATGTCATCAGCTGGACCTGATTTTTTTTATCATCTTCGTTGGGATCATCGCGCAACATCATCGCATCGATAAAATCTTTTAAGGCTTGAATCGTTGGTTCACGACGATTGATGAAAGATTCGATGATGCGGCCAACAATTTCAATCACTTGCCATTTTTTTTCAAACATCAAACCTTCGTTCGAAATTTTTGACAAGTAATCGCGGTAGCCTGTTTCACGAACTAACTTTTCGAATCTTTCTGAATAAGTCACACCCAAAGTTTCATCTTCAAGCAGCCGCGTCGGAAAAACCCAAAGCCAACGAAAAAAGTCATCTAAAGTTTCACCTTGTTTTTCATTGATGCCGACTTCGCGCCAATTTTTACAAGCCGTTTGTAAATCTTGATGATGAGCTTCGGCGAATTCTGCTAATTTTTCTAATGTTTGATCACCAATGCCTCGTGATGGGGTGTTAATAATACGTCGTAAGCTTACTTCATCCGGCCAGATCGATTGTTTAATATAAGCCAGCCAATCTTTGGCCTCTTTGCGATCAAAAATTGAAGTCCCACCAGAAATCGAATAGGGAATTTGCGCCCGACGCAAACAACTTTCAATCAATCCGCCTTGAGTGTTCGAACGATACAGAACAGCAATCTCGTTAAATTGATATTTTTGAGCTCGTAAATTTTGAATTTCTCGTACAACAAATTCAGCCTCATCGTCTTCATTTTCTAAAACAAAAACTTCGGGCTTATCGCTGAGTTGATCAAGTTTTGTTGATTTTAAAATTTTACCATGGCGTTTTTTATTTTTTGAAATCACTTCGTTACCCAAATCCAAAATAGTGGAAGTCGAACGGTAATTTCGTTCAAGCTTGATCACTTTACAGTTTGAATTATCATTTGGAAAATTAAGAATATTTGAAATCTCGGCCCCACGCCAACCATAAATCGATTGATCGTCATCACCTACGACAGTTAAGTTTTGGTGTTGTGCAGACAAATATTTGATCAACTTCATTTGCTCTTGATTCGTATCTTGAAACTCATCCACCATAATTTGTGAGTACTGCTGCTGAATTCCCGCAAGAACATCGGGATGATTTTTAAAAAGCTTCAAAGGCTCAAGCAAAAGTCCCTCGAAATCAGTTACGCCGTAGGTTTTTAGTTTCGCTTCGTACTTCGGCGTGATCACTTCGGCCAGCTCGTGATATTCGTCTAAATATCCAACTGGAATTTTTTTTCCGGCTCGGATTAAATTCACTAAGTTCATTAACTTGTCGGCGTCGAATTTTTCTTTGGTCGAGTTTTTAATATCTTTTAGAATTTCTTTGATAATTGCCTGTGAATCACTTTGATCAAGAACTCCAAAATGAGAACTCAAACCGATTTTTTTATAATTTTTTCGAAGAAGTTGTAAACCAAACGAATGAAAAGTTCCAGCCCACAAGCCCTTCGCTCGGTCGCCAATTTTAGCTTGCACGCGATGTTTTAGTTCGCGCGCTGATTTATTCGTAAAAGTTAAAACTGCGATTTCAGACGCTTTGGCAACTTTCTCGTCAATCAACCGACCCGTTCTAGAAACCAAAACAGTTGTTTTTCCCGAGCCTGCACCAGCCAAAATAAGCAAAGGTCCCTTGTTATGAGAGACCGCAGCACACTGTTCAGGATTTAGTCCGTCAAGCCAAAGACTCATTTAAAAAGAAATCTAAACTTTATTATGCATCAGTGTTTTAACTTCTTCTTCAAACATCACATCGATGCGATCAATCAGAACACCTTTGACAAAACCTGGACCAAATTTTGAGTGATCCATTTTTTGATTCAGCTCAAATTTTGTTTTGATGCTAAAAGGAATTCCTTTTTCAGCACCACGATTCAACATCAGCGCATTGAATTCATCAGCGTGACTTGTTTTACGAGATCCCACTTTTCGTGGTGCGCCGGTTTTAGTTGTTTTTTTAACTGCTCCCGCGGCTGATTTCGCGCTTGTTTTAGCTTTGGCCAACGAGTAAGTTTTTTTACTGTGGCAAACTTCGCACTCGATTTTAGCCGATGTCGCCGAAGTGTGAGTCAAAACAGTGTGGTATCGATCCGCATCACATTTTTTACAAAATGTATGAAATGATTTTGCGACCGGTGGTAAGACCTTTAGTTCATTTTCTTGAGTCATAATTTTCCTTCCTCAATCATCCTTGTTTGAGTTTGTAAATAGTTAAAGGGTCTTTCAATCCGCGGCTTGCGATTTCGCCCGCACTCAGAAAAAAAGGTCCTTCGTTGTTTTGTATTTTGTTTTGCAATTGTATCATCGATTTATCATTATTGGGCTCAATGAGTAAATCAGTCGGCCCGTAATTTTCTAAAAATCCTAAATCAGGCTCTTTTGTAAAAAATTTCTCCCAACACTCGGTATTCACTTGGCAACGGTAAGTCATGGTCTTCGCATGAGTGTGGAGCGGCGCATAGGCCCCAATCATTTCTAGATGTCCATAATTTGAGTGAAGCTTCAGTGAAGCACTTCCCCACTGAGTCATTCCTGAACACTGCGCCACATTTGCGTACCAAAGTGCAAACGCTTTCGATAAGAACCCTAAGCTGTAATACTGTTCCGCTTTTGGTAATAGCGAATTGACTGAGCACAGATCGTAAGCCACCCATTCGCCTTTTTTCATGGTTGGAATAATAATAAATAAAGACAGCGGGCACCATTCGTTTTCAACCGAGTAATTTAGAATTTCACGAATTTTTTTTGGTAAAGTTTTTGTTCGCCCCGCGTAGCCCGCAATAAACCCGGGCATTGCTGCGCAATCGTAAAAAACCCAACGTGGAATTGCTAAATCTTGATGGCCAAAAGCTTTCCACTCAATTTGATAAATGGCTTCCGCAAAAGCCAGTTCAGTTAAATCCAGAGGATTTTTATAAATGGGTTGCTGCTTAAACCAGTCAAGCCGATGGCGGGTGCCAGGTTGTTCAATTTTATTTTCAGGACGCACAAAAACATAGGGCCTGATATCATCAGATCCTAACCAAGTGGCTCGTGCTAATAAAGTGTTCTGTGAAATTGCCATTTACCCCAAAGGTCCAATCATCGTTTCAGGTCGTACGACTTGATCAAATTTTTCGGCTGTTAATAAACCTAATTTGACGGCCTCTTCTTTTAATGTCGTCCCATTTTTATGAGCAGTTTTTGCAATTTTTGCGGCGTTATCATAACCAATGTAAGGATTTAGTGCTGTCACCAACATCAACGAGTTATCGAGGTGTTTTTTAATTTGCTGAGTGTTCGCCACAATTCCTAAGACGCAGTGATCAGTGAAACTTTCGCAAGCATCAGAAATCAAGCGAATCGAATTCAAACAATTAAATACAATGACGGGTTTAAAAACATTTAATTCAAAGTGCCCCGTTGCGCCGCCAATATTCACTGCCACGTCGTTACCTAAAACTTGCGCGCAGATCATTGTCATAGCTTCACTTTGAGTTGGATTTACTTTTCCTGGCATAATCGAAGAGCCCGGTTCATTTTCTGGTAAATTTAATTCACCAAAACCACAGCGCGGTCCGCTTCCGAGCAAACGAATATCATTTGCAATCTTCATCAATGAAACCGCAATTGTTTTTAAAGCTCCATGAACTTCGACCAAAGCATCGTGGGATGCTAAAGCCTCAAACTTATTTGGAGCCGTTACAAAGGGAATTTGAGTTTCAGCGGCAATCTTTGCGGCGGCTTTTACCGGAAAATCTTTGTGTGTGTTCAGCCCTGTACCGACAGCCGTTCCACCCAAAGCCAATTCATGTAAATGCGGCAAAACATTTTTGACTCGTTGAATAGAATTTTTAAGTTGAGTTGAGTAACCCGAAAACTCTTGACCCAGTGTTAATGGAGTTGCGTCCATCAAGTGCGTGCGTCCAATTTTGACGATGGTTTTAAACTCTTGTGATTTCGACTCTAGAGCTTTGTGTAGTTTTTCCAGCATAGGTAATAGGCGCGTGTGAATTCGTTCCGCAACAGCAATGTGCATCGCTGTGGGAAAAGTATCGTTCGAGCTTTGACCTTTGTTCACATCATCATTCGGGTGAATTTCTTTTGAAGGAAGTGTTAAGCCCATCATTGTCATAGCTCGATTTGCAATGACTTCATTGGCGTTCATGTTCGTCTGAGTTCCTGAACCCGTTTGCCAAACGACCAGTGGAAAATGGGAATCCAGCGTGCCGAAAATTACTTCGTCGGCCGCTTTCACAATCAACTCGGCTTTTTTTAAATCAAGCAAACCCAAATCAGCATTTGTTAAAGCTGCGCATTTTTTAAGAACGCCCAATGCTTTGATCATCTCGCGCGGAAATCGATCTCCGCCAATTTTAAAATTTTCGGTGGATCTTTGGGTTTGGGCTCCCCACAATGCATGAATCGGAACTTGAACATCGCCCATCGTATCTTTTTCAATTCGAAATTCATTTTTATTTAATTCTAAAGACATTCAGGCCCTCTTCAAATTCAGAATACTTTTTTCTCCACGCACAACTTGGCCCACGCTGGCCTGATCAGTTGGATATATAACAAGCTCTTGAATGTTAACATGTTGCGGACGCTCGACACACCATAAAATAGTTTCCGCAATATCATTGGCTAAAAGCGGCATCATATCGGCATAGACCGCGTCGGCTTTTTGCTGATTTCCTAAGCGTACTCGACTAAACTCCGTGTTCACCATTCCAGGCTCAATGTTTGTGACACGAACACCTGTTCCTTTCAGATCCATTCTTAGCCCCTCAGATAAAGCACGCACAGCAAATTTAGTCGCGCAATAGACAGCTCCGCCTTCGTAAACAAGTCGGCCTGCAACTGAGCCTATATTGATGATATGCCCCGCCGCTTGAACGAGCTGACTGATTATTCCACGAGTGATATAAAGGAGCCCTTTCACGTTCGTATCGAACATGGTGTCGGCATCTTCTAATTTAGAATTCTGAAAAACATCCACACCTTGAGCCAAGCCTGCGTTATTAATTAAAATATCAATTTTTTTTGACTTCATTTTTTTACAAAAACTAAGGACCTCTGATTTTTTTTGAAGATCGACTTGATACAGTTCGACGCTTGAAGCTCCCTGCTTAAGACAGCTCGCCGCCAAATTTTCTAGACGATTTTTTCGTCTTGCAATTAAAATGAGTTGATAGTTTTTTTGAGCGGCTAACAAAGCTGTTGCTTGACCAATTCCTGCCGTCGCGCCCGTGATCAAGATGGTTTGTTTTGTTTGACTGACTTTATTTTGCGAAGACTTTTTTTGAGTTTGATTTTTCATCTGGCTAGATTAACAAAATCCCTGAAAGGACGTTAGTAAAATTTGACTTTTACTTTTTTTGACATCATATTTTTTAAAAAAGGCTCCCGATGAAAAAAAATTATTGGCTGATGAAATCTGAACCTGATGCTTACTCAATTGATCACCTTAAAAAAGATCAAACAACTTGGTGGGAAGGCGTTCGCAATTACCAAGCACGAAATTTTATGACTCAATCGATGCAGCTAGACGACGAAGTTTTGTTTTATCACTCGAATGCAGAACCTTCTGGCCTTGCGGGGATTGCGGTGGTTTCCAAATTAGCTCAGCCCGATCAGCTTCAATTTAATAAAAAATCTGAGTTTTACGATCCAAAAGCGACTTTGCAAAAACCAAATTGGTTCTGTGTGGAAGTTAAATATGTTGCGAAGTTTAAAAATTTTATTCCTCTCAGCCAGATCAAAACTGAGCCCAAGTTAGCGGGTATGTTGGTGATTAAAAAAGGCTCGCGGCTGTCGATTCAGCCTGTTGATAAAAAAGATTTCGATTGGATTATTTCAAAGGGACAGCCCCAGAAGTAACTAGGGAATATATTTTTTGATGACGCGGGCTCTTGTCACATCTTCACCACGACATAAATCTTCGGCACAAACTTTTGAAACGTAGCACGAATTTTTGAGTTCGTAATCGTTTTCTCCGCGGGCAAGGACTCCGACGATTTCTTTTGTTTTTTGATTGAACACCGCCGAGCCCGAATTACCCGTGTACGAGTCGATCGAAGCCACAAAAAAGTTTTCATTCTGTAGGCTTCTGACTTTTCCGTTCATCGTCAATTTTGTGGGAAGACCATTGGGGTGTCCAATCATCATCAATTGATCATTTTCAGCTACATCTTCATTGGCAAACGAAAGAATTTTTCGACCTTCAACAGGCCGATCAAGTCGAATGATTGCAAAGTCCGCTGCATTTTTTTGCTCGGACGAATAAAGGATCTCGGCGCAGTGAAAAACATTTTCTGCAGGAATCGAATTTAAAGGTGATTTATTTTCTGTGATCGCATAATCAAAAACGATCTGTGTTGTCGAGCAGTCTTTAAGACTTCGAAAACAGTGCCCTGCAGTGACGATGAGGTCCGAAGCAATCAAGGCTCCTGAACAAAAAGCCCACTGCGGTTGACTGCGAAATTTTTCAGACGGACAAAAATTTAGCGAGGTCTCGGGGTTTTCAAAATTGTAGTGATCAAAAACAGAATCAAACACCATGTGGTCTTTAGAAATCAGCGCCACTGTTGAGCGCGCGATTTCTTGTAATTCGGCATCAGTAACATCTTTGAGCTCGACGCGGTTATCGTCTCCGTAGATGACGTGATTTGATTCTATTTTTTTTTGATCGAATTGAATGATCTTAAACCGCGCTTCATTTTTTTGGCACGAAACCAAGAAAAAAATAGAATATATCAAAATTATTTTTTTAAAAATTTGAGTCATACTGAAACCTCGATGTCGTTTAGTTTTTATCGAATCCGTTCACCGGTGACCAGCCACGATTGATTATTTGTAAAAATAACTTTCAAACCGAAGTTCAGGCCAAAACAAGTTGTGCTTTTCTACTACGAATTGCATTTTAGTTTTCTCTTTCACTTTTTTCAGCTACTTTCAAACGCATGTCGCTTGATACGAATCCTCCTCATCCCCGCCTTTTTTTAGCTCCGATGGAGGGGGTAACAGATTGGGCCATGCGCGATTTGCTCACGGATGTGGGCGGCATTGATCAATGTGTGACCGAGTTTTTGCGTATCACCGACAAGCTGATGCCAGATTCTGTTTTTAAAAAAAATTGTCCCGAATTAAAAACTAAGTCTTGCACGCGCTCGGGAACTCCGGTCTTTATTCAGCTTTTGGGAGGAGATTCTGAGGCCTTGGCGGCAAATGCCTTACGCGCAGCTGAGCTTGGTGCTTTGGGCGTGGACCTGAACTTTGGCTGCCCAGCTCCAACAGTCAATCGACACGACGGCGGAGCAACTTTACTTCAACACACCGACCGACTTTTTAAAATCGTTAAAGCCGTGCGCAAGGCCGTCCCAAGCCATATACCTGTGACCGCAAAAATAAGATTAGGTTTTGACGATCCAAGCCAATGTCTTGAAAACGCGCGCGCTATCGAAGAAGCCGGTGCCGCGTGGCTGACGGTCCATTGCCGCACAAAAACCGATGGCTATAAGCCACCGGCTCACTGGGAATGGATTGCAAAAATCAAAGAGGTCACAAAAATCGACCTCGTCACAAACGGCGAAATCTGGACCCCCGAAGACTTTAAAAAATGCCAAAGCCTCACCCAAACAAAAAACTACATGATAGGCCGAGGCGCCCTCCGCGACCCCTTCCTCTTCAAAAAAATAAAAAAGAAAAAGGTACCTGGTACCTTTAGCCCCCAAAAGGTACCAGGTACCTTTTTTTCCGTCCGAGAGCTGGTACCCCGGTTCTATGAGAGCAGCGTGGTTTATGCGAACGAGGGTTTTGCGGTGGCGCGGACGAAGGGGTGGCTGCGGCAATTGGGCTTGTCGGATCCTAAGTTCAGCGCTATTTTTGATGAAGTCAAAGTTCTGACGAAGCCCTCTGACTTTAAAAAAGTTTTAATGCAGCGATTGGAGATCATGTGAAGCAAAAAGCTAAAATTAAACTCATCAAAAAAAATCCTTGTCCGTATTGTGATCGAGCTATGAATTTTTTAAATGCGAAAGGACTTGAAGTCGAAGTCCTTGATTTAACAAACAACTTAGACGAAATGAAACTTTGGAAAGAGAAAACCGGCTGGAGCACTGTTCCCATGATTTTCATCGACGATAAAATGATCGGGGGCTACAACGACATGAAAGCTCTTGAAGAGGCCGGCCAATTCGATCAACTCGTATTTGGAAAAACTTAAAATAAAAAATTACTTCGGCTGTTCGATTGGAATTTTTGGACGGCTGTCATAGCCCGCCTTAATCCAAACACAAGTCAAAATGCCAACGACAGCTGTTACTGCTAAAAACACAACTACAAATTTTTTACCGTTCATGTGAAACTCCAATTTTAAAAAATTACTGACGAAGCTCTGTGCGCGCAAACATTCTTTGCTCTGAGCTAAAAAACTGTATCACCGTTTGTCGTAGTTCATTCAGATTTTGAGCGCGCGTCGCATTTGACATGAGTGTATGACCGAACTCGAGCCAAACATGAGTCGTGCGAATATGAAATAAAATTTTTCTTAAAGTTAAAGACTCGGACGCCTTCGCCTCAAAAATAAAACTTTCTTCTGAATACTGAATCAGCTTTAACAAACTGCGCCCGTACTCGGCCCCCTCTTCTTCAGCTGACTGAGGCGATGCTAGGCCCGTAAAATCAACCGGAGCTTCGAAACCCAACTGTTCACCCAATTGCCACATCATCCAAGGTCTGGCGGCCAACGCCCGCCCCGCCATCACTTTATCGGCGCCCGTCGTCTTCAACATCGTCAGTGCATCACTGCAAGTTTGGATGTCGCCATTACCAATAATCGGAATTGACACCGCATTTTTAAGCTCTTTGATTTGAGTCCAATCAGCTGAACCCCGGCGTTTTTGCTGGGCCGTGCGCGGATGCAAAGTGATCCAGTCGGCTCCGCTATCAGCCAGCTTTTGAACAAAAGAAATCAATTCCGGAATTGATTTCTCACTGCCAACTGCACGCAACTTCACAGACACCGGAACCGAAGAGTTTTTTTTTGTCACTTCGACGACTCGAGCCGCATAATCCACGTCACCCATCAACGACACGCCGTAATTATGGCGCAAAGCTTTTTGCACCGGGCAGCCCATGTTGATATCGATGGCAGATGCCCCCCACTCGTTCACAAGTCTATTCACAGAATCACGAATCGCGTTTTCTTCATTTCCTAAAATTTGCGGAACTAAATTTTTTTCATCGGCCGTTCTTAAAGTCTCGGGAGTTGTCTTTAAGTTTTCATTGGGAAGTCGACGCGAACTGAGCATCTCGGTGGGCCAATGGGTTGATGCGTTTTTGGGCATATAATCCAAAATCACTCGTCTTAAGGCCACATGAGACAGCCCCACCATCGGAGCCAAGCAAAGTGGAAAATTAAGATCCGTCACATTACGCATAGATTTTTTTACACTTTATTTATGAAAATAGAAAGAGTTAGTATAGATTCATCCAAGACGCAGATAAATAAAACTTGATCGCGAATTATTTCGCAGGATGTATTTTAAATATGCCCTTTCACAAAAAAACAATTGGAATTTTAGGCGGCGGACAATTGGCTCGCATGCTGGTGCTGAAAGCTCGTCAAATGGGGCTTAAGACTGTTGTACTTTGTCCCAAAAAAAGTGAACCGGCTGCTTTAGTGACGTCTCATTGGATCGAGGGCGACATTCAATCTGAACAAGATATACGAGTTCTATTTCGTTATTCTGACATTGTAACTTTTGAAAGTGAATTTATTCCTGCAGCCCTGATCAAGAAAGCCTCGCGCTCGATTCGAGGTAAAAAAATATTTCCAGCTTTAAAGTCTTTGGATCGCTTGCAAGATCGACTTTTACAAAAAGAATGGCTTTGTGATTATGAGATTCCAACACTTGATCATATTAAAATAAATTCGAAAGAGGATATTCAACTGGCCTTCGAAGCTTTTAATAAAAAAATTGTTTTTAAAAGACGCCTGGGTGGCTACGATGGCTACGGAACTTTCGTCATTAAAAGTCAAAACGAGCTTGAGCTGTTCAAAGCGCAAAACAAAGGCTCAGAAAATCAATTTATCATTGAGCCATTTTGTGAATTTAAATCCGAAAAGTCTTTGATCTTTGCGCGGAACTCATTGGGAGAACACAGCGTTCTTCCAATGATTGATTCTTTTCAAAAAAATAATCAATGTGATTATATCACGGGCCCAAGCCAACACCCTTTCGCAAAAAAAATGACTGACTTAATTTTGAAATTTTTAAATTCAATTGATTATGTCGGTGTGATTGCTTTTGAACTCTTTGAAATAGGCTCCAAATTAGTCGTCAACGAAATTGCTCCACGCGTTCACAACACCGGGCACTTTTCGCAAGAGGCCTTAAACGTGGATCAATTCGAGCTTCACTTAAGATGTTTACTAGGAATGCCACTGCCTTCGATCGAATTAAAACAGCCCGCTTTTGTGATGGTGAATCTTTTAGGACAATCAGCACGTCAACCCAGTTTCAAAAATTACCCCACAGGCTCTTTGCACTGGTACGAAAAAACTGAAAATCGACCTCGACGAAAAATGGGTCACATTAATTATATTGGTCAAAATAAAAAAACACTTTTAACGACCGCTTTATATGAAAGAAAAGGAATCCTCATATGAAAAAACCATTGGTCGCCATTATCATGGGAAGTTTAACAGATTATAAAACCATGAAAAAAGCTGAAGAGGCTTTAACAGAGTTCGGAATTGCTTTTGAAACAAAAATTGTGTCAGCTCATCGCACTCCAGAAAAAATGTTTCAGTTTGCTAAAACCGCTCATCAAAAAGGCTTTAAAGTCATTATCGCCGGAGCAGGAGCCGCGGCTCACTTACCTGGAATGGTCGCAAGCCTGACTCCGTTGCCGGTTATTGGTGTCCCTGTGATTGTGAATAATTTAAATGGATTGGATGCGCTTTTAGCGATGGCTCAGATGCCGAAAGGAATTCCTGTAGCTTGTGTGGCAATTGATAACGCATATAATGCAGGTTTGCTGGCTGCAAGAATACTGTCTGTTGATTCTGAATTAATTCTAAAAAAAACGGCTCGGTTTAAACAGAAACAAAGCCGTCATGTAAAGCTGATGAACCAAGACCTCAAAAAAATAACTAAGTTAAAACGACTTGCGAAATAATTAATACAACCAGCACTGCGCTTAAAAAAATATTTAAAGAATAATTGTTTTTCATAAAAGTTCCCCCTGTTGACTGAATGATTACCAACAATTTACTTAATTAGAAATAACCATTCTTGTTTCTGTAATCTATCTATGTAAAAGGTTTTGACAGAAGTATAGAGTTTTCAAAATTTTGACAAAAATGGGCGCTGATCACAGTTTTACCTATAAGGTGGAACATTTTTAGTTAAAATCTGCTAAAGTGAAAACATGATTTACTTGATGTCTTTTTTATTTATTTTACCACTGATGTCTTGTTCAAAAGACGCAACAAAACTGCTTACATCAGATCAAAATAATGCGACATCTTTAAGTTACAATTTAACTGAGAATGGCTGCTCAACTGGAAATCATAGTTTCAATTCTCAAGATGAACTTTGCAATGGCCTTCGAGATGATTCTTTAAATAATAACTGTGCGCAAAATCTTCGTTATCAAAAATTTCAGACTGATTGCCCGGGACGAGCATGGTAAATCGGTAACCGAAAAGCCACTTCAAAAAGAACCAGCGAACCTATGACGTCACTGGCGAATTGATTTTTAAAAAAGGGAACACCCATCAAATAACATTCAACTAAACCTTGAAAGTTCGCCGCATAAAAAGTCCCTTGATACCAAACCGAAAAATTTGTGATCAGAAAAAAAAGTGAGCTTCCCAAAATAGATAAACCTAAAATTTTAAATCGCGAATTTTTGGAATCATTTCGATCTAAAATAAATCCAAGAGCAACGATCAGCAAGTAAGATCCATAGACCGCAGGCATTTGATTATGAAAACCAATCACTGCATCTGAGACAAACAAACTCAAAATAATCAGACCTATTGAAACTGATTTATTTGCAAAGTAAGCCCCTGCAAAAAGAGCAACTGCTCCGATTAAAGTGAAGTTCCATGCGTGAGAAATCAATCTTGAAAAGAAAGCTAAAAGAAACAAAGTTATAAAAACTAAAATCGTTGTGCTGTGTTTTTTAATCATGTCGTGATCTTACTTGATAGCTCTATTTTCGACAAGATCTTTAACAACTTGTGGGTCAGCCAAAGTACTGATATCCCCTAATTGATCAATTTGGTTTTCAGCAATTTTTCTTAATATACGTCGCATAATTTTACCTGATCTGGTTTTTGGAAGACTTGAAGCCCATTGGATCTGGTCAGGCGTGGCAATAGGGCCAATCACAGAACGTACAAATTTTTTAAGCTCATTTTTTAAGTCTTCACTGGGTTGCTGTTCTGTTTTAAGTGTGATGAAGGCATAAATCCCTTGTCCTTTAATATCATGGGGATAGCCCACAACGGCCGCTTCGGCTACACCCGCGTGCCCCACAAAAGCTGATTCGATTTCAGCCGTTCCTAATCGATGCCCCGACACATTGATCACATCATCAACCCGGCCCGTAATCCAATAGTACCCATCTTCATCGCGACGACAGCCATCACCAGTGAAATAATAGCCCGGGTAAGTTGAAAAATAAGTCTCTTCAAATCTGGCGTGATCTTTGTAAACAGTGCGCATTTGTCCCGGCCAAGAATCTTTCAAAACAAGCACGCCTTCACATGCTCCTTCCAAAACTTTTCCTTCAGGGCTTAAAATTTCAAGTTCAATTCCAGGTAATGGCAAAGTTGCAGATCCCGGTTTCAAGTGCGCGGGCCAAGTTAAGTTTTCTGCTTTATTTTTTGATATTGAGGGTTTTGAGATTGGCGAGATTAAAATTCCGCCGGTTTCGGTTTGCCACCAAGTGTCGACGATGGCACAGCGGCCGTCCCCGACCACTTGATAATACCAATTCCAAGCTTCAGGATTGATGGGCTCGCCAACAGAGCCCAAAAGTCTTAAGGATTTTCGCGAAGATTTTTTGACAGACGCATCGCCTTCTTTCATCAAAGCGCGAATCGCTGTGGGTGCCGTGTAAAAAATTTGAACTTGGTGTTTATCAATAATATCCCAGAATCTGGATGCATTTGGATAATTGGGAACTCCTTCGAAAATAACCGAAGTTGCTCCGTTCGCCAGCGGTCCGTAGACAATGTAACTATGTCCCGTGATCCAACCCACATCGGCTGTGCACCAAAAAATTTCGCTCTCTCTGTAACCAAAAACCAATTCATGGGTGTAGCTGACATAAACCAAATAGCCGGCGGTTGTATGCAAAACCCCTTTAGGTTTTCCGGTTGAGCCTGAAGTATAAAGAATAAATAGTGGATCTTCTGCCTTCATTATTTCAGGCTGGCAGAAATCTTCGACCGTCTTTAATTCTTCATGATACCACAGATCTGTTTGGGGATTAAAAGAAACTTCGGATTTTGTTTTTTGAACCACTAATACTTTTTGGATTGTGTTTATTTTTTTAAGATCTAATTTTTGCAAAGCCGAATCGACATTTTTTTTAAGCTCTATTTTTTTTCCGGCGCGAAGCCCTTCGTCGGCTGTGATTAAAAAAGTGCTTTCACAATCGGCAATACGATCCGCTATAGAGTCAGCTGAAAAGCCCGCAAAAATCACCGAATGAACGGCACCAATGCGCGCACAGGCCAACATCGCGTAAGTGGCCTCTAAGATCATCGGCAAATAAATAGTGACACGGTCGCCTTTTTTTACGCCGTGTTTTTTTAAAACGTTCGCCATTCGATTAACGTTTAAATAAAGTTGCTGGTAAGTAAGTTTAATGGTTTCTGACGAAGGATGATCAGGTTCAAAAATATAAGCCACTTGATTGGCCCGCGCAGGTAAATGACGATCTAAACAATTCACGCTAACATTTAGTAATCCATCATCAAACCATTTGATTGATACGGGTTTCGCAAATGAAATTTGTTTTTCATGGCTTGGTTTTTTAAACCAAGCCAATCGATTTGCAATCTGAAGCCAGTTATTTTGATTTTTCATATTAAACGATAAAAGACTTCAGATTTAAATTAGTTCACGTCTTTAAAATCAGCATCAATCACATCGTCACCTTTGGCTTTACTGCCCTGAGCTCCTGATGTTGATTCTGATGAGGCCTGCGCAGACTCATCACCTTGAGGCGCTGCACCCGTTGCTTTGTATAAATCTTGCGTGATCTTATGCGAAGACGTTTGCAGTTTTTCAAAGGCCGATTTCAATTCAGCTTGAGTCGACGATTTATTATCCAAAACTTTTTTAGCATCAGCAATCATTGCTTTAATACTTTCAAGATCTGCGGCCGCTAATTTTGATCCAGACTCAGTCACTAATTTTTCAGTTTGGTAAACTAAGTTATCTAAATTATTTCGCGATTGAACAGCTTCGGCTTTTTCTTTGTCAGCTTCAGCCTGCATTTCGGCTTCTTTAACTAATTTTTTGATCTCTTCTTCATTCAATCCAGACTGAGCTGTGATTTTAATATTTTGCGTTTTGCCTGAAGCCACATCTTTTGCGGAAACATTCAATATACCGTTCGCATCCATATCAAAAATCACTTCGATCTGAGGAACTCCTCGCGGTGATGGAGGAAGACCCGTTAATTCAAAGCGACCCAGCGATTTATTATCCGTCGCCATTTTGCGCTCGCCTTGTAAAACATGAATATCAACGCCGGGCTGATTATCAGCCGCAGTCGAAAAGATCTGAGTCTTCTTCGAAGGGATCGTCGTATTTCTTTCGATGAGCGCTGTCATGACTCCACCCAAAGTTTCGATACCTAAAGATAAAGGTGTTACGTCTAATAAAAGAACATCTTTGACGTCTCCAGCTAAAACTCCACCTTGAACAGCGGCACCAACGGCAACCACTTCATCTGGATTCACAGTGCGATTCGGCTCTTTACCAAAAAAGTCTTTAACAGCTTTTTGAATCGCTGGAATACGAGTTGATCCACCAACTAAAACAATTTCATCGATTTCAGTTATTTTGTAACCCGAGTCGGCTAAAGCTTTCTTACAAGGCTCGATCGAGCGTTTCACAAGGCTTTCTGTCATTTGGTCGAACTTTGCGCGAGATAATTTAATTTGTAGATGCTTCGGACCCGATTGATCGGCCGTAATAAACGGAAGATTGATATCAGATTCTTGAGCGCTTGATAATTCAATTTTTGCTTTTTCAGCGGCTTCTTTCAATCGTTGTAAAGCCATTTTGTCGTTCTTTAAATCGATGCCTTGATCTTTTTTAAATTCAGCGATCAACCATTCTAAAATTGTGATATCAAAATTATCTCCACCCAAGTGCGTGTCGCCGTTTGTTGATTTAACTTCAACAACGCCTTCGCCCACTTCAAGAATAGAAATATCAAATGTACCTCCACCAAAATCGTAGATCACAATTTTTTGATCTTTCTTTTTATCAAGACCGTAAGCTAAAGCCGCAGCCGTTGGTTCGTTGATAATTCGACGAACGTTTAAGCCCGCAATACGACCCGCATCTTTTGTGGCTTGTCGTTGCGCATCGTTAAAGTAAGCCGGCACCGTGATCACGGCGTCAGTGACTTCAGCGCCTAAATAATCTTCGGCTACTTTTTTGAGTTTTGATAAAACGCCGGCTCCGATTTCTTCCGGAGACATGACCTTATCGCCTTGAACTTTGAAGCCGCAATCGACTCCACCATTTTTAGAAACAACATTGTAAGGGACAAGTTTAACTTCTTCAGAAACTTCGTCGAACTTTCGACCGATGAAACGCTTTGAAGAATAAATTGTATTTTCTGGATTTGTGACCGCTTGACGTTTGGCAATTTGACCCACTAGACGTTCGCCATCTTTTGTAAAAGCCACTACAGAAGGGGTTGTGCGTGCGCCTTCTTCGTTAACTAAAACTTTAGGCTCGCCACCTTCCATAATTGCAACGCATGAGTTTGTGGTTCCTAAATCGATTCCGATAATTTTTCCCATATTGAGACTCCTTCATAATTAGCTCATTAAATAAATCATAATCTATAATGTTAAAGTGAGACTGAAGACCCAAACGTCAAGCGTAACGGGTCAAATAACTACTTAAAAAGACCTTTTTTTTTCGATGCGACCTTGGTTTTATTCGATTCAGCGATTTGTCTGATTAGTTTTTCCTCATCTTCACTTAGCTTATCGGGAAACTCGACATTCAAAGTAAAATAAAGATCTCCACGACGCGACCCACGTAAAGATGGAATTCCTTTGCCAGACACTTTGACGCGTTCGCCGGGCTTTACACCCTTGGGAATTTCAACTTGAACATCGCCGTCTAAGGTTTCCGTTGTGACTTCGCCACCTAATAAAAATTGTAAATACGAAACATCTAAGTTTGCGAATAGGTGGTCTCCGTCGCGTTCAAAAACATCGTGATCTTTGATTCTGATTTCGACAAATAAATCTCCGTTGGGGCCGCCTTTGTAGCCGCCTTCGCCCTCGTTAGTCACACGTAAACGTGTGCCATTATCTACACCGGCCGGAAGAGTCACTTTGATTTTTCTTTTGGTTTTAGAGCGACCTTGACCCTTGCAAGTGGTGCATGGTTTTTCGATTGTTTCGCCCGAACCTTGGCACTGATGACAAGTTGTTGCCATCGTAAAAAATCCTTGCTGGCGCACAACTTGGCCTGCTCCGTTGCAAACACGGCATGTCACCGATGACGAACCTTTTGCGGCCCCTGAGCCATTGCAGTCTTCACAATTTGATTCGGTATCGAATTCGATTTGCTGTTCTTTTCCGGTGACGACATCTTTAAGTTCAACTTCGGTGATGTATCTAAGATCGGCACCTTTGCGAGCTGAATTTTTTGAGCGAGAGCTGCGGCCGCCTGATGAGCTAAAACCTTGCGCTCCGCCACCGCCAAAGATATCGCCAAAAATATCACCAAACTGAGAAAAAATATCGTTCATGTCATTAAAGCCGCCAGCACCACCAAAACCGCCGCGCCCACCTTGAAAAGCTTGGTGACCAAAGCGATCGTACTGAGCCCGCTTTTCGGCTTGGCTTAAAATTTCGTAAGCTTCTGCGGCTTCTTTGAATTTTTCTTCGGCTTCTTGATCACCGGGATTGCGGTCGGGATGAAACTGCATCGCTAATTTGCGATAAGCTTTTTTGATGGTGTCACCATCTGCATTTTTTTCGACCGATAAAATTTCGTAGTAATCCCGTTTTGACGCCATAGTCGATCTAATATGAAGTTTTTTAAAAAAAGGTCAAGCCGATTTTATCAACACTCTTGTTAACTCTTCGAGGTTTCGGTACGATTTCAACTGTGTCTTCTGTGAGTCTGAAGCTTAAAAAAATTTTAATATTTTTAATTGGCGACGATCGACAGTTTTCGATCGAACAAAGATTATTTAATTCAATCAGTTTAATTAATGGCGTGGCCAATATTTTAGGCTCTTTTGGAATTCTCTATTTAAAAAATTATGTGTTTTTACTTATGTTACAGCTAGGAACCGGAATTTTCTTTTTAATCTGCTATTCTATTTCGCGTTTTAAAAATAATCACAAAAAAATTTATTGGCCATTTATACTTGTTATCGCTTTTTTTATATTTTTTACGGCGCTGAATAATGGCGGGCTTTTTGGAGGATCTCATTATTATGTCTTTCCGGCTCTGGTGATTTCAATTATTTTAGCAAGATCTTCACGTGACGCATTTTTATCATTTTTATTATTCGCAATGATTGTCGCAAGCTTATTTTTTATATCGCAAATCAAGCCCGATTGGATTTCAACTCATGCCGATGCTCATGAGCAAGTGGTCGATTTGACCAGTAATATTCTTTTTGTCGAGTTTTTTATTGGAGTGATCGTTATATTATTGATGAAAAATCTAAATCTTGAAAGAGAAAAATCGGATCGGTTATTAGTCAATATTTTGCCAACTTCAATTGCGGCTGAATTAAAACGAAATGATTTTGTAAAGCCTCAAAATTATAGAGCCACTGTTTTATTTACTGATTTTGTGGGTTTTACACAAGCTGCCGAAAAAATGACGCCTCAAGAATTGGTTAACATCTTAGATTTTTATTTTACAAAGTTTGATAAAATCAGTCGTCAATATCGACTCGAAAAAATAAAAACAATCGGAGATTCATATCTAGCCGTTGGTGGTATACCCGAATCCAATTTAACTCATGCTTTCGACTGCGTCAGCGCTGCATTAGAAATTCGTGATTTTGTTATCAATCAAAATCAACAACAAGACAGTCCTCAAAAAGCAAAATGGTCGATTCGTATAGGTATCCATACTGGAAACCTTATCGCCGGTGTCATCGGTCAACAGAAGTTTGCCTACGATGTTTGGGGCGACACTGTGAACATCGCAAGTCGACTTGAATCATCAGGCATCGAAAACGAAGTCAATGTCTCTGAAGAAACCTATCTGCAGATCAAAGATTCTTTTACATGCGAATCCCGCGGAAAAATCGCCATTAAGAATGGCGATAAGATTGAAATGTACCTTGTACGAGGCCCGGCGAATCAAATCAGCTCATGATCCCAAAGTTTTTTTAAAAAAACATCAACAGGTAAAATTTCGATTCCATCAGCTGTTATTTGTGGTCGCAAAGCTTGGCAGACAATTATTTTTCGTTTGAGTTTAAAATCATCTTCGAAAGTAACAAATCCCTTAAAATCTTTTTTTGATGGATTTAACTTCGACTTCACTTCAATGGCCGTTATATTTTTCAAATTATCATAAATTAAAAAATCAATTTCAAATTTTGATGTTGAACGCCAGTACTCAAGTTTTTTATCCGAACGCTTGTAGCTCAGATAAGTTTTTATTTCTAAAAAAATAGCTTGTTCAAGCTGTTTTCCAAACTCGGGTGTATTCAAAGAAATTTCTTTTCGACCAGCCAAGCTTGCAGCGACTCCGCAATCAAATAAATAAAATTTACTTGTCGTCATGGCTTTTCTTTTAACTGTCGATTCAAAAGCAGGAAGTATGTGACCAATTAAGGTGTCTGATAAAATTTCAAAATAATCTCGCACAACGGATGGCGCGATCTGCGCATCGCTGCCAATCGCCGTGTAATTAATTTGTTCTGTGTTACACAAAGCTGCAATATCCAGAAATCTTGAAAAATTTTCGATTGATCGAGTTAAGCCCTCCGCTTGAACTTCCTCTTTCAGATAAACTCCAACGTAATCTTTTAAATCAGCGTAAGCATCCCCAGACTGAATGATGGAAGGTAATTTACCTGTGACCAGTCCCTTCATCCAAAGTTCATTTTTATTTTTACCCAGCTCAGCAAAACAAAGTGGAAAAAAATGAAACCACGAAGCGCGTCCACCCAGTAAATTGGCCCCACCATGTTTTAGTTTTCGGGCACTGCTGCCTGTTAATATAAATCGTAATGATTTGTCACTTTCGATCAGATGATGAACCTCATCCAACAAAGCGGGATACTTTTGAATCTCATCAATAATAATGATTCGTGATTTCGAGTTTTTGATAAAGTAAGTTACAATTTTTTGAAGGTGATCTGGATTTTTAATAAAATCTTGGTACTCAGAATTTTTTAATAAATTGATGTAGAGCGCTTCAGAAAACTTTTGTCGCAAGTAAGTCGACTTGCCCGTTTGCCGAGGCCCTAGTAAAAACAAACTTTTGCGCTTAAGAACCTCAGAAATATCTAATATTCGATCAAACATACCTTATTTTCGCGAAAATACGACTTTATGTCACGGATTTTCGCGAAAATATTAGTTTGAGTCGCTGATTTTCATGAAATTAAGGACAGAACTGCTTCTTGGTCTATGAGGGCTGTTTCATTTTGAGAATTGCGACAAATGAAGAAGTATTGCGACACAAATATGTCGCAATACTTGAAATCGCGACAGCCAAATGATATATAATATGGATAAGGAGAATTGCGACAAAATCCGTCGCAGTAAATATCAGTATGGCTAAAGCTTCAGAACTTGAAAATCGAATCATTCAAATACTTGAAAAAAAAACTGATGGACTGAAAATAACCCAATTAGCCACTGCTATGAACATGGACTCTGAAGACGCTTCAGTAAGAAGATCTCTTCAGAGAGCTTTGAAGTCGCTAGAGTTTCAAAAGAAAATCGAACCTCAAGGGCAAGCTCGCGCACGGATCTATTTTAATACAAAAAACTCCGATGCAAAAATCACAATAGCAACCGATGGTGCTACATCAGTCATTAAAGAAATTAAATTGTCGAAAGAAGGCGAAAAACTTTTAAAGTATATTAGCCAACCAATAGTTAAACGCAAGCCAGTCGGATACAACCAAAAGTTTCTTGAAAATTACATTCCCAACAAATCTTCTTTTTTAAGTCTAGAGCAAAAAAAAGAACTTAGGGCTTTGGGACAAGTTGAGCCATCTCAAAAACCTGCCGGAACCTATGCTCGAGATATTTATCAAAGGCTTATTATTGACCTATCGTGGAACTCGAGTCGCTTAGAAGGAAACACTTATTCATTGTTAGAAACCAAAAGACTCATCGAACTTGGCGAAGCAGCTGATGGCAAAAATGTAACTGAAGCGCAAATGATTTTAAATCATAAAGCGGCGATTGAGTTTCTAATAGGCTCGGCAGAAGAAATCGATTTTGACCGACTAACGATCTGTAACATTCATGCCCTGCTTTCAGATAATTTACTTGGAGACCCAAGCGCTTCTGGTAAAGTTCGAGAAAGAGCTGTGCAAATATCCAGAAGCACTTATCTGCCAATTGATAATCCACATTTTTTGGGTGAAATGTTTGAACTATTTTTGAAGAAAACAAAACAGATAGAAGATCCATTCGAGCAATGTTTTTTTACTTTGGTGCACTTGTCATACTTACAGACTTTTGAGGACGTGAATAAAAGAACATCAAGAATATCTGCAAACATACCTCTTATAAAAGAAAATTTGAAGCCATTGGCTTTTGTTGATGTCGACCAAGACACTTATTTGAAAGCTCTGCTTGGTATTTATGAGAAAAATGATGCGTCCTTGTTTCGTGATCTCTATATGTGGGCCTATAAAAGATCGACTCAGAGATATTCCGCAATTCAACAGTCCTTGGGCGAACCCAATTTGCTGAAATTAAAATTTAGATCTAAAATTCAGGAAATAATTCAGGCTATCGTTAAAGGTAAAACGCCAGGTAAACAAGTTGCCAATAGGCTCTCAAGTTTAGTTAAAAAATTAAATCTCAATCCCGATGATGCAAAAAAAATACTTGAAATTCTAGAGCTAGAAATAAGCAGTTTGCATGAGGGAAATATAGTCAGATACCAAATCCGTCCAAACGAATTTAAAGCTTGGACGGCTCTCAAATAATTTTGGATTACTTAGCCCTTTTCAATTCAGCCATCTTCTTTTTAAGTCTTTCAACGTAACGGGGTTCGTCGCTCATTTCGATCATCTGTTGCAAAATCTTTTCGGCAAATTCGCTGGCTCCGCCC
>JAYTPD010000054.1:0-1761 GCA_043747435.1 Bdellovibrio sp. | reverse complement strand
AACTTGACAGTAAGAACTTAAAACACTAAAAACTTTTTCAACATCCGAAGTGGCTCCCAAGCGTGAAACTGGGTGGCTCCCACCAGTGAAATTGTCCAGAAATATGCTGAAATGCCGAGCAGAGTGCCCGCTCACGTTAATTGTTGTGTAACTGTTTATATTGATTTGAGTTTTGAAACTTCACTCTTAATGAGTTGCGAAGAATGGCGGAGAGGGCGTCATTACTCTAACTGTTGAATTTGATTGAGTTAAATTTTTGAGGCATACCATTTCCTACCAAATCAAAAGCATCTTGAGTTTAGATCAGAAAAGATCTGGACTTCTGGACACTGCAAACGCAATCAAAGTCCACGCTGATTAGAATGGAGCCGAGCTGCTTTCCGGTTTATGATTAGTTTACAAGTGTTAATTGAGCGCCACTTTATGTTTCGACTCCTGACTTAGCTCAGTTATTATAAGCTCTAAACCAATTTCCAGCTTTGGCGTCGGCAGCGAACTTTCATTTGAATTTAACACTAATTGAGATGTGCAAAAATCTACGCTGCCCGTAGAAAAACGTCAGCAGCAAATATAGGAATTTTTTAATTATGGAATATTTTTACGACAGTCTGTACCGACCACAGTACCATCTTCATTACCATATTTAAATTCAATGTTTAAATTTTGATAAGTCTCCTTACATGCGCTGATTTTCGTATCTAACGAAAGTCGCTGCTCCAGCTCGTCAGCACTTATTATTCTTTTCTCAGAATCTTCAACAAATTTAGAAAATACATCTTCGTTCGCAGGGTTAAAAACGCTACTAAGATCGGACACAACAAGAAGTGTAACAATATTATTGTACTTGTATTGCATGCCGCTAGCGACATTCAAATACCCAGCTTCTTTTAAATATTTAACAAAACTTAATTTTCGCATCTTATATTCAGCTTCGCTTGTAAAGACGGCTTTTACAAAAAAATCATCAAGATTTTTTACATGTTTTATACTAAGAATTTTGTTAATGCTGTTTATATTTTTTGCATTAAGTGTGCTACTTAAATCAGAGCAGCTTTTGGAACTATTAACGGTTTTAAGCAACTTTTTTCTTTCCCCTTCATTTAAGTTTGGGTAATGATTTTCATCATCCAGTTCTTTAGCCACGGAAGAAAGTAATTCGCCAGCTTTTATTAGAAAATCTTTTTGATCTTTAAAAATCCACAGTCTACTTGTATCAGTTTTCGCGCACTCACGAAGTTCTGGTAATGTAATCGCAAATGACTTATTTGCACATAAAGTTAAAAACAACAGTCCAATTAGTTTTGTATAGTTCATTTTTTCCAGCCTTAAATTAATAATATAAGACAGTATGTCGCAAAAGCTATGCCCACTCTAAAATGATTAATTCGATTTGAAGTTAATTAAGTGATTAAACAAAATACACTGTTGAATTGAATTGAATTGAATTGAATTGAATTGAATTGAAAAATCAAAGACTTATGAAGCTCTGTCAAGTCAACTAACTTAGTGACAATTTTGGCGAGTTTTTTTTAATACTAATCTTAGAAAAGCCCAGATCCCATAAAATCGTTATAGCTTTTTAGGCGGGCCTTATTGATTTTAAAGAACTTCGTTCCCATGCAATTCCCACGGCAAGACAAATTTTAAATTTTTTCGTGGGGATTGTCCGTCCTGACACATAGTTTACATTTTATACCGGAGACATAGTTTACACTTTTCCAATCAAGGAGGAATTCCAATGGGTTGGAAGGAGTGTAATAA
>JAYTPD010000053.1:0-1348 GCA_043747435.1 Bdellovibrio sp. | reverse complement strand
CAAATTAAATCCCTTGAAAGAAAAAGAAAAGTCGAATACAAATATAAAACTTCAACAAGCGTGTTGATCAAACACGACAACTATCCTGAAATTTTCCGCCAACGAGTTGCCGGTTGTTGCAAAATATTTTTAACTCGCTCATTGGCTTGATAACCAAATGTGTTTATGACAGCTTGAGTTTCGATCCACGTGTAGTTCCCGGCATAGGCAACAATCACTTCATCGGCTAAAGCCTGAGCCTGTTCGATCGGATAAAGATCCACGCCTCCCGTTTGATAGTACTTTGAATCTATCTTCATCGGTTCCATATAATAAGGGTCAGAAACAGAGGCTCGTGAAGCTTCAAATAAAGAGGCCGTTGTAATGACTTTGATTTCAGGAAAAACTCGACTGCCTTTCATGCTTGCGATCGGAGTAACTAATTTTGATCCAAGCTTCATTGCTGTTGCGTAATCAGTGAAAAAAACTTCTTGATAAAGTTTTTCAAGACCGTTTTCGTCACGCAACTCTCGTCCGACATCATGGGGGCCATAACTTAACTCAGCAGCCATCATGATAACTGGAATAGTTTCGGTATTAAATGTTTGATCCAAGCCCAGTTGGGTCGAATTAGAATCAATCGTTGTCGGAACGTTCAAGGCATATTTTTTAAATATGTAAGGGATATTTTGAGTTTCAACTTTATTGAAGATTCGTAAAATAATTCCGACCGCACTTGAATTATTCAACTGAACTTCACGCAATAAATTGTGGTAAGCGGGCGATTGAACTGCGGCAAGCCAAGTCGAACGATCCAGATGAGACTGCATGATCGCAGTGGCCAGCGCGGGGCCACAAGAAGAAAAAATCAAATCAGGCGCTTGTCCCGAATCGATCATAGCTGACACAAGGCCCAGATAAGTTGAGGTTTTCATTCCTCCACCACTCAGGATCAAAATTCGCTTGAATGGTTTTGTTACTCGAACTTCATTGAAGGCAGCTTGAGCTGACGCAGCTATTGAAAAGATAAGTGTAAGTAATAAAAAAACTTTTCTCATAAAAACACCTCAAAAGGTGGTTGATCAAGAACTGCGCCGCTTATCAAACCTAGAGATGTTCTTGTAACTCTTTGATATTTTTCAATTACTCACCAAAAGATGAATTTAAAAACGGGGAGATTATTCTCAACATATTTTAAAGTGTCTCAAAAATTTATTTGAGCCCTTAAGATCGCTTCAATTTAATACATGAAGCAATAGATTAAACTTTTGGCTCTCTATGACGCAGCAGGGGTTTTCATAGAACCCCGACTTTTGTTTCTGGTATAATGACGCTGAACTCAGGCGTCCAATATTTTCCGATTGCCCCG
>JAYTPD010000052.1:0-20584 GCA_043747435.1 Bdellovibrio sp. | reverse complement strand
CGGGGCAATCGGAAAATATTGGACGCCTGAGTTCAGCGTCATTATACCAGAAACAAAAGTCGGGGTTCTATGAAAACCCCTGCTGCGTCATAGAGAGCCCAAATAACCAGCCCCATTTTTAATTCAAAAATGAACCACTTTAATACACTTGATTTAAAATTCTTAAAATAATCTCATTTCAGGTCTCTAAAATGCAAACAGCGAGAGTGACTTGCGCCATCTCGCTTTTAATTAACACACGAACAGACTTTCAAGAAAGGACGTTCGTATGTCGGATAATTCTTCTACTAGTTATAGAAGGTTTCGGAGATATGCACAGAAAACTAAAATAATTTTAACCTTAATTTACATTTTGGTTAAAATTATTAAAGAGATCCTGACTTTTATTTGAGTTGTTCTACCAACATGTACAGTTTGTAAAAACTCAAACCAAAGTCTGATCTAGGGTTGATGGCTGGATGGCGCTAAGTCATTTATAGTATTTCATATTTAACCTCCTTGGCAGCTTTGGCTGCAGCTTTCACCCACCAAAGAAACTCTTGGCGCTAAACACTCAGGTGTGCCTTTGTGACGTAAAAAGCCCCATTCTTTGTTTGCTGGTTTTAGATTTTTGTTTTGAAACTTAGACAGACAGGCTTGCTCGGCCATTTTTAAAAACGCTGTTCGCATTTTGGGTGACTCGTCTAAATAATCACTGATTTTAAATTTATTAATTCCAATTCCATTTTTTGAAGGACTGCTTTGCGAAATATCAAAATTAAAATTTTTGTAATTCAAAGTTAAACACTGCTGAACAGAGTGAACCAAATTCAATGCAAAAGGGTCAGCTCCAGTTTGATCAACAACAACCACATGACCTTTAACGCCGACAATATCACCGGGCTTGATCGACTGATTCGGAGTCACTGTGACATTGTCGAAACATGTAAAACCCGATCGCACAGCATCGATAAACTGCGACGAAGACTGTCGCGTGTAAATGGCTTTATTCGGAAGACTTGGTTTGTAGCGTAAGCCGGCTGTTGCAATCGCTGAAGACACAAAAGCCGAACAGTCGACTCCTAAAACTGAAGTTCCCGAGCCCGCATTCACAAAAAAATTCAATGTGTTTTTAGAAATTAAAGGCTCACCACCGTAATCGTAGATCAAAGGATTATCTCGAACAGACAAACACGAAGATTCGGATGCAATCGAGCGCAAATAATACTGCGTTTTTTGTAAAGCTTTAAGATCACCGATGACTCGCTTACCGCCGATTCCATCCGGATGATTTGCGGCCAGTCGAGTAATCCCTTGAACATCCGGAGAATTTTTATCCATCGCAGGCAGTTCTAAAACACGACAACTTTGGTAAGCGGTCGCCATCACCCGATTGATTCCGGTTTTTAGATTTGTCGCCAACAAGCTACTGTTCGGGTCAGTAATCGGGTTACTATTGGGCTGACCGTTTGGTTGACCAGGCACCGCATCCGTCGGCGAAGGATTTGTCTGACAAGATAATTTTAAACTTTGGCTCAAAGATTTTATTTTATCAAAAGAATTTGAAATCTGACTGTGAGTTTGAATGATTTCAGAACTGGATTGATCTTGCATTTCATATTGAATGATTTTTTGCAGTTGAGATTTCCAATCGGTCACATCCTTCGAAGCCGTTAACATCAAATCAATTGTTTTAAAAAGTTCGGCTTTAAGCAGCTGTAATTTTTCGGAATCTGACGGAGTTAAATTTTGCTTGGTTTGGAGTTTTAAAATCTCTTGTTCTAAACTTTGTTTTAAAGCATCGTCCGAGGGAATTTCGTGCTGTTGGTCAACAAGCTCGTAGAAAGAATCAAATACCTGACTTTTCATATCGACGCAGCCTAAAGACTGACTGATATTCTGACTAGCTTGGTCAATTCCCTGCGAATTATATTTTGCACAGCTTGTGATGGCTAAAGTCGCTAATGTCAAAATGAGTTGCGTTTTGAGTCTCATAAAAAACGGATCGGTTGTTTTTTGAGAAGAATTAAGACAATTTTTTAATGTAAAATTGTTAGACAGTTCAATGAAAATCGATAATTATATTTTTATTTATTCAATCAACGTTAAAGAATGTTAAAAAGAGGATTTTATGGCTCTGATTATTTCAAAATTCGGTGGAACTTCGATGGGTGATGCGACTTGCATGATGCGAAGTGCAGAAGTTTCCTTTGCACGAAAATCCAATGTGGTCGTGGTTTCGGCGACATCAGGAACCACAAATGATCTTTTAAAATTAGGCGAACTTTCTGAAAAAGGCCAAATCAACGAATCTGAAAGTCTGATTCAAAAAATTCAAGAAAAGCACATCAAAATAGCCTCTGATTTGCAAGCCGACCAGAATACCCTTTACCAACTTAAAACACTTTTATCTGAAATGGATTCTATCGCCAAAGGAATTTACTTACTTCGTGATTGTTCACCAAAGGCCAAAGATCTTTTAGTCAGCCTGGGCGAGCGCATGTCTTCAGTTTTGATGACAAAAGCGATGCAAAATATTTACGACAAAAAAAATTCTCATTCAAATCTTAAAATTAAACTTCTGGATGTTCGTCAGGTTTTAAAAACCGATGAAAATTATGGAAAAGCAAAACCTTTAACATTTGAAATAAAAACTCTGTGCCAACAGCAACTCAAAGACTGTATCGACCAAAAAGTCATTTACATTACTCAAGGTTTTATCGGACAAAGTTTATCTGGCGCCACAACCACCCTTGGTCGCGGCGGAAGCGATTACAGCGCAGCTATTTTGGCTGAAGGCTTAAATGCTGACGTTGTTGAAATTTGGACCGACGTGGCCGGAGTCGCCACCACAGACCCCCGCCTTTGCTCGGACGCTTTAGTTTTGGACGAGATCTCGTTTAAAGAAATGTCAGAGCTTGCCACTTTCGGAGCCAAAGTTCTTCATCCCGCAACTTTGGTTCCAGCCATGCGTCAAAATATTCCGGTTTTAGTGGCTTCAAGTTTTGAACCCGAAAAACCTGGCACTTGGGTAAGGCGCGAAGTAAAGAATTCTCCGTTGATTCGCGCTTTAGCTCTTCGAAAAAAGCAAACGCTCATTACACTTAGCACTCCTGAAATGCTGCAGACCCATGGTTTTTTATTTCAGCTTTTTAAAATTTTTAATGATCATAAAATTTCAATCGATGCCATCACCACATCCGAGATCAGCGTCGCCGTCACTATCGATTCTTCAGAAAACTTAAGTGAATCACTGATTAAAGATTTATCGACAGTCGCCGAAGTGCAAATCGAAGCCGATTTAAGTTTGATTTCGCTAATCGGAAACAACATCAATCACACGCCAGGTCTTGCTAAAAAAATATTTGAGTCCATTTCAGATGTGAATGTGCGCATGATCTGTTACGGAGCCAGCCGACATAACTTTTGCTTTTTAGTCGCCGAAAACAAAGGCCCCGAAGTCGTTCAAAAACTGCATCGCAAATTTATTAATGAAATCCAGTAAAAATCACGAGCCTATTTTAGCGATTGATTTTGGCACAAGCCATTCTTTGGTGGGAGCTTATCAAAATGGTGAGCGCGTTGAAGCTTTGAATATTGATCCATCGGCAGAAGACCCTTCATTGATGCGCACTTTGCTTTATTTTCCGCAAGCCGATGAATGCTATTACGGAAGTGAGGCTTTAAAAAAATTCACTGAATTTGAAATGGAAGGCCGGCTTTTTAGGTCTTTTAAATCCCATTTACCCAATAAAAATTATTTAGGTACGGTTATTGATAACCGCATTTTAACTTTAGAAACAATGATTGGTCTTTTTTTATTAGAGCTTAAAAAAAGATCCGAACAAATTTTAAAAACCAAAATCAATCGAGTTGTCATTGGAAAACCCGCACGCTATTCAATGGATCCTATCGCTGACGAATTTGCATTGCACCGCATGCGTAAAGCGGCCGAGTTTGCAGGTTTCACTGATATTTTATTTATTCCAGAGCCTTTAGCCGCGGCTTTAGAATTTCGTCGTGAAATTAAAAGTGAAAAAATCGTGTTGATCGGCGATTTCGGCGGAGGCACTTCGGACTTCACAGTGATGAAGATGTCTTCGAACGAATTTAAAAAATCCGATGTTCTAGGTGTGGATGGCTGTCCCCTTGCGGGCGATTCACTGGATAGTGTTTTTATGAGCCAAAGACTGAATAAAACTTTTGGAGCTCAAACAAAATACCGACTTCCGCTGTCTGAGAATTTATTAACGATGCCCATGGCGGTGATGGATCGCTTGAATAAGCCCAGCCAAATTGTGCACTTAAAAGAAAAAGAAACCTATCATTTTATTAAAGAAATTCAAAAATCAGCTTTGAAAATTGAAGATCAAAAAGCCATCGAAAGATTATTTGTGCTGATCGAAGACCAACAAATTTTTTCTTTTTTTGAAGAAATCGAAAAGACAAAAAAAACTTTATCAAGCAAACAAACCAGCCATTTTGAATTTAATTACCCCGACCTTGAAACCAAAGAAGTCTTTTCGACTTTTGAATTTCAAATGTGGTCCGAAAAAATTAAAATTGAAATTTTTGAAGCACTTCATCGCTGTTTAAATCAAGCTCAGCTAAAAACAGCCGACGTGGATTATGTCTTTTTAACCGGAGGTACAGCCCGGGTTCCCTTTATTCAAGACGAATTTAGAAAACTTTTTGGTTCAGATAAAATTCAAACCAAAAACTTTTTTCATTCGATTTTATCAGGCCTGATCGAAAGCGCAAAGTCTTGGGATCAGCTGAGTCATCTGTAATTTTTTAAATTAGCTTAATTTTTTAAATTAAATTTACTTTTAATCTGCAGAATGTCTTTTTCAGGGCCACGCACTTCAAAAATAAAACCTTTTTCGTTGTGTGTTTCAGATAAAACTCGAAGCTTCGACCGAATTTCACCCACTGCGCCTTTTAGGGCGTAAGAAACTAAAAATGTGTCCTCGATCATATTTTCTTCAAAGCGCGAAATTAAAAGCTCTCGCAAATTTTTTAAATCCTGCGCACTTCGAGTCGAAAGAAATAAAGCTTCGGGGTATTCATTTTTGAGCTCCAGAATTTGCTCGGGGCTTAAACGATCTATTTTATTCAGCACAAGTAAATAAGGAGTGTCGGTCACACCCACTTCGGCTAAAACTTTTTGAGTGACAGCTAACTGAGCCCGAAAAGTAGCGTCCGAGCTATCGACGACATACAATAACAAAGTCGCGTGCAAAGCTTCATCTAATGTCGATTTAAACGACGCCACTAAATCATGGGGAAGTTTTTTAATAAACCCCACTGTGTCTGAAAAAAGAATTTTAGGATGAGATTCAGGATACATCGGCCGAATTGTGGTATCAAGAGTTGCAAATAATTTATCAGCGACTAAAACCTCGCTTCCGGTCATGGCCCGCATCAGCGAAGATTTCCCCGCATTTGTGTAACCGACTAAGGCCACTTTAATTTCTTGATCGCGACGTGCTCGTCGGGTCAGATGTTCGTTAACAATGGCTGAAAGTTCTGATTTTAGTTCTTTGATCCGGTCGCGAATTTTGCGTCGATCCAGTTCAAGCGTGCTTTCGCCAGCTCCGCGGCCCCCGACTCCGCCCCCTTGGCGTTCTGAACTTCCGCCTGTTTCACGTAATCGTGGCGCGACATAAGTTAATTTTGCGATTTCAACTTGCAAGCGCGCCGATTTTGTTTTGGCGTGGCGACTGAAAATTTCAATAATCACACCAGTGCGATCTAAAACTTGACAGCCCAGGGCACTTTCTAAATTTCGCAACTGTGACGGCGACAAATCACAATCAAAAATCGCGACGTCCACTTTTTCTGTGGGGTTGTCATTTGCAGTGGGGTCTTCGTTTTCTGAAACTGGATCTTCGTCTTCGACATTTTCGTCAGGTTCGGCAGATTTGAATTTCAGATTAAATTTTAGAGCGGCTTTTGTTTTTTTCTTTACAAAAGAGGCCGCAATCACGCCGGTTCCGTCAGTCCATTTGGCCAGCTCGGCCAGTTTACCTTCGCCTAAAACCGTGGGATTTTTTTCAGAAGTTCTTTTTTGTGAAGTTCGCGCCACAGGTTTGTAACCTAAAGTCGTCACTAAACGCGAAAGTTCATCCAGGGAACTTTGAATTTCGCTGTCGGTGACACCCGGCAATTGCAGGGCAACTAAAATAGCTTTTTGAATTTCAGACTCAGTTTTATACATGTTGTTATTCTATAACAAAAAAAAGACAACAATGCATCCTTAGACTAAGCTGAAAACACATGAATAGATCAATTTGGCTTCGTTTATTAAGTCTTGCGCGCCCTGAATTTAAATCTTTGGCGATTGCTTCTGTTTTTTTAGCGATTGCAAGTCTGAGTCAACTGGCTTACCCGCAAGCGATTCGTAAAATGGTCGACCAAGCTTTGCAGTCCAAAGATCTTTCGCAGATCAATCAGATATCTCTTTTGATTTTATTGGTTTTTACGGTGCAAGCCATCGCTTCGACGTTGCGCTATTTTTTATTTACGATGGCTGGCGAAAGAATCGTGCAAAACCTGCGCAGTCAACTTTACTCGCATATTTTAAATCAAGAGATTGCTTTTTTTGATTTTAATAAAACGGGCGAACTGATGAGCCGTATTTCAAGCGACACAACCATCGTGCAAAATGCTGTTAGCGTGAATATTTCAATGGGCCTTCGAAATTTAGCCGGAGCTGTGGGCGGCATTGTTTTAATGATTTACACTTCGCCTCAGTTGACTTTATCTATGCTTTTGGTTATTCCACCCGTCGCTTTGGGCGCCGCTTTTTACGGGCGACGCATTCGAAATTTTTCTCGTCAAGCGCAAGATCATTTAGCCAGTGCTTCGATTGTGGCCGAAGAAACCATCAGCGGAGTTCGCACCGTGAGGTCTTTCGCGCAAGAGGATTTCGAAAAGAAAAGATATAACCTCAGTTTGCAAACTTCTTTAAAATCTGTTCGTGAAAAAGTCCTGCAGATCAGTTGGTTTATGACTTTGGCATCGCTGATCGGCTACTCGGCCATCGCCGGAGTCGTTTGGTTGGGTGGACGCCAAGTGATTTTAAATCAGCTGACCATCGGAGATTTAACTCAGTTTTTAATTTATTTACTGATCGTCGCTTTTTCGGTGGGATCTTTAGGTGGTTTATGGGGCGATTTTATGTCAGCGGTAGGCGCGGGAAAAAGAATTTTTGAAATTCTTGATAAAAAACCCGAAGTGAATTTCAACGAAGGAAAAAAATTAACTCAGATGACAGGTCAAGTTGAATTTCGAAACGTGAATTTTTCGTATCCAGCCCGGCCTGAACTTTCGGTGCTTGAAAATTTTAATCTTACATTGCAATCAAATCAAATTGTGGCGCTGGTGGGACCTTCGGGAAGTGGTAAAACCACGGTCGCGGCCTTACTTTCACGTCTTTATGATATTCATCAAGGCGAAATTTTATTCGACGGCCAGCCCATTCAATCACTTGAACCGCATTGGCTGCGCAATCAAATTGGCTTAGTTTCTCAAGAACCGATTTTGATTTCTTCAAGTATCGCTGAAAATATTAAATACAGTCAGATTGATGCAACTGAAGCCGACATCATTCAAGCGGCAAAACTAGCGAACGCTCACGATTTTATTATGAAATTTCCTGAGCAGTACAAAACCCTTGTTGGCGAGCGCGGTTTACAACTTTCGGGGGGCCAAAAACAACGAGTGGCCATTGCTCGCGCGATTTTAAAAAATCCAAAGATCCTTATTTTAGATGAAGCCACAAGCGCCCTTGATACCGAAAGCGAATCTTTGGTGCAAGAAGCTTTGAATCATCTGATGAAAGGGCGCACAACTTTAATTATCGCTCACCGTCTTTCAACCGTGCAGAACGCCGACCTGATTTGTGTTTTAGAAAAAGGACGCATCGTTGAAACCGGGAAACATCAAGAATTATTACAAAATAAAACAGGCCTCTACAGAAAATTAGTCGAAGGCCAACTGCACTAAAACGAAATGACCAAAGGAGAACTTAAATGCGACCACTACTGCAACCAAACCACGTTTCCTCATCAGCTTTACAGGCGATTGAATCTTTTCATGTCGACCATGTGAAAGAAGCCGAAGCGGCCATTCAAGAAAACAAATACGTCATCATCGGAATGGCGCAAAACCCCGTTGTTTCGAAAGCTCGAAAACTTTTAACCGAAAAAAATATCCCATTTAAATATATTGAACACGGCAGTTATTTTTCAAAATGGAAAGAAAGATTAGCGCTTAAACTTTGGAGCGGCTGGCCGACTTTCCCGATGATTTTTGTTGATAAAAAACTGATTGGTGGATGCAAAGAATTGATGGAGTTCATGAAATCGACAAATCTTTTAATGCTTTTTGCAACTGTGTTGATTTCATTTCATGTTTTTGCGGCAGAAAATTCAGTGAAACCTTCTGTGCACTTCGACCAGATTAAAGAAAATCAAACTTTTAAAAGCCCATTTAAAATTAAAATGCTCGTTGAAGGATTAAAAGTTCGCCCCGCTGGTGAAGATGTCACCGATAAACAAAGCGGCCATCATCATCTTTTAATCAACACCGGAGCTATTCCAGAGGGTCAAGTGATCCCGGCTGATGAAACCCATTTGCACTACGGAAAAGGTCAAACAGAAGCTGAAGTTAAATTAGCTCCAGGCGATTACACTTTGACTTTACAATTTGCCAATGGCGCTCATTTGTCTTACGGGCCAAGCCTCAGTAAGAGTATCAAAATTAAAGTCGTCAAATAATTATTTTTTGATCGCAACCAGAGGAAGTTTAATCTTAACTTCCTCTGCACGAACATTGTCACGTTTGCTGCTGATTGAAAGTTCACCTTTGGTGACTATTTTTTTTCCGGATTGATGGCATTCAAAATATAAATTTTCTTTCGCTTCACAACTAAGCTCTGATTCGACATTTCCTGATTTAATAAATACACCCACAGTCGAATTCACAACCACAGGATTTTTAAGTTCGTTATCCAACAAGTAGATTTGAAGAAAGCCTTTTTTCGGCGTGACCACTTCAAGTGTGTAAGGCCCTGCAACTTGCAAAAAACCCTGATGGGGACCCGATTGTGCCTCAGGCGTTACAGTTTCAGCTTTCGTCAAAACAGAAAAACTTAAAACTAAAATCAAAAAAAATTGAAGCTTCATTAAACTCTCCTTAAAAAAGAGGTTCTACTTTAAGATTTTTTTCAGCCAAGAAAGCTTCGTTAAAAATTTTCGACTGATATCTTAAAGCCGAATCACATAATATTGTAACAATCTTAAGTGCTTTATCTTTATTTTGCAAAGCCCACTGGTAAGCAGCAAAAACATTCAAAGCCGCCGAGGTGCCCACCAGCAGCCCGTCGTGGCGCGCCAAATGATAAAGCATGTTTATCATATTTTGATCACTGACTTGAATAGCCGAATCGATCTGGGCTTCTTTAAAGTTTGCGGTCAGTCGCATAATACCGATACCCTCTGTGATCGAAGAACCTGTCGAAGCGAGTTGGCCTGTTTTAAAATAAGAAAACAACCCCGAGCCAAAAGGGTCAACAAGTTGAATATGAATTTGATTATTTTTTTCTTTTAAGTACTTTGAAATCCCCGCCAGAGTTCCACCCGTACCAACAGCCGACACAAAAGCGTTGATTTGACCTTCAGTTTGAGTCCAAATTTCGGCGGCCGTCGTTTGGTAATGAATTTTATAATTCGCTGTATTTTCAAATTGATTCGCCCAAAAAAATTCTGAGCTGGTTTCAGAAATTTGCCGAGCTCGATGATAAAAATGCTGTGGATCAGAAAAGGCGCAAGCTTTCACTTGAATCAGTTCGACATCAAGAGCTTTTAAAATTTGATATTTTTCTGCAGACTGGTTGTCAGGCATGACGATCACACACTTGTAGCCCCGCTGCTTGCAAACCATCGCAAGGCCGATTCCCGTATTACCCGCCGTTCCTTCAACGACGCTCATTCCTTTTTTAAGGACTTGGCGCTTTTCTGCATCCAAAATAATTCCCAAAGCAGTGCGATCTTTAACACTGCCTCCGGGATTTAAAAATTCAGCTTTGCCATAAACTTCACAGCCGGTGATTTGACTTAAAGATTGAATCTTGATCAGCGGAGTATTCCCAATAACTTCGTTAAGTTGGCCTGTTTTCATATCTTATCGGAACATAAAATCCGTAAAAACACAATGCAGACATCCTTTAAAAAATCCTTTTAATTAATCAAAATTCCATTAAAAATATAATCAACACTCATTCAAATTTTTTATCAAAGCGAAAATACCGGCAATATTGTTACTCGAGATCTGTAAAACCTACGCGAACTTTCACTTCACCTTGAGATAAATGCAAGTCACCTTTGTAATAGCCATTTTGCTTCACACCAAATGCTGTCATTTTCTGATTGGTGTTCACAAATTGAGTACTTAAATAAAGACTTTCGCCTTGATCGTTTTTATATTTAAAAATAACATCGCCAGATTCTTCCATGTACATCAAATGAGAGGCGCCCGCGCTGATTGTTAATGATCGTTCAATGCCTGTGCTGTTCGTTGATCGACCCGTGATTTCAATAATTCCGTTGTCTTTCATAACACAAGTCACAGTTGTATTTTTACCCCAACTGATTTGATTTGCATTGATCGTATTTTTACAGAAAGACTCTATAGTTGGCGCATTGTGCGCAGGATAATCTGTCCAAGGAAGCTCGTTTGTGCGATTTTCAATGGCCCAAGCAGATGTTGTTACAGCCATGATGAGTAAAGAAATAATGCTTGTTGTTTTCATAAAGTCTCCTAATGTTTCTGAAAATTTCTGAAATTAATGTTTTGATGATTTTAGTTTACAAATCTTGCGCCATTCTCAAAACGAAATGATTCGATTTAAAATATAAAAGACTGTTCAAGGCTTAACTTAGAGTCGTTTATTGTCAGTGACCATTTGCGACTTCTGTCAAAATTGTTATCGTTGTTTTGTTTTCAACATCGCCCTGAATTGATTTGAAACTGGTGCTTTTTTAGCTAGAGGAAGACGATGATGACCCACTCAATCAAAAAAATATTTATTTCAATCGGCATTTTACGAATGGCTCTGGTTTTTCTGGCTGGAGTCAGCTCTGTGGCTCAGGCTCAGGCTCAAGATCAATTATCCTGCGAGACTTTAAAACTGAGCCCAAAATTTTTTAAAAATTTGACCTTTGAGCCAAAAACGGATTGGACTGAAGAGGAAGCTTATTTTAATTTACCCGGCGTAAGCCCCGATTACCAACTTAGAATCATCGATCAAATTTTGGCTTATCAAAACGATCGAATGATCGGATGCGGTCAAGTGAAGCCCCGAATTGTATCTAAACTTTATTCAAATAAAAGAATGACCGATAGTTCAACTTTGAAAGTCGCGATCGCGATTGGTTACAATGATGTCGCTTTAAATAAATTTATTTGGGATGATTTTATTTACAAAATATTTTTGACAAAGTTTTTATCCACTTGTGAAAGCCCCAGTCACGGAAATTGTGGCTTCAAACTAGTTCAGCAAGATCAGCAGCAATCGATTCTGACAAAACGAATTTGGGGCGGAAAAACTTTAGAGCTACAAATTTACAAGGCTTCATTAACAACCGATGATGAAATCAATCGAAAAGATCCTCGACAAATCGAACTGAGCCTGCGCACGCAAAAAAAATATCATGATTCTTTTGCTGATTCTCAGTTTGTTTTTTATGTGGGTCACAGCCGAAATGGCGGAGGCCCTGATTTTTCTCCGGCTCGATTGCTTCCGAATCAGCATCCTGATTACATGGGCTACCAGAAAGCGAAGATCAATACGTCTAAAATGATGAAAGCTTTAGTGAACATCCCGGCTGAAAATAGACCCCTTGTTTTTGGAATCCTAGGTTGCAGTTCGGGGTTGCATTATAAAACAAGCTTACGAAGCGCTCTGCCAGAATCGGGGTTGTTATTAAGTAAGCAGGCCGTCTACAGCATCGAGCTTTTCGAAGGAATTTTAGCTTTTGTTAACGGAATACAATGGAAAAAATCGGCTGAAGAAATGAATATCGACTTGAATGCAATCAATATTGGCCACAGACGAAACGGCACAGAAGAGATGTCATTACTCTATTTTGACGCCCCGACTAACTAAGCCCTGACGACAGCAAAACATTTAAATAAATTCTACGTGACAATCGAAAAGCTTTTGCATACTCTCAGCGAACAAATATCTGTCGCGGGGTGGAGCAGCCCGGTAGCTCGTCGGGCTCATAACCCGAAGGTCGTAGGTTCAAATCCTGCCCCCGCAACCAATTTTCACATGACAGAGTTGAGTAAAATTAAATACTTAAGCTAATTTTTACTGAGGCAGAACTCATTAGTTAGCTCGTAATGAAATCAATCAGTTTTTGAAATTTTTTATTATCAGCTTCGCGAAGACTTAAAATATATTCTGTCCGAAGTTTTGATTCACTCGAGAAATCATCTTTTGAAAAAGTATTTCGACCCCAGCTTAATGCGGGTTGATGGAACTTTTTTAACAAAATATCTGTTAGTATCCGAGAAAAACGACCATTCCCATTTGCAAAAGGATGTATCCAAACGACCTTGTGATGAAATCTAGCGGCGATTTCGCTCCACTCATAATTCTTGTTTTCGATCCAATATTCACAATCATCACATAATTTTTTAATTTCAGTTGAAATGTTATGAGGCTCTACGCCGATATTTTTGTTTGTTGTCCTATGTTTGCCAGCCCAACGCCATACAGATTGAAACATCTTCTTATGTAAATTTTTAAAGAACTGATCAGTTAAAATATTTTTATGATTTGTTTCAAAAATCCATTTGGAAGATTCAATGATGCTTTGCTGTTCCGCGAAATTGAGCTCTGCTTGAGTGGAAATCGTATCAATCAGCAGCCCTTGTATTTCATCGGGATCTAGACGAGTTGCACCGTCGGGCATTTCAAAAGTAGGATTTATTTTTCTTTTCGCCACAGTCTTGAATCCATTTTGTTTAATATTTCTTCTGCTAAATCTTGAATTTGTTCTTTTTCGATCTCAGCGCTTACTTTTTGTTTTTCAAGTTTCATATGATGATGAATTTCCTGAATAAGTGCCTTCGCAGATTTTTTAGCTTGGATTTGTATAACTGCTTCTAGTGAAATATCCGGAACTAACGCGTAAACAAATTTGCAGCCCATCGCTGTCGCTGCGCGCTCCATTGTTTCAAGGGTTGTCGTTTTGCTGATTTCTCTATTTTCAAGTATACTAATATTGGAAGCGGCAATCTTCATGCGTTCTCCCAGCTGCGCAGTCGTCATTCCTAAAGCTTCTCGGATTGCTTTAATCCAGCCATATTTTGGAATAGTAAAATTGATTTTTGAATACTGCGAAAGCTTCTGATCGAGTATTCTTCTTTTAGGTTTAGAGAGTTTATTGTTTTTGTTCATCATAGCTCCTCATATCATAGTATATGAATATATCGGTATTTAGTATATTAAAGTATAGTAATAATTGCATATTCAGTATACTTAAGTATATCAAATAGACTTAAGTTGTGCTCTACGTCCCTAGATTTATACTCGTATTTTAGTCGTAAGACTTTTGCAATTGACAGAAAACAAGTCTTTTCATTACGTTAAGGCTTGGATCTTAAACTCGCTCAAGAAGCGGGTTTTTTTTTGGAGAAAAGGTAAAGATGTATTCGACGCTTTTTATTTTTCTAAGTTTTTTTTCTTTTCTGGCGCTTGAAAACTTTTTACATTTTAAAGTTGGAAATCTTTTAAGCCAGCAAATTCGAAAATACACGACAGCTGTTACGATTTGCTTTTTTACAGTTGCTTTTTATATTTTAAGCTTTATTTTTAAAATTTCGACAATCCAGTATTTTACTTATGTTTTGGCGGCGGTTCTGGTTTTTCAGACAAAACTTTATCGCATCGATCAACTCAAAATTTTTTACAAACGTCAAAAGCTTTTTTTGTGGATGGCGCTTGGGTGGTTCGTTCTGACGATTCCTGCTGAATTTAATGAGTTCGATGAATTTTTTTGGGCCGCTTTCGTTAAGCATCTGACGATTTATGACACTTACTGGACAAATCAAGTCATCCTTGAAAATGCTCGGTACATCCCTGGCTTTTCTCTGTGGGAGAAATTTTTTGTTGGCCCGCAATTTAATGAACAAGCGCTTTTATTTTCAATTGGCCTTATTTTTATTGCGGGATTTTGTGCTTTGAAACCTGCAGCACAGTCATTTAAAACAGGCTTCCTAGCATTTCTTTTTTATTCTGCCGTTATTTACCCGTTTTCGAGCATAGGTATCGGCAGTATTTATGTCGATACCTCAGTTGGCGTTTTGTTTGGCCTTTCTTTGGCCTCTATTTTTGACGGGGAAACAAAGACGGATCTTTTCGCGACGCTGGGGTTAGTTGCTTTTATGGGAATTTGCAAAGAGACATCTTTTTTATTTGGTCTTTTATGTGTTGGCATTTTAGTCATCAAATTTGCGCGCCAAAAAAAACTTGTCAGTTCATTTGGACTGATCTTACTGGGCGGGCTTGTCTTCATGTTTTTTAATTTTTTTCTTTGGCAGCGCCATTTACAGAGTGTGGGCTTATCACAAGCGCCTGCAGAAAGCTCGCTGCTGGCCTTGAAGGCTGATTTTTTACAAGTCAGTGCGCGCACAATTAAAACTTTAGATATTTTTTATTCTTGCTCTTTGACTTGCGCCTTTCCCATTATTTTCGAGTCAAAAACTTTTGATTGGTTGCATCTTCGCGGCACGGTCTTAATCGATTTTCTGGCCATCGGTGCCGCTTTCTTGTATTTTAGAAAACGATTTGAATTTGCAGTCGGTTATTTTTTAGGTTTTGCCGGCTACACTGTCGTGCTACTTATATTTTGGCTTTATGTCACTTCCGAATACGAAGGCTTTATTTTGGCTTCTTACCGACGATATTATGGAACGTTTTTTTTAGCGTTTGGACTTTTACTTTACCGAATGGCCATTGAACAAAAGCTGATCGAGCGAAAAAATTTCCGCGTTTTTTCGGGGCTTTTTTTGCTGTGTTTTTTTCCGAATCCAAAAATGTTTCGGCCCGCAAGTCTTAAAAAAATTGTTAGCCCGTCTTTGGCTCAAATGCTTCATTTGGATCAATCTATCAATCGTGATTCAGTCAAACCCATGATTCAAAAAGTCTTAAGCCAAACACCCAATGACAGCAAACTTTGGATTATTTGGCAGGGTTCTGATGGTTTCGAAATTATCGTCAGTCGACTGGAACTTGCGCCACGTCTTTTACCACGTTTACCATCAAGTTTAGGCGACCCCTATAAAGATCATCATCATCACGAAAATGGTGATCCTTGGACAGTTAACTTAACGATTGATGAGTTTCAGAAAAATTTAGACGAAATTGACTACGTCGTGCTTGGCCATATTGATTCGAATTTTCAGCTTCATTATGCCAGTCTATTTATGGGCGCAATTCGTGAAAACGGCATTTACAAAAAAGTTTTTGATCGCGAAAAATTGAAGTTATCGCTTGTGGAGGAATAAATGAAAACGGTAATGATCATCCCTGCTTACAATGAAGAGTTATCGATTGTTCAAACGCTTGAAGATTTTGCTCGTTATCAGCCCCAATTAGAAATCTGGGTTGTCGATAATAATTCAAATGATCGCACTTCTGAGCTGGCAAAAAAAGCTTTTGCAGAACTTAATTTAAAAGGCGGAGTCATTTTAGAAAAAAGACAGGGGAAAGCCTTTGCGATGCGAACTGCGTTTACGTTCATTGAGGCCGACTATTATGCCATGATCGACGCGGATTCGACATATCCTGTGAAAGAATTTGATCGTTTATTTCAACTCTTAATTCAAGAAAATTGTGACATGGTCATCGGTGACCGCCATAGTGGAGGCGACTACAAAAAAATGATGGACAGGCCCTTTCATAATCTGGGTAACAAGCTTGTCAGTAAGCTCATCAATACGCTATTTCGTTCTCAAATCAGAGACATCATGTCGGGTTACCGTTTGTTTTCTAGGCGTTTTATAAAAAATTATCCGGTTCTTTGCGCCGGATTTGAAATTGAAACTGAAATGACCATTCATGCTTTGGATAAAAGGTTTAAGATCGTTGAAACGCCGATTTCATTTAGCCAGCGACCTGCGGGAAGCTTCTCGAAATTAAATACTTACCGTGATGGCTACCGGATTATCAAAACCATCTTTGGAATTTTTAAGGATTATCATCCTTTTAAGTTTTTTTCGGCACTGGCCGGCCTTTTCGTGATTTTAGCTTTAGCGGCGGGCACCCCTGTGCTGACAGAATTTTTAAATACACACTTTATTACACATATTCCGTTAGCTATTCTAGCAACGGGCTTAATGATTTTTGCAGTTCTGTTTTTTGCAGTCGCGCTGATTTTAGACACCGTCGTGAAAAATCAGAATTTCAATTATGAATTAAAGCTGATTCATTGGAAATAGGCGACCAGCAAACTTATTTAAAGTTCGAATCGCTTCACATTGATACACTTTCTTAAAGGTGCATTTTTTAGAGTACAGTTTTAATGTTACATCTGTAAAAAAAACGATTTCGATCTTAATTTAAGTCAATCAACAGCTTAATCTTTTGCGTTCTACGCTGATTGCTAGAAATTATTTGCAGACTGGCCTTAAGTCGCGAGTGCCGTCGTTCAAATTTAATACATTTGACTCAAGTCTTTGTAAGGAAATGAAAGATAAAACTTGCATTTTATTTGTATATTAGGTTACTATTTTAGTAACTAAATATGAAAAATAAGAGCAAAAAGGCTGATATTGAAATTCTTGGCGAATTACCTGTAAAGGTGGATTACCTTTTACTTGAAGACAACTTTTCAAATTTTAAAAATCCTAAAAAAAAAATATTCGATCTACATAAAAAAAATTATTTGTATCAGATTCAGCGAGGACTGTATTTTAATTTAAAATCCAAAAAAATTGAAACAACACCTTACGAAATCATCGCCAATTCAATTTACTACCCATCTTATGTCTCAATGGAGTGGGCTTTGCAGTATTATGGATTAATCATGGATCGAGTGAACACGGTGACTTCGGTTACTTTAAAAAGATCGAAAGAATTTAAAACACCTTACGCACCTTTTACATTTAGACACATTTCAAAAAATCGTTACCCTCTGGGTTATTTAACAATAACAAATGATGCAGGCGAAAGTTTTCTGATGGCTCGTCCTGAAAAAGCATTAGTTGATTATGTGAGCATTAAAGCTAAAAATCTACAAATAACCACCCCTTACGATATTGAGGAATTTTTAGAAAATGATTTGCGCTTGGATTTGAACGAATTTCTTAAGGTAACGCCGATTGATGATCTGACAGAGCTATTACCTTTTTATCACCGAAACTCGAAAGAGCAACGCATTCTGAAATGGTTAATCAATCGAAAAGGAGGTTCCTCATAAGCAGCCCGATTGACTCACTTATAACAAAATACAATCCAAAGACATCGCAGGATTTTGAAAACGCATTGAAAGAAATTATTCAAGAAATAACTTTAGCTGGCCTGGCAAGGGGAAATTTTTTTGATAAAGCCGCTTTTTACGGAGGAACTGCATTAAGAATTTTTTACGGTTTACCGCGCTTTTCAGAGGATCTGGATTTTACATTACAATCCAATCAACCCGGCTTTTCGCTCAAACCTTATTTCAAATCGGTTGAACAAACATTAAATTCTTTTGGATTAGATGTATTGATTGAAGAGGTTCAAAAAAAAGAATCCGATGTTGAATCAGCTTTTTTAAAAGCGAATACAAAAATTCATTTTTTAAAAATTGATGCCGGAAAAAAATTTGCAGATAAAATTCAAAATAACAAAAAGATGAATATTAAATTTGAAGTTGATACCACACCACCGATTGGTTTTGAAACGGAAGTCAAAGTCTTGACGCCACCAATCACAGCCTCTGTGAAAGTACTTAAGCCTTCTTATTTGTTTGCAGGAAAAATGCATGCGATTCTATTTCGAAAATGGCAATCACGTGTCAAGGGCCGCGATTTCTATGATCTGCTTTGGTATCTTGGACAAGGAATTACATTAAAGTTGGACTACCTCGAAAACAAAATGCGAGATGGAAACACATGGAAAAAGCCCGAAAAATTAACTCACGATGATTTGATGACTCTACTGGAAAAAAGAATCGGCTCGATTGATTTTAAAAATGCAGCTCTTGATGTGGCTCCTTTTATAAAAGATCCTGATGAAATTGCTAGCTGGAGTAAAGAGCTGTTTTTATCAGCCATTCAGAATTTAAAAACTAAAAGCTAGAACGTCTTAATTTCCGCCGCAGAAGTAATTAAATTTAACGCTGGCGGTTCCCGTTCCAAGCGTGACTGTGAAGGAGTTTCTGCTTTGTACTGAAATATAGTAAGCGCCTGTGTAGTTTGTAGCTGGAGTCACGGTGCAAAATGCGTTTGTTGGGTAACTTGACGCCTGAGTGTATTATCTTCGGACACAACGAACCAAGGCTGTACCATTATTCTTAGATGTGGTGGGCTGAGCGCCGTCAGAAAAACGCTCGTAGTACGCGCTGGCGTTGGTGTCCTCCGTCGAGGACCAATAACCACCTGTCGGCACATCAAAGTTTCGGATAGCCACTTTATTAATATACATCACGTTGAGTTCTGCTAACGCGGGCAAGTACCAATCTGTGCGACCGTTGGTATTTAAGTTTTCACAATATTGAGCTGCAATGTGTGGTGAACCTGCATCTGTTAAGGCCGCAATTCCTGCCGAGTTTGATTTTCCTGTCGCTGCACTTGTGTAACCCGTTGTTGTATAATTCGATGTCCCGTTATTCCAGCTTAGGCCCGATCGCGTGCCTGTGCAGTTTGAGCCATCCCAAGTTTGGCCGTAATCGCATCTTGTCGTGAACATCTTAACACTACCATCAGGTGTAAGACCTGCGTAGATTGTACCATCGGCGCACACTGTACCGATGCTTGGTGAAGCGGTGCAATCGCCGCCAGCGTTTGTTACACTCCACACAGTCGCGCCCGAGCCCACAATAATTGTCGATTGAAAAAGTGACCCACCCACAGAATCTGTAGTCAGTCGAGTTTGTAAATACTGATTATTCGTGATTGAACTGGGGCTTGATGTCCAACCCTGAACAACACCTGTGCAAGTTCCATCGCTGCAAATTCGAAACTGCGGCGAACCCTGACCCGAGATTTGAACCGGCACACTGCAATTAATGCCTGTGACTTGCTGAATATCCGAAGTGTAAAGCGTCGAAGCCGTTGCATTGGCTTCGTTTGAAAAAACAATCGCATCGGGCGTAGGATCCGTGCAAGCAGCCGCTTGAACCAAGTTCCATCCCGTTCCATTACAAAACTCGAGCGCATTCGTTGTGTTGTTGTACGAATGGATCCTTTCGTTGCGGTTGAGCAAGATAGCCCGGTCTCGCCGACTTTGACTTCACCGCTGACTTCTAATTTGGCAACTGGAGTTGTCGTACCGATTCCGACGTTTCCGCTTGCATCAATACGCATTCGTTCGATACCACCGGTACTGGCACCCATCACACTGGCTGCAGCTCGGTACCAGCCCGTGCCTGGGTCTGAGCTAAAAGAAATACTTGGCGTCGAACTTGTTCCGTTTATCGCCGCAACACTAGTCGCAGCCCCGCCTCCGCCGCCAACAAGATCAACGTAGGCGCCGTTGTTTTCTGAAACTTTAAACTTATTTGTACCGCTGTCGAAATAAATGCGGCCTTGCGAAGCTGTTGTAGCCGGCGCGGTTGAAGTCGCTTGAAAAGCAATGCCGCCGTTAAGGTGCAGCTTTGTACCAGGAGTTGTCGTCCCGATACCCACGTTTCCGCTCGTTGTATTAACGTAAAGTTGATTTGTGTTGACCGTAAAATCACCGCTTCCCGACAGATTAATATTTAAATTAGAACCTGCCGCGGGAGCAATACCCAATGCGCCTGAAGCAGTTATAAGAGATGGTGTTGAAATTGATGTTGGGCTAACGAGTTTAGTCGCCGTTAAAGTATCGGTAATAAAAACCAGGTCAGAATCGCTTGTCAGTCTTCCATTGTTAACAAATGGAACCCGGTCTTGCACTAAACTAGATTCTGCCAAAACCACTTGTTTTCTATTTCCACCACTGGTCACAGTAAAATACAAAGTGTCGGTTAAGAATTCTAATGCACCGATTTCAGGAAGAGCTGTAACAGGTCCTGAGATGAACTTAAGCGGAGCCCCACCTACCGCCGCAGTTCCGGCTTTCAAATGAAGTGCTGCCGAAGGAGTTGACGTTCCGATGCCGACGTTTCCATACTGATCGATGCGCATGCGCTCTGACGTGCCATAAAGAGCACCCGAGTTGTTCGTCGAAAACGTAATGTGTTTACTTGTACTTGCCGTTAAGTCCAGAGCTTGATTGGTCGCATTGTAACCAATAAAGCCTCTGTTATTAAATGATTGATATGCGCTATCAGCAGCGGAAACTGTTCCCGAGCTTACACTCACAAGTGGAGCTGAAGTGCTGCTTGTGCCATAAAGAGTTAAC
>JAYTPD010000051.1:0-8860 GCA_043747435.1 Bdellovibrio sp. | reverse complement strand
CGAGTCTAAGTTTCCTAACTGCCCATATTGGCCATCACCCCAACACTTCACAGTTCCTTGATTTGTCAGTGCGCAAGTGTGGTTGCTGCCAACTGAAATTGCGGTCACGTTACTTAAACCATTCACATCAACTGGAACACTTGAATCCGTCGTTGAATTGTTTCCGAGCTGGCCGCGGTAGTTCGCACCCCAACACTTCACAGTTCCTTGATTTGTCAGTGCGCAAGTGTGTTTGCCTCCAGCCGATATCGCACTCACGTTACTTATACCATTCACCTCAACCGGAACTATTGAATATACTATATTTGAATTGTTTCCTAGCAAGCCAGAGAAGTTAGCACCCCAGCATTTTACACCGCCTAAATTTGTGATTGCGCATGAGTGGTCTGGGCCAACTGATATCCTAGTCGCGGTGCCTAGACCAACGACATCTACATTAGCGCTCGTCACTAGAGTAGAATTGTTTCCAAGCTGGCCAATTGAGTTCGAACCCCAACACTTCACTCCACCTTGGTTGGTTACTGCGCATGAGTGGGTGGTACCAACTGATATTTCAGTTGCGTTATTTAAACCATTCACATCGACTGGAGTATTCAAAATTATGCTCGAATTGTTTCCAAGCTGGCCAGAGTGGTTAGCACCCCAGCACTTTACGCTGTTTTGATTTGTAAGTGCGCATGAGTGCTCACGACCAACTGATATTGAAATCACATTACTAAGACCTACCACATCAACTGGAACACTTGAATCGACAGTCGAATTGTTTCCAAGCTGGCCAGAAGAGTTAGCACCCCAGCACTTCACATTACCTAGATTTGTAAGTGCACAAGTTTGGAAGTCACCACCTGATATGGCAGTCACATTACTTAAACCAATCACATCAACTGGAACACTTGAACTCGTAAATAAACTATTTCCTAGCTCACCGTTGTAATTCTTACCCCAGCATTTCACATTACCTAGATTTGTTATTGCGCAATTGTGCCAGGAACCAACTGATATTGAAATCACATTACTAAGACCTACCACATCAACTGGAACACTTGAATCGACAGTCGAATTGTTTCCTAGGTTACCATATCTGTTACTACCCCAGCACTTCACGCTACCTTGATTTGTAAGTGCGCAAGTTTGGAAGTCACCACTTGATATGGCAGTCACGTTACTTAAACCAATCACATCTACTGGTACTCTTGAATCGATAGTCGAATTGTTTCCTAGCTGGCCAGAGAAATTACCACCCCAACATTTCACTGTGCGTAAATTTGTTATTGCGCATGTGTGTGAGAAACCAACTGATATTGAAATAACGTTACTTAATCCAACAACATCTACTGGTGCTCTTGAATCGACAATCGAATTGTTTCCAAGGGATCCACCAGCATTACGACCCAGCACTTCACATTTCCTTGATTTGTGATTGCGCAAGTGTGGAATCCCCCAGTTGAAATCGCAGTTATATTACTTAGACCAACTATATCAACTGGAGCTCTTGAATCTTCAGGCGAGTTGTTTCCTAGTTGTCCTACGTTATTCATACCCCAACACTTTACACCGCCCAGTTCAGTGATTACACAATTTGTTGAACTTTTCACACTTATCGCTTTTGCTTTCAAAAAATTCGGCTGGATCACTTCACCAATATTCCATACAAAATATAAAGATGAAATATTTCCGACTGAATCACGAGCTTGAACCGTAAAAAGGTAAGAACCTTGAGGCAAGTTGTAACTTGCACTTCCAGTGCTGCAATCGGATGAAAGATTGGTTAACGTTGGCGTCGACCAATTACAAGTTATCGATGTCACACCCTGTGGATCATTTGCTGTGAATTTGAAATTAGATACTGCATTAATCAATTGAATTTTTGAGGGAGTTAATGTGAACGCAAGAGTAGGTGGTGTTAAATCAATGATCCAACTAAAAACAGTATTGGAAGAAATATTACCAACTTTGTCGATAGCACGAACACTAAAAGAATGATTACCTTTAATTGAATTAACGAAGTTTGTTGGACTTGTACAAGTAGCAAAACTCTCCCCATCGATCGAGCATTGAAAAGCATCAATTCCTGATAAAGAGTCACTCGAATTAAAAATAAATTGCGAATTTTGATTGTTCGTCACTTTTGGAATATTAGCTGTTAAATTCGGCGCGATCGGAGCGACATTATCAACTATCCATGTATACGAAACTGGGGATGAAGTTGTAATCCCGTTAGTTCCACGAACACGAAACGTATGATATCCAGAAGTTAGAATTGGTAAACTGTTTGGTGAAGTACATACGCTATAAGAGCCACTATCAAGCTGACACTCGTAAGATAAAATTCCTACTCCAGAAAATGTAAATGAAGCTGTTGATAGATTCGTTAGTGCTGATGGTGTTACCGTAAACAAAACGGTTGGCACTGTAAAATTAATATTCCAGGTATAAGAATACTCAAGACTCGTATTTTTTGCTTTATCTGTCGCTCTGATTTTAACCATATGATTTCCTGCAGAAAGTGCGGTTAAATTAAAAGGTGAATTGCATGTATTAAAAACTGTTGTATCGATTATGCATTCGATCTTTTCAACTCCAGAAAGATTATCATTTGTGCTAAACAAGAATGAAGCGGTTGTTTGATTTGTCGATACTGAAGGAGCTGAAGAAACTAAAATCACTGGCGCTGTGCCATCTTTTCTAAAAATTTGCAGGGCTTCATTTTTAATACCACTGATGGTTTCAACCATCACTTTAGCTGAGTAATCACCATCAACTAAATTCGAAAAAATCACTGATAACGATGAACAGTCCTGAGGTTGGTTTGTACCTAGTTGACAAGTCAAAGATTTGATTTCGTTACTGCTAACTCCTGTCACTGTAAATTTTAATGTAACTGAGGATTGATTTGTAAGGCTATCCATCGGTGCAATGTTGATTTGTGGAAATGACATTCGCGAAGGTAAATCTGCAACTGAAGACAACTCAACACCACTCTGCGCTTGAAAACCTTTACCACAGTTTTGAAACAACAGTAGCACCGGCATTAATCCTATAGCAGCTACCACATAAAACTTTTTATGATTTTTCAAAACATTTTTGATTGTCATCCAAACCCCAATAAATTTCGATAGATTGATTTTCATTCTTTTTAACCATCGGCTGACTTTTGATTTTGCATAAATACAGTCTATGTTTTAGACAGGATGATCTATCTTGTTAGAATCTATGATTTAATTGCAAAAAAAATGACAGAAACGTTTTCTGATAGAAAACGATATTTTTTGCTTACTTTGCTTTTTTAACTAGAATCTTTTTTTGAGACTTCTTTTTTTGTATCAAATTGATCTTGGTTGGTGGCAAGATTTAGTTTTAACTTTAATTAAAGAGGCTTAAGCTTGACACTCATTTTTACATCAAAGGAGCACTATGCATTTAAGTTTATTCATATTATCTGTCTGGTCTATTTTTTTATTTTCATGTGTTTCATCACAGTCCTTATCAACAGAAGGTTCTCGACATATTTCGGCATTAAATGAAAGTTCTTTGATTGATCAAGTTCATCCCTGTGGCAAAACTGAAATAAAGCTAAATGCTAGTCAACAAATTCTTTTTGATTACATAGTTAAAAAATTTGGAGACTTACAGAAATGTGAAACTAGTGTAACTAGAAATATTGAAAGTCATGACTTTTCAACAACGACTTACAATTTCGAAAAAAAAGTTCAGTTAATTTTTTCAGTTTCTTCACCTGAAACTTTGATGAGCGAAATTCGCTATCAAATTGGTCTTAATGAAGATGAAGTAAAAAAAGTAATTCAACAGGCTACAGCCAAATCAGGTTTAAAAGTTGATTGGGATTCTGTTCCTGAAGTCAAAACTTACGATGGCATCGTTCACAAAACATATTGGGATCCTGATTCAGTATTAAATGGCCGCGGCTATTTTTTGTATAAAAATAATTTGCTAATTGCTGCCGGGTTCGGAATGGCTCTTTAGGACCAGTCTAAAAGGATTTTCAGAAATGAATATTAAAAAAATAACAGACTACAGAGACTTTCTAAAAATCCGCTGCGACCTTATGAAAAGTACAAGTAAGAATTTTTCATTTCAAACCTTGGCTTTAAAACTTAAAACCACAAAAAGTTATCTGAAACTTGTTATCGATAAAAAACGCCACATTAGCGTCGACAAGATTATTCCATTAAGCGAACTTTTTGGTTTTGATCAATTTGAAACACAGTACTTTGTCTTTTTATTTTTAAAAAATACAGCCAAAGATTCAAAAATAAAAGAATTCTTTGCAAGTATTCTACGTTCTTATTCGGCCACCGATCGCCAGTTTCGATCAACTGTTGCAAATGAATTTACCGACCAACAAAATTATATTTTCCGTGATTGGATCAGTATGGCGATTTTAGCTCTGATGAATCGGGCTGATTATCAAAACAATGCGTCTTGGATTTTAGAAACATTAGGCGGCCCTAAAATTTTAAAAATAACTGATGTTGAACGCTCTCTTGTAAAAATTGAAAATGGTGGCGCAATAGCTTTGACTCAGCAAACAGCTTTTATTAATCACGTAAACCCTACCGAGATCGAAGAATATCAAAGATTCAAAACTGGATTATCCCGCGCAGCTTTAGCTCTTGATTCAAAAGGCAAAAATAGCCTTCATCGCCCCAATCGTTTTCAAATGTATTGTCTGGGCTTATCAAAAGAAGATGCCACTGAACTAATTCAACTTTACGATCAACTCGACCAAAAAATAATCGAAATAGCCAATCGAAAAACTAAAACTGAAAAAGTGATGTTCGTATCGAATAATGTTTTTTCTGTCGCTGTTGAAGAATAGTTCTTGTCACTCATCAAGATATAGCGTTAAAATCCTGATTATGATTCAGAGACAATGTAACCTATCGAAAACAAACAGCTTTTTCTTGTTCGGTCCACGCGGTAGCGGCAAATCGACCTGGCTGAAGCATCTTTATAACGAAAAAAACACTCTTTATTTAGACTTACTTGATCTTCAATTGATCGACGAACTTCGTTTAGATCCACAAAGATTTCTTCGAATAATTAATGCTCCAGAAAATTTAAAAAAAAATGTGATTGTTGACGAGATTCAAAAATTTCCGCAAATTTTAGATGTGATTCATCAGCAAATTCAAAAAACAAAACGTCAATTTATTATGACGGGATCAAGTGCTCGTAAATTAAAACAAGCGGGTTCTAATTTATTAGCGGGCCGTGCGTGGTTGTATCATCTGTATCCGTTTACTTCTTTTGAACTTGGAGAAAAATTTAATCTAAAAAAAGCGCTCGAAGTGGGTACACTGCCTGAGGCTTACTTGAATAAAAACTCTCTCGATCAAAAAGAATATCTTATGTCATATGCAGCGACTTATTTAGAAAAAGAAATTCAGCAAGAACAGTGGGTTCGTAAACTAGAGCCTTTTCGCAGATTCCTTCAAGTCGCTGCACAAATGAATGGTAAAATTCTTAATTACACCAAAATTGCTTCTGAAGTTGGTGTACATGACGTGACAGTTGCAAATTATTTTCAAATTTTAGAAGACACTTTGCTTGGAGTTCAAGTTCCTAGTTTTCATAAATCGGTACGTAAAGCTCAAAGAATGGCTCCAAAATTTTATTTTATCGACACAGGAATTAAACGAGCCCTTGATCGCACATTAAGCGTAGAACTATTACCGCAGACATCAGCTTGGGGTGATGCTTTTGAGCACTGGATTATTTTAGAAATTGTAAAGCTCATATCTTATCATCGCCTTGAATGGTCGATTTCATATCTTCGCACAAAGGATGATGTTGAAATTGATCTGATCATCGATCGCCCCGGAATGCCTAGGGCCCTCATCGAAATTAAATCAACAGATAAAGTTAAATCCCAAGATGCGCATTCGCTCGAAACTTTAGGCCGTGACATTGATTCCAAAGCACAAAGATATTTATTTTCACGCGATCCGCTTCAAGCCACTTTTGGTCAAACAAAAGCTTATCCATGGGAAGAAGGCCTACGTGTTTTGTTTGGGATAAGTACGAATTGAGAATTCAATATTAAAGTTAATGACTTGAGGTAGTCAGCTAGCTAGCATCGAATCAATGCAACTTTATTTAGAATCATTTATCATTATTCAGATTTTTGAATTCTTTCTATTTTTATTGGCACTCAGATTAAAACGAAATGATCTTGCCGATGTGGGCTGGGGTCTTGGTTTTGGTCTTCTTGCTTTATTTGCTTATTTAAAAAATACGTCTCCAGTTTTCTTTCAAAAAATACTTTTACTGCTTATTCTACTTTGGTCAGTTCGGTTGGCTGGCTATTTGGGGTGGCGTATGAGTGGTAAAGCAGAAGACCAAAGATATGTCGACCTCCGTGAAGGTTGGGGAAAAAATTGGATCCTCAATAGCTATTTGAAAGTTTTTGTACTTCAAGGAGCACTACTCAGTCTGCTTGCAACTCCGCTCCTTTTTCATCTTTCAAATTTAAATCCACTATTGAATCACTTCACTTGGCTTTCACTTGGCCTCGGTTTTTTCGGTTTGATTTATGAAACAGTAGCCGATGCGCAGAAGTCTATTTTTAAGAAAGGCCAGCCACCCAGTGGTTCATTCATTCAAACTGGGCTTTTCAAGTATTCTCGTTATCCGCAATATTTCGGAGAAATTATTTTTTGGAGTGGCATCGCTTTGTTTCAGTTCTCTTGGGGTTTACATTTAGGTCTGATCATTTTTCCGGTGCTTTTAACCTACTTGCTGCTTTATTTTTCAGGAATTCCTTTGCTGGAAAAAAATTACTTGAAACGAAAAGGCTATCAAGAATATGCAGCTAGCACACCCAAACTTTGGCCACGATTTTTTAAGATAAGATTTTAGTCGGCTTTTTTAAAATCGTTATGACTGAGAAATTGAATAACCAATTTATCAAAAATGACCATTATAATAGTCATGATACCATTTTATGACCATTATAATGACCATTTACTTGATTTTTCTTAAAATTGACCGATAATAAGCCTATGAAAGCAAACCAACAAAGAAGCTACTCTCGTCACACAAAAGATGCCGCAATTTTACTTGGCAAACACATCGAACTAGGCCGCAAAGAACGCAGACTAACTGAAGTCGATCTGGCCGATCGTGCAGGAATTTCTAGAACGACTTTACAAAAAATTGAAAAAGGCGACTTAAAATGTGAGCTTGGATTATTTTTTGAAGTAGCAACTTTGGTCGGAGTAAAACTTTTTGATGTCGATTCAACATCTACTTTTTTATCAAGCATGGACCGATTCAATGACAAAATCGCACTTTTACCAAAAAGTATTCGTAAAAAGAAAAAAGAAATAGACGATGCCTTCTAAATCCCAAAACTACAAAGAAGCTTATGTTTGGATTTTTCTACCGGGCGAAGTGCAGCCCGTAGTTGCAGGAAAGCTTAAACCAGAAAATAAATCTTTAATTTTTAATTATGGTCAGAGCTATCTTGAACGAACCAACAAAATTTCAATCTACGAACCCGAGTTACCACTCAAACCCGGAGCACTTCCTCTACTAAAAAACTTAACTATGCCCAGCTGCCTTCGCGATGGCTCACCTGATGCTTGGGGAAGACGGGTCATCATCAATAAAAAATATGGTGCTACGGGCTCGTCAATTGATCAATACCAGTTAGATGAATTGACTTTTCTTTTAGAATCAGGCTCAGACCGCATAGGTGCCCTCGATTTTCAATTATCACCGACAGAATACCAACCGCGACTTGCGCAAAATTCTGAACTTGAAGAACTTATTGAATCCGCTGCAAGAGTCGAAAATGGAATTCCACTGACTCAAGCACTTGATCAGGCCCTCTTTCACGGAAGTCCAATTGGTGGTGCTCGCCCAAAAGCCCTTATTGAAGATGCGAAAAAAAATAAAAAATATATCGCTAAATTCTCTTCAACAACTGATCTCTATAATATTATTAAAGCTGAATTTATTGCTATGCGATTAGCTCAAAGGGCTGGCCTTGAAGTCGCAAACGTCATGCTTAGAAAATCTTCGAAAAAAGATGTCTTACTTATTGAACGATTTGATCGGGTGAAATCGGCTGAAGGCTGGCAACGTAAAAGTATGGTTTCAGCACTTACAATTTTTGAATTTGACGAAATGGAAGCCATGTACGCAAGCTATGAAATACTCGCAGAAAGTATTCGTCATAAATTTTATGACGCTTCTAAAACATTAACAGAGCTTTATAAACGCTTGGTCTTTAATATTTTGATAGGCAATAACGATGACCACGCAAGAAATCATGCAGCTTTTTGGGACGGCAAAATGTTAAAGTTAACACCGGCCTATGATATTTGCCCGCAACCACGCACGGGTCGCACAGCATCCCAGGCCATGCTCATTCATGGTAATAATCGAATGAGCCAACTCAAAGAATGTATAAATTCAGCAGCGCAGTTTCAACTCTCAAGAAAAGAAGCGATAGGAATTATTGAAAAGATCGCAATCTCAATCGTCGATAACTGGAAAAACGTTTGCGAAGAGTCCAAGCTATCCCCTGTTGATCGAAAGATGTTCAGCACCAATCAGTTTTTCAATCCATTTGCATTTGAAAATCTTGATGATGACAGTAAACATCTTGAAAAAATTGCTCGGAAATTTAGACGAGTCGACTCGCTATCCAATCTTTGATCTGGTTATCTGTTTCAGGTCTAAATCGTTTCAAATTGGTACAAGGAACTTAAAATAATAATTAAATTAATTATGCGATTACATAGCGACTTTGTCATTTAATTACAAAGGGACTTTGTCAGCTGATCGGCGTCAAAGATTTTGATCTGGAGTCTTGTTTCATATTTTTTCA